>CAZOZW010000055.1:4619-12197 GCA_964584385.1 uncultured Candidatus Peribacteria bacterium
CGGGGCAAACAAAGCGCCCCAGTCTTGGCTACAGCGAGGCGCAATGTGCCATCGGCACCGACCCGGTCTCGGTCACCCAAGGCACCGGAACCACCCTGTGGTGGTGGACCGAAGCAGCCATCAGCGGCACTATTTCCGGCGGTGTCGGCGAACTGGATAATCTCGTTTCATCGACCTGGATCACCCCGCAACAAACCACCACCTACCGACTCACAGTAACCGATGCCAACGGCAAAGAG
The DNA here is from genome assembly GCA_964584385.1 of uncultured Candidatus Peribacteria bacterium. Taxonomy (GTDB): domain Bacteria; phylum Patescibacteriota; class Gracilibacteria; order CAIRYL01; genus CAZOZW01. The sequence continues at coordinate 4,859 of CAZOZW010000055.1, forward strand.
AACTTTTGCGAATACACACTCGAGGTAACCCCAACCGATGATCGGAGCACCCCGGTCATCGACTCGAATGCGCCCCCCAAGCCCCCACTTTGCGTTATGGGCACCGAGGCAGAATCGATTATAAAAGGAGAAGGCACTTCCCTGTGGTGGTACACCGCAAACGCAAAGCTTGGGGTGATGGATCACGGAGTCGGTCAAATCCCCTTGCCCATCAACTACAAATGGGTAACCCCAAGCCAAACGACAACCTACACGATTGCGCTAAAAGGTGAAGATGAGTCGATCATCACTTGCAATACAACGGTGACGGTTGCTGAACCCGCCGTTTTGGATGAGCTCGACCCGGCGACCGATCAGCCGCGTTGCGAGATAGGAGCCGATCCACAGGTAATACCAAAGGGCACCGGCACCGCGCTATGGTGGTGGACGAAACAAGCCGAACAGGCAAAAATCGATAACGGCATCGGCAAGGTTTCTCTGCCGAGCAATTACGAATGGGTCACACCACAACAAACCACCACCTACACGATGCTTGTAGAAGGGGCGAACAACTCGGCAACCCAGTGCAGCACAACCGTCGAAGTGCAATAAACATCGTATGACCAAATCGTTCAGGGGCGTACCCGAGCAGCAGTCGCGAATAATCCTCAATAACCGCTCTTGTTCATCCTCGTCACTCGTTGTACACTGCCGGTAAGAACGTGTGACTTCGTCTAACAATGGCTATTTGAGATCTCCCTCTTAAAATATCGCTTTGCTCATTTTTCGAGGAAGGCTTCGGAAAAGATTAGCCTACAACAATCGATAAATTGTATTTAAAGCGCACTTTATGGTAAACGTTGTACATCACGATAAAACATTTAATAGCTAACTTATAAAATATGAAAAAAATACCAAATGAAAAATTCCACGAAAAATATGCATGGATGATCTTTCTCATCATAGGAGTTATGATTTTTGCAGGCGGAATTCCTCACATGTTCGGAAACAATACAGATCCGGCATTGGTTGAAACGATTAGTGGTCAAACAGTAGAAGAACTTAAAACATCAAGCCCTATGTTTTTTAGCTTATATAATTTCTATTTTACTGGCGGAGGATTATCTGATGTTGGAGTTGGATTTTTCCTAATACTCATTTCCATTTTTGCATACAGAACAGGGCAAAAATGGGCATGGTACTCTCTTTGGTTTGTTCCATTGTTCTTTTCTGGTTGGATTTTTCTTAGCTTCCAGCTTCCGAGTCAGGCACAATCGTTGCTATTCACGCCACTAATAGTATTAATCATTTTTAGTGTTTTAGGTTTACTACTGCCTTTTAGAACCTTCTTTTCAAAAAAATCCAAATGAAAATATATCACTAGGATATTACCTTCTATGGTGTAATGAGAACATAAAGGGAAACCAAGCTAAATGAATATACTCAAGAACATATCTATGAACTTTCTAAAAAAAATTCACGCCTGAAACAAAAAACAGCTCAAAAAACCAGAAACGCACCTCGCCACACAGATCACCTTTCGATTCATGTTTGGTGTCGGAATCGGCAATCTTGATGCTGGCGTTGCCATCGGCGTGAACAGTGGTGCTGCAATGTACACTCAGAAGAAAGAGTATTCTAATAAAGAAGATAAGAAAAAAATAAGCTAGTTCCAAATGCCATTGCAAAAGTGATTCGGCGTCAGCTCACGTCAACTCACACGGCGCCTGCGGCTTGTGTTCGTTGCGTGGCTCCTGCCCGGGCTCGCCCTAAGGGCTCCGCCTTTCGAATCCCATTACTAAATCATCACACGAATATACATGGCACTTCTGATTTGTGGCGGAGAGAGAGGGATTCGAACCCTCGGTAGCATTACTGCTACACACGCCTTCCAAGCGTGCGCCTTCGACCACTCGGCCACCTCTCCGCATATTTTGCGAGCCTAAAAACTCTATCGCATTGCCGTAAAAGCGGCAAGCAGCTTTCATTACACAAAGTGAGAAAAGGAAGCGTTAAAGCGCAGATTATCACATCAATGCCTCTTTTTTAGAAACCGAACAGCATCAAAACCATGTTATCACAACCGTAGAGACGCATTGCAATGCGTCTCATCAAACAGCAGAACAAGCGTTGATATTTTCGCCGCTGTACCGCTTCTCCTTTTGCGAAGCAATTGGAAAAACTATGCCGCTAAACAGCAACAAAACTCTCACAAGAAAACCGCTTGCAGACAGGGCTTGAACAGCAAGGTCTTGGCTTAATTGGTTCATCCGCGCTTGAGTCGCGCGAACCGGCGCGAGTGGAGGGGGTCATCCTCGCTTGAGACGCGCGGGAACAGCGCGGAGCCTGGGGGTGTCATTCTCACTCCGATGGGAATCGGCACGGAACAAGAAACGTATCATCAGCCTTTGGGCGGCTCTGCCAGTGTCAATCGATTGTGATCCGGGTCGTTGATCTGGGCAATGATGCTAAAGTCTCCTTTTACATCAGCTTCGAGTGTCAAACCGCGTACTTCTAATTCACTCCGCGTTTTACTCATATTGGGAATCACCAAAGTGATCATGCTGTTGCCTGCTTTCTCGGTATTTCTAACCAATTGCAGTCCGGCTCCGGTAATATTACGCCACTGAACAAGTCCGTCCATTGGTCGGTCATCAGGAACTCTACCGATCAATCTGGTGTACCAATCAGTGCTTCGTTCAATGTCGCTCACACACACAACAGCAAACAGCTCATGTATTTGTAGTTCGGTCATGTATTTAATCTAACAACTTACAGGTTGGTACACAAGCGCCACACAATGAATCAAAACTCCACTTCGCCGAAGCCGGGATGTCTGGACAAATCGGCTTAAGAACCGCCATACCACCAGCTTGTGTAACTTCAGATGAAACAGACTCCTTGCTCAAGATGTTTTTCAAAAGTGCTCAAGCCAATTGCGCATGATGATAAAATGAATAAAGGTTACGGTCATACACCCCTACAGAACCAATTAAAATCCTAATTCTTAATTCATAAATCTTAAATCTCACCCTCTCTCTCATCTCCCATCCCATTTCTAATATCTCCAACCTCCAACCTCTAATCTCCATTCAAAAAAATCTTTTTCTCGCTATCTCTACCCGAGACCTCAAATCTCGGGCTCCAATCCCCTTTATTGTACTAACATCACCGAAAACCTGATTACAACGCAATAAAAAAAAGGAACCGCTTGCGATTCCTGAATCTTAAATCATTATTCTTAAATCTCAATGAAACCCATGAAAGGTTCATTAAGATTTTTTCGAATTCGCTTTCTCCAGCTTGCGTTGCAGCTTTTTTGCTTCGTGTTTGCTCGGCTCTTTGGCAAGTGTGCGCATGGCAGATGCACTTACGCGAACCCGCACCCATGAGTTGCTCTCTTCATCCCAAATGCGTTTGTACTGCAAGTTTGGCAAAAATCGGCGCTTGGTACGGCGAACCGAATGCGAAACGTTATGACCTGTAGAAGGTTTTTTACCAGTGAGTTGACATACTTTTGCCATGTTGAATCAAAAATGCATACAATGAAAGCCGCACTATTTTCCCGCAAATCCTTTCCACTGTCAAATGTTTTCATTCGATCTCACCGAATTACTCATAGTCATAATCGTTTTTTTAATCGCCCTGTCGTTTCACGAAGCGGCGCACGCCTTTATGGCACACAAGCTCGGCGACCCCACCGCCAAAACCGATGGGCGCCTAACGCTCGATCCGCGCGCGCACCTAGACCCATTCGGCACATTGGCGATCATCATCATGCAATTCGGCTGGGGCAAGCCAGTACCGGTCATCCCCGAATACTTCGAAAACCCCAGGCGCGACATGGCACTGGTTTCCCTCGCCGGACCGGGAGCGAATTTTGCGCTCGCCTTTCTGGGAATGTTGCTATTCGGCGTTTTAATGAACACTCTGGGCGAATTGCCACTGTTGGCAAATCAGTTTTTTATGACCTTCATCTACATCAATGTTTTTCTGGGAGTGTTCAATTTCATCCCACTCCCCCCGCTCGATGGCGGCAGTATTCTGCTCGGCATCTTGCCCAAATCGATCGTGCCGCCGGTTAGCAACTTCTTAGAAATGCACGGCGCAGTCATCTTTTTTTCACTTCTGGCGGTTAATCTCGTCTTTCAAATCCCGATCATCACCGGACCGGTACTCTATCTCTCCGGCATTATAATCCAACTTTTTACACTAATTTTAAGCCCATTTCTTATTAATACCGCAGGGTTGTGATCAGGGCAATCTCTTTTTGCAAAAAACTGCCAACCGCTATTCTCGGGCAAGAATTCACCGCATCGCAATAGTCTTTCATGTGTTTCTGCTAAAAAAAGACGCTATTTACTTGAACCCATAATCCAGTTTTGAAAGAATAGAAATACAAAAGCTCTGTAGTGTTCGTTACCTCTTCTGATCACGATTTCTCTTTCAATTACCTGAGGGGAACCAAATTTTTGACCTCACCGTGGTGTTGTCATAGTTTATCCCACCTAGCTTTCTCAGGGAACGGTGACTGAAGGCAAGCACGGCAACGCGGAGTTTTTTTATGCGCTTAAATTACGTCTTATTTTTAAACGGGATTGAAGCGATTTACGCCAATCATCGAATAATCGAACTTAAATCTCACCACCACAAAGCCTCTCCTTTTACAAACGGATTAAAAGCCCTGCAGGTATTCGATCTTCAACGAGTTAGTGTGTGAGCTTATTGGTGAAACGAGCCTTCAGCAATCTTGGATTTTGAAGACTTCTGGCTGGAACCGGCTTGTAGCCGGTTTCTTCTGTTTGGCACACTGTAAAAGCCACCTCATATCCACCCCGGCACAGTCTCACCTTTTGCGAAGCAATTGGTGGACTGTGCCGTAAACAAGCAATCACATCAAATTCTGCGCAGGAGCACGTGTCCGGCCTCTCGCCGGAGCAGAAATGTCGAACCAAACGTTAAAACAACAACAAGGCGCATAACCTCTCGAGCAAATCACAAGCAAGACTCCCTGCTCCACATATTTCTCAATAGTGCAAATTTTTTATGAACGAGGACGTATGGCAATACGCCGCTATATCATCGGTTTTGCCAAAAACATCTAGAGCCGACTGCAAGTCTGGCTCCGGCAAAGGATGAATGGCATTGAATCGTAATTCGTAATTCAACATTCGTAACCCCCTCTTCCTTTCTAGAATCCTAAATCTTAAATCCTGAATCCCCTCTTTCTCACAATCACAAATGAACAGATGTCAGAATCAAGCGAGTCTCCTCTTCAAAAACTCATCAAACTTCTCATCACCCAATTCTTTAGTGGTAATGAACAAATCTTTATCCCCTCGCCCCGAAACATTAATAACGATCGATTGCTCGGCAGTCATCTCACTCGCCAACCGCACCCCTTCGGCTACCGCATGGGCGCTCTCTAATGCGGGAAAAATCCCTTCATTTAGCGCCAGCATCTTCCAGGCACTCATCACCTCATCGTCTTTGGCAAAGGCGTATTCCACGCGGCCTTCATCTTTTAGCCAAGCATGTATCGGCGACACTCCCGAATAATCCAAGCCAGATGATATCGAATGCGTATTGCGCATCTGCCCTTCGGTATTCTGTAAAAAGTACGATTTCATGCCCTCACTCACCCCCACCGATCCGCCATGCTCGCCCTCTACAAATCGCGCGGCATGGTCGTTGCCGGTCACTCCTTTACCCCCCGCCTCAACACCAACTAGCCGCACGTCATCATCCAAAAACTCAAAAAACGCGCCAATCGCGTTACTCCCCCCACCAACGCAAGCCACAATCGCATCGGGGTTTTGCTTGCCGGTTTGCTCGGCAAATTGTTGTTTTATTTCTTGCGAGATGATCGATTGGAACACCGCATTCATCTTCGGGTAGGGGTGCGGTCCGCATACCGTTCCTAAAAGATAATGCGTCGATTCCGGATTCGTCACCAAGTCGCGCATCGCTTCGTTGATCGCATCGCGCAATACCTGCCCGCCGTTTGTTACCGGCACCACGGTCGATCCTAAATTTTCGATGTAAAACACATTCGGGCGTTGTTTATCAACATCTTTCGCGCCCATGTACACCACACACTCTAAGCCAAGCATCGCACACATCGTTGCCGTTGCCAGCCCATGCTGCCCCGCCCCCGTCTCGGCGATCACCCGCTGTTTCCCCATCCGTTTTACGAGCAAACCCTGCCCCAAACAATGATTCATCTTATGCGCCCCGGTATGAATCAAGCCTTCATTTTTTAGGTAGATGTTTGCGCCGCCGATCTTTTTCGTCAGATTTTCGGCAAAATACAGTGGTGTCGGGCGCCCGGCATAATTCGTTTGCAAATATCTCAGATCGTTCAAAAACTGCTCATCTGCCATCGCCTTCTCGAATTCATCGGCAAGCTCGTGCATCACAGGAATCAGCATCTCAGAAACATATGCGCCCCCAAAACCGCCAAAGTGCCCGGTAGATTGTAAGATTTGCTGCTGGTAAGACATAATGTATCAATCGAAGAAAATCGCCGGAATTGTGGCATGTTTTTGTTGGTTTGACAAAACAAAGCGAATACAAGAAAATATAGGACAATTTTTTAAAGGATAATGAAAACTCCAGAATCGCAGAGCATCTCACCCAAAACAGAATCACCGAACATCGTTGAGAAGAGCATTGCCCACATTGGCGCCAAAGTGAGCGAGGTAAGAAAACGCATCAGCGAGGGGTTGGGCGAAATGCGGCACTCACTTTCGAGCTGGGGCACGGTAGGTCCGGGCAAGTGGGAGCGCAACAATAAAAATGAATCAGAATGAATCTTTTGCTCATCACCCCCGGTAAAATAAAACAGCCCTATTTCAATGATGCCGAAAACGATTACACAAAGCGCATCAAACGCTTTGGCGGGTTCGAGATTATTGAGGTCAAAGAAGAAAAGATCAGCAATAAAAAACCTGTCGACGAACTAAAAACAAAAGAAGCCCTGCGCATTAAAGAAAAAATCCCGCAAGGAGCGATTATCATCGCCCTCAGCGAAACCGGTAAACAATTCACCGCCCACGAATTCGCTGCGTTTTTTCAAAAGCAGGTCGAACAATCTCGCCCCATCGTCTTTCTCATCGGCGGCGCCAACGGGCTTTTGGGCGAATTGATGCAAATGGCAGATCACAAACTCTCGCTCGGGCGGATCACCCTTACGCAAGACCTCGCCCGCATCAACTTATTAGAGGCGATGTTTCGGGCACTCAGTATTAATAACAATCTGCCCTTTCACCGCTGATCACATATCGAGTGGTGGTGGGGGTGGGGGCGCTATCACCGGCTCATCGGTAAATGCATCTTCGATGTCTGCATCCCGCCGATC
>CAZOZW010000056.1:0-11962 GCA_964584385.1 uncultured Candidatus Peribacteria bacterium
GGTTATTTTGACAGGGGAGGAGATACCCCGTCAGCTCGCTGCGGGGTAGTTCATTACGTTTACAAAGCCAAAGTCGTGGGCAAGTTGGTTTTGCTCAAGTGCTGCGTTTTGCCAGCTTTCTTCGTTTTCGATTTGCGTCAATAATCGACGACTGATCTTGTGTGCGAATAATCGATCGACTTGTGTCTGAAGGTCGTCATTATCAATTGCTTGGCACGTCTCATCCGTTTCATTCTTTGGTTTGATGATCTTTTGCGCCAATCCTTCTACTTCTGATTTGTTGTTGATCCGGTATGAATCACCATCGGTGGCAAGCATTAGCATCATTAATTCATCTTGATAGGTTTTTATGTCCGATCCGATGTTGATCAGTGATACTGAGTTATTTGAGAATTTTTTATAGGCGATGTCTTTTGAGGTACTGGTTTTGTCTTCGGTATATTCAAAGGGGTCATCATCGGTAATGATAACAATATAATCATTAGAGCCTGCAAATCGTTCGATATACTGTACCAGATTGTTGGTGTTTGAGTACCCCCAAAAATCTAAGTTTTTAAGGGTTGCTTGTTCGTATACGTCGAAATTATATGTGTGAAGATGGGTTCTATATGGTTCGAATTCTTTGGTGATTTGACGGTATAATTTGCTGGCATTCTTGTTTTGCGCAACACTTGCCGAGACATCGAAAAATATGCGGATGGTAGGGGTTTCATCACTCGGTATTGATCTATCTGGCAAATCGAACAGAAGTTCATCGTTTGGGCACCAAGAAGCTGCCGGATGCTCTTTTTGGTAGGGGATGGTGTACGGTTTGGCAAAAAAATCTTGCTCTACCCCAGAAAGTGCAAGACGGTGAGCGATCTTTTGATCTTTTTCGAATGTAACTTTAATTTCGGTGGCTTCGTTAAGACGAAGATTACGCGATTTCAGTTGCGGAGCAAGCGTAAGTGCTGTGTGCTTCTGAGTATATGGTGTTAAAAAAGTAAATTGTACTTTCTGACGTCCTTGCGTTTTGCGGTCGTTTGTTCCTTGCACCGGAAAAACCCGTAAGCGGTACGAGCGAGGTCCTGTTTTTTGGAGTAAGGCAGGATCGATACGCCGTCGCAGACTATCTTGATAGACCTTTTGGGCGGCATTACGTGCGGCAACCTGGCCTTGCAGGTCAAGCTCTAGCCCGAGTTTTAAGTCGGTTATAACGCTATTCTTAGTTGGGAGTTCGAATTCTATCACTACTTCTTGCTGTTGATTGGTTGTGTTCTGAAAATTGTATGTTGCTATGGTTTCAACTGCTGAAAGTTCTTTTAGATACTGGTTTTCATATTCGGCAAAAGCAAGATTCACCTTTGCGAATTCGTTTTGCGTTAAAATACCAGCAGCACTGGTTGCGTTTCTTCGTTCAATACGCTGAGCGTCCTCTTCTGAAAAGCGATGCAAGAATGCTTCTTCGAATGGTTGATCGAAAATTTTTGAGAATAATTCGCCATATCTAAGATTGCCATTTTCGTATTGACGCCAAAACGCACCTTTCAGCCAAATAATGTTTTTTGCATCCAATAATCCGGCTTTTGTGTAGCCATTTTCATCTATAATACTTTCAGCTTTTTCAATCCTGTTCTCTGCGAAATGGTCTGCCGCAAATGGAGCAATCGGAAAGATCAATACCAGAGTAAAATAAGAGAGAAAGCTAAATATCATCTTTTTTATACCACTACTTCGAGGCAAGTCGGAATTGAAGATATCGCAAAAACGAATCAAAGGTAATAGACATATCCAAATTAAGAATATCGGTAGAAACACCGAAGATAAGAATCTGACTGATTCGTCTGCGTATCGAAAATCACGAAGCAGTTCCGACAGAAGTGGTAAAAAGGCAAAAATCGCGATTATTGAAAGGATGAGCAGCGAATTAAGGTAAGCATTAGTTAACCATCGAAAAATTAGTTTTAGAGGTTTTGGAAGGCGCATGTGCAGAAGGCTGAAGATCGGATGGATAATCAATAGTACCGCCATTCCGAGAAAACTGCTGATAATGATGTGCTTGACGAAGAAGTCATACGAATCGTAGTCATGTTGTTCTATCGCAATAAAGAATAGAGCTAAAAAAATAGTGCCAGAAACAATCGGGATAAAATACCGATACGTGATTTGGTACGGGTTGATATTTTTAATCGCACAAACAACCATCATTCCAATAAAAGTGATGAGGGCAATCGGTGCGAGAAAGTAATCATTTAAAATGTTGGTTTCGTGACGAAATTCATATTCAAAGTAAGACAATATCCATATGGTTGCTCCGCCACTGAGCAATGTTAAAATCCATGGTAAAGTATGCGATTTGTTTTTAAGGCTTGTATGCTTTTCGATTTTTTCGAGGATTGAGATGATGAGTCGAATCATTTTATATTTATATTTCTTTGTATTTTACTATATTTTATCTTGATTCGCAATTCAAAGCAAACTTCCCATTGTAAATAGAATTGCTGATCCTTGTTTATTTCTCAGTGTATTAGGCGGTGTCCGTAATCGAAGTTTGGCAATTACAATGTTGATTTATAGTTGCGCTTAAGAGACCCCGGTATTTTTCCCCACCCTTTATCCACCCGAAAAAACCGGGGAAGCGAATCAAGAAGCTAGCTTAGTTCAGTCCATGAAAAAGAACAACATGTTACGCCTCTGAATAAGTAATCGTTATAATCTGCTTCCCCGGTTTTTTGTAGACAATTATGTTTATCGATACTCAAGCAACAACATATCTATCATGAAGACGCAAAAATACCGGGGTCTGGCGGTGTCTAAATAGCTATGTGGTTATTATCCCGATGAATGAAAAAAGGAGACTATAGCGTGAAACAACGCTATAACCTACTGGAATTGCGGAATACATTCCCGTGTTAAAATTCTAAGACTTCAAAAAAAATGACTTCGTGCCGATTCCCGTCGCAAGCGGGAATGACCCTGCCCGCAAGCGGAACCTCCACTTGCAGATGCATAACTAGTGAATGTCAACCGGCCCCAATGACGTGACGAGGATGCGCTTTAGTATTACAGGAACACGCTTAAGAGACCTCGGTATTTTTCCCCACCCATTATCCATCCGAAAAAACTGGGGTCTTTTAGTGCCAGAGTATCCTATGATGAATTTTACCGATGAGTCTTTCACAAAAATAACATGCAGTATGTTATTCTAGATATTTACTTCACTCCCTCTGCCAAATCCAAAAGGACATCTAACGGGTTTTCGGCTTTGGTTACGCCACTGGCGAGTAGCACACCACAAGCACCGAGCCTGAGGGCGATCTCAACATCTTTCCTGTTTTTTACCCCGGCTCCCACCAATACTTTGCTGTCGTCACCGATCAACTCAATCGCTTCGGTGATGAGTTCGGGCTTTGCGGTTGAGACCGAAATGTCACCACCGATCAGTTCGGGTGGTTCTACGGCGATAAAATCGGGCTTAAAGGCGCGGGCGAATTCTTCGCCTTCTTTGGCGTCTTCGGCGCAAATACATACGCTTAAGCCGGCTTTTTTGGCGGCGATAACAGCGGCTTCAAACTTTTTGCGATCGGTAAAGCGGTGTTCGCTGTGGTTTAAAATCACTCCGATCGCGCCAGCGTTTTTTAGTGATTGCGGTAGCACCCATCCGGTATGCGATCCGTAATCGACTCCGTCGCTGTGCTGAGCAAACACCGGGATGTTCACATTGGCAGCAATCGTTGCCAGGTCGATATTCTGCGGGGCAACGGCAAATTGCACGCCGGTTTTTTCCATCGCTTCGTAATGGGCTTGGCTCAATGTGAGCGCACACGAGCCGGTTGCGCTTTCATAGGTTTTAAAGTTGGTCAGAATGATCGGGGTATTCATGTTCATCCGTTTAATAGAGAGAAAATGTATGCTTAATTATTGAAATTATACTCTTTTTTAAAATTTTTGTAAGTGTTTCGATTTGTCGTCTATCACAGATTTGTCTACCCCAGTGAACCGGGGCTGCTTATAATGTAACCCTGAGCCTACACGTTCACTACAGCTGCGATGCCTGAATCCGACTCTGCAATAATTCAGTTTGAATCCCTTTGCTAAATCGGCAATACTAGAATTTGATGAAGCAAGCGGCACAAAAAAAGGCGAATCTCTTTTTGCTAACCGGCGAGAATACATTCGAATTACAGCGGTTCCGCCGGGCGTGGCAGGCGAAGGCGCTCGAAAAATACGGTGAATTCAATGTTTCCGATGTCGATGTGATTGAGCGACCGATCGGTGAGATTCTCGGTGAGATGAACTCACCGCCGTTTTTTGGTGACGGAAAACGCATCTTCTTTCTTTCGAACTTTCCGCCACCTGCCGGAGGGAGAGCGCCGAGTGCGCAAAAGAAAACGGAGTTCGAGGCATTAATCGCTGCGTTAAAGCAGCTCGATGATGACACGGTGGTGATTTGCATCGTACCAAAGCCCGATAAACGGATGAGCGCGTACAAGCAATTGATCAAGATCGTTGGTAAAGTGCACGAATTCACCGCTTGGGAAAAATCGCATTCGGGCAGTCTTTCGCCTGCCGGCAAGCAGGCGGCTGTCGCTTGGGTCGACCAGGAATCGAAGGGTATGGTAAAAGGTGAGGCGGCGCGTTTTTTGGTTGATTACTGTGGCGATGATCCGTGGAAGTTACATAACGAGATTAAAAAATTGGCTCTTTTAAGTGGCAAGCGACACATCACCCCCGAATTGATCGAACTGGTGTGTGTACCGACCAACGAAATGATGAATTTTGCCTTTAGCAATGCGGTACAATCACAAAACATCAAACGTATTCTTGATACGTTCGATGAGCTCTGCAATGCCGGAGATGCGCCGCAAGCGATTGTCGCGCGTGATATTGTACCTACTATTCGACAGCTTTTGCTGGTCAAACTTACGCTCGATGCCGGAAAAACCGCCGCTGATGCTAAGATCCACCCATTTGTGTTCAATAAGCTGAAAGAGGTGGCGCGAAATTTTGCACTGCCAGATCTCTTCTCGGCTCATCAATCGATATTACATCTTGATTTCGATTCGAAGCGTGGGAAAGTGCCACTTACAACCGACAAGATCGACATGTTCAAATTGCGCATCGAACAAGTGTTTTTGCGGCTTTTCAGCAAAATTCCGCAACTGAAAACAAACACACTATAGTTTTTTTGACAATGATTCTCAATTAGGCTTAAATGAGCTCGTTTGAATTTTATTTTTTCATAAATCATGAAGAACTTCTTCTTTGCCCTGCTGTTTGCAGTGAGCATTGTGCCTGTCGCGAATGCACAGGTCGAGACATCTGCCGAATTGTTTACCGACGTTTCTGTAGAGCACGAATTCTTTGACGCGATCGAATACGTCAAAGATAACGGTTTTGTACAAGGCTACGTCGATGGTTCATACCAGCCCGAAACCGCGATCAACCGTTACGATTTTGTAAAGATATTGATCGAAGCACGGATGGATGCCGAGGCAATCGCCAACTGTGATATTGCCGAAAATGCCTTCCCCGATGTTCCGCAAGACCAATGGTTCTCGCCTTATGTTTGTATGGCAAGATCGAGCGGTGTTGTGAACGGATACGGTGACGGGACATTTCGAGGTCAAGAGAACATCACGCTTGCCGAGTCGGCAAAAGTGTTGCTTGAAGCGTTTGATATCGATACTTCGGCAAATGCCGGAACTCAGTGGTACGAAGAATACGTTGCTACGGCGGCTGAGATGAATCTTATCGCTAATATCGGGAACGATATCAACTACAACATCACTCGCGGCGATATGGCAGAGATGATCTATCAACTCGCCGTTTCGATGTACAGCGACGAGGAAGAAAACGATATGGAGATGGATGAAGAAATGGAAACCGAAGGGGATGACTCGATCGACACTCCAATGGAAGAAGAGATGGGTGGTGAAATGGAGACTGATGCGTCGATGGGAGCTGATGGTAGTACAGAAGCCGAAGGTGAGGTTTCGGGCGAGACCGAAGGCGATACTGAAGAAGATACATCTTCGTCAAACGTTTTGTTCCCGGTTGAATACACCGCATTTTCGCGTGAAGCCTTTAATGAGGCCAAAGGCAGCAAGCCGGTTGCATTGTTCTTTCATGCTGCTTGGTGTCCGCAATGTGTAAAACTCGATGGTGAGTTAAGCTCAGAACTCGGTGACTTGCCAAACGATGCTGTAATCTATCGTGTCGATTTTGATTCAGCTGAAGACCTGCGAGCCGAATATTCGGTTACCAGTCAGACGACTGTTGTGTTTTTAGATCAAAACGGAAACGTGATCGATCGTAAACAAGACCCTTCAGTGGTTGAGATCTCTAACGCGCTTACAATAAACTAATTGTTTTGATCAATTCTTAAAAAAGTCGCCTCATTCTCAGGCGGCTTTTTTTGTGGTCAGCTATTATTAAACTGCGGTAAAGCAAATGGTAAGGTATTGCATAAAAATGTATTTACATGTAAAATATATATAAACAAATATCAAAATTTATCTTTTCATATGAAAAAAGTACTCATCCTCCCGTTGTTCTTGCTTGTTTTTGCGCCGACATCCGCTTTGGCTACGCTTGGTGCGAACTGCGAGGTCGATCTTACATCTGTGGTCGCCGATGATGCCGATTGGAACGAACAATATCTCATCCATATGCCCGATGGCAGTATGTGGCAACGAGCTATTCTTTCACCCGAACTCCCAAATGTTATCGAGATAAGTGAAGATGAACCGGCAGAGATAATGATAACCGGACAAGAAGGGAAAGATTTACAATTTTTTCTTTTTAGCCCGGTGATTGATGAGAAGGGTTCTTTGCAAAAACCGGCTGCCGGCACTTGTTTTCAGGCAAATCCGGCAGATGCCGAAAGTCGATCGGTGTTTCCGATCCATGCGCGAATGCTATGGGCGAATATTGGTGAAGAGATGATGATCGATGCCTATACCAAATTAGAAGACAGCTGGGATCAACAAGTCGATGATGATACGAATCAGAATTATCATATTGGTACCAACCGAATACCAACGCGGGTAACGGTGCGTGTGCAACCGGTGAATGACGGCTCGAAAGACGGCTGCCAAAAAATGTGCCAAGACTCACCATATTGGCTCGGAACCACAATCCAACCCGATCTATATCCCAAGGTGGCGAAATCGGCATTTACCTTTCCTGAAGGATCTTTGCAAAACACCACCGCCGAAACGATTCATATTGCAAAACTCCATAAGAGAACATTTTATACCTTTGCCGCTGCAAACGAAATCGACCAATCTGTCACCGACAACCTCGATGATTATGCCACTTACACAGTGTACATTGAAACCATTAAGCGATTGGTGATGGGGGAGCAGGGCGATGCTCCGCGTCCCCTCGGAGATATTACGGCACAAAGCATACAGGCACTGATGACATCCGGTGATGCCGGACCGACTGTTGATCTGTTGAATGCGATCAAGACACTTTTGATCTCGATCGAATCTGCGCCGGCACGTAGCGAAGCGGCTGATCTGATTATTTCTCAGATCGAACAAGCGCTTAACACCGATGAGCAAATAGTACTCCCTGAAACAGATGTTATCAAAATGCTGTTCCCCGGTATCGATGCCGACCCAAAATCGCTCGGGTTTAGTACAGAAGCAACATGGGCGCAAGACTTTGTCGATATTTTAAATCTTTGGACAGGCGATGCCGGCATGAACGAATATTATAATGTGTTTATGGAAGCGCCAGATAACGTCGATGCCGATGATGGTCCGGAGATTGGTTGTAATAGTGCGAATGTTGCCAATAATCTGCCCGGTGGAAGCTTGCCCTCGATGCTTGATGGCTTACCCGGAAATTCGAATTTTAATTTTGATGATATGCCGGGAATGGGCGATGACGGCAATGGTGGTGAAAACGAAGGGGGCGCAAACGATGATGAACGACGACCGAGAACCATTGGCAGCGATGGCAGCGGACTTTCAAATTTTTTCCGCTCACGGCCGCGTGGGGCTGATCCGATTGTAGTAGTAGAGGCTGATGAAGACACAGTGCTTGCACCAAGCTTTACTTCGGCAACCCTTAGCTATGCGAACTACTTGTTCAATGCCGATGGCGGCTGGTTGGTTGAAGCAGGAGAGAAGGCTGAAGTTGTTTTTGAATACCAACTGATCAAAACCCTGCCGATCAAAACGGTGGCAAGCTCGTGCATCGACCCCGAAATGCTGAATGAGTACGCAATGTCGTTCGAAGATCAATTGGGTCTTAACGAGAACCAAGTCGCTGCCTTGAAAAAAGAATTGGCGATCATCGTCGATGGTGCACCAATGCCGTTTGAACTGCAATTGGCCGATCCGGTTCGAGTGAACGAGTTGCTTGGCTGGAGCCTGAATGGCGAAAAAACAGACTTTGCCCAGTTGCTGTTCGAACCAAAAGGGGCGTGTAGTGCACAATCGCTTCCGGTGATTCCGACAGAAACAGTTGATTACTTAAAAGCCCAAGCGAGCAACGGTTTTGTAGCCGGTTCGCTCTAAATCATCACGATTAAGAATACAGAAGAACCGCCCCCAAACAAGGGCGGTTTTTACTTTTCGTGATGCTTTTTGTAGAGCAGGTTGTAGCCTTTCACAAAGGCATTGACCGATGCCATGATAATATCGGGGCTGCTCGCCTTGGCAGCAATACAATTTTCGTTTACATCGCAGAGTTCCATCCTTACTTTCACCAGCGCATTCTCTCGGCTGGTCACGACATCCACGGTAAAATCTTGTAATTTCGGCCAAAAATCCGTTTTGCCGGTAATTGCCGTTTTTAAAGCGGTGATCAAGGCATCAACCGGGCCAACGCCGCTTGCGGTTGCACTGAGTTTAGTTTCTTTAAACAGAACGGTAATGGCGCCCTCGGGGTTTTGATTATGTGAATCGGTGAGATTAAAATCGATGATTTGCAGTGGGGAAGTGGGAATCGAAGTATTTTCAATCGATTCTTCGAGAATGCTCAAAAGATCGGCTCTCGATATTCGCTTCCCGCGTCGTAAGAGTATTTCGGCTTCTTGCGAAACGCTTTCGAGCACCTTCTCATCGGTATGGTAGTTGTATTCGGTTTCGATCAAATGTTGAAGATCTGGTTTGCTCGGTAATTCGGTAAGCAGTGCGGTATTCGACATGCCCGATTCTTGGCTTTTTACCGAAGGAACACCGGTTTTCAGGTAATGCTCTATCGCTTCGATATCGGCATCGAGCGAAGGAGCTTCGGAAAAGCCGGCGATAGCTGCTTTTGGGTCTTTTAGTCCGGTACCAGTAGCCACGCAAACCACGGTCTCAATCGGAGCGATGGTGCCATCGGCAATCAGCTTTGGTAATACGGCAATCGGAATCGCCCCAGAGGGTTCGGTGAAGATCGCTTCTAATTGCGAAAGCTCTTGCTGGGCGCGCAGAATCGCATCGTCATCAATTGTACATGAGCCGCCTTTACTCTCTTTTAAAGCTCGCAAGCATTTTACGTCGTCGAGCGGGGCGCCAATGCCAACCGCGCTGGCGATGGTTTTTGGTCGATCGACAATGGTTGCCCGGTCTTGCTTTTGGGCAAAGGCGTTGCAAATGGTGTCGCAGCCGCTTGGTTGCACGGCTATTATCCGCGGCAGTTTTTCAACGAGTCCGATCTGATAAAATTCCCAAAATCCTTTCCATATCCCGCTTAAATTCGTACCGCAACCAACCGGTACCAATACTACATCGGGTACTTGCCAGTGGAGCTGTTCGATGATCTCAAATGCGGTTGATTTCGCCCCTTGCTCGCGAAAGGCGTAGTCGCCTGCAAGGTAGAAATTATTCTTTTGTGCCATCTCTTCGCTCAGTTTTACGCAATCGACATAGCTGCCGCGTACCTGTAATAACTTGCCGCCATAACTGAGTGTTTGCGAGAGCTTGCCGATCGGGGTTCCTTCGGGAACGAAGATGTAGCAGGGGATTCCGGCACTGCTCGAATAGGCCGCCACCGAAGCCGCCATGTTCCCGGTACTGGCGACGCATACTGCTTTTGCTCCTAGTTCTACCGCTTTTGTGATCTCAACCAAGCTGCCACGGTCTTTAAAAACCCCTGTGGGATTGGCGCCTTCGTTTTTTACGTACAAATTCGGTAAGCCGAGCTTTTTACCAATGCTATTCGTTTTATAGAGCGGAGTGTTGCCTTCTGAAAGAGTGACGGTTTTGCGTCGATCGCGAATCGGATAAAAATCGAGATACTTCGCCGCCGAAAGGGGAGTGTGTTCTAGGGCAAAGCGATTGAGATTAGTTTTGATCAAATCGAGATTCATGATCACTTCGAGTGCATTATTGCACTTTTTACAAACAGTACAGGTTTCGGATTCGCTCCATACGCTGTCGCAGACCGTACATTGCAAATGATAAGACGCGTCGTTCATTGGTTGATATATACAAGTAGTATTGTGGCATGCAGAGGCAGCATGGGGCAAGTAGTTGAGATATAAAAATATAAAATGTACAAAAAAATGTTCATAATGAACAAAAAATGTAAAAGAACGATTCTGGTGTTTTATTTGATTACAAGATTAAAAGTGTTTTTAATACAAGCAAAAGTAGTAACATCATAGATTCATATAATTTCAAGCAGAACTTTAAAAAGTACAAAAACGTACAAAATATAGATCATAATGTGCATATTATTAAAATATCTCAGTGAAATCTTGATGAATCAAAATCATAGATGGGAGAGTTGTTCTTTTTGTTGTCGATTCAATCGCTTTACTCCCTTTACCACGCACGCGCTCCATTTGACGACACCGTAGATTTTCTGCAATATCTTTGCATCTTCTACAATAAAGAAACGACTTATGAAGTTTTTAGACAACAATTGGGGTTGGGACGTACATAAAACACCACCATTCTTGGCGTTTCGCGCATTGCGCCGTAGGGCTGCCACTAAGCATGGCGAGGTAAATGTGCTCGATATCTCACAAGGCGAACCGGGATACGGTTTTGCGCCGAGTACGCGTAGTCGGCGCTTTTATTCGTTTTTACTGATGGTCGATACAGTGCTCAACAATAACCAAACCGACGAACATTTTGGCAACGCTACCACCGAGAGCCACCCCGATATTGTTTCCGATCTCGAAAAAATCGCGCGTGAAACCTACACCCCGGCAATCGCTAAAGAGCTGATCGCCGATCTGGCATATTTTTTAGCGGAGTGCGAACGCATCTGCAAAAATCAGGGCTTTCCAAAATCGAAGTTCGAAATCCTCTACGATCTCTTTAAATTCTCAATTCCTTCGGGTGGCAGGTACCCGAATAGCTGGGGTGAAATGCTAGTGCGCATGGCGGTTGCCGAAGAGTGTGCCGATGATTTTCAGTTTCCGGTCAGTTTTGAAGATATCGTAATCCTCAACGGGGCTTCGCAAGGCGTAGCGATGTTCTTCAAGGGGCTGGGGCATGAGGGCATCGGCTATCTTAAAAGTGGCGATACGGTACTGATGATCTCACCTGTTTATGCTCCGTACACACAATTTATCGAAGATCGCGAATTGAACCTGATCAGTATTTCGATCGATGCCGAAACCGGTAAGGTCGATACCAAAAGTGTTCAAGAGGCAATGCACAGCGAAAAACGCATCAAAGCGATCATCATGATCGATCCGAACAACCCTACCGGGTTCCCGCTAGAAGATGCCGTACTCGAGCAAATCGCCGATATCGCCGAACATCATAACTCGATCATTCTCACCGATGAGGTGTATGCACCGTTTTTTCCGGGCAAGAAAAGCATTGTACAGGTGCGGCGCGCACGCAAACGAACTTTGCGCGTGAACTCACTTTCAAAAATAGAACGTGCCACTGGCGTGCGCTTTGGTGAGCTATATTTAGCGCCCGAATCGCGCGATTACATCGCGCAAGAGATTATTGAAAAAGAATGCCCCGGCTTTACCGAAAAATACCGCGATATGCGCTGGTTCATGTTTTTGGCT
>CAZOZW010000057.1:0-6551 GCA_964584385.1 uncultured Candidatus Peribacteria bacterium
AAGGATTCGGCGCCGAGGTCGATGTCGAGAAAATCCATGTTGCCGAAAGCCAACTGCCGGCATCGGTGATTCTTTGCGCCGAAACACAAGAGCGATTTTGCTTTGCTGTGCCACCCAATCTCACCGAAACGATTATGGAGCATTTCAATACCGATTGGGATTTTCCGGGGGTATCGAACGGCGCCCGTGCTTCGGTAATCGGCAAAGTTACCGCTAATGGCGTATACACCGCAACGTATCAAGATCAAAAAGTGTGCCATGCCAAAGCGCTCGATATCACCGAAGGCATCGTGGTAGATCGACCACATGCACCGAAAACAAATAACGCTTCACCAGAAGAACTTACTGTTGGTAGCAGCGAGGAGCTGTTTTGGCAATTGGTTACGAGCGAGAATATTTGTAGCCGCCGCCCGTTTACCGAAACCTACGACCAAACGGTACAGGGTAACACCGTACTTATGCGCGACGAGTCCGAAGCGGCGGTGTTTTTGCCGTTGCGAGATTTTGATGAGTTAGACGAGAAAGAACAAAAAATGTGTTCAACAATCGCAGTTGCCGGGCCGGCACGAATCGGTCGGCTATCGGCAACGCATCAGGCAAGACTTGCGGTTGCCCAAGCGGTATTAAAAAACGCCGCGGCTGGCGGCAAAACCCTCGCCATTACCGACTGCCTCAACTACGGCAACCCCGAAGTACCCGACCAAATGCAAGAACTGGTCGATGGCGTTCATGGGCTTTCAGAAATCTGCAATGACCTTAACATCCCCATTGTTTCGGGCAATGTCTCGCTTTACAACCATTCGCCGAACGGCTCGGTCAGCCCGTCGTCGATCATCGGTGCGGTTGGCAAAATCGACCTGGCAGTTGCTCCGCGCAAAAATCATTTTCAAAAAGAGGGAAATGTCTTGGTGCTCCTCGGTGAGGTGAGCGGTAATCTCGGCGGATCGGAAATACTCCGAATCACCAATCAATCACTTGGCAAAAAGCTTCCGCTTTGCGACTCGCAAACCATCAAGAGCATTGCCGAACTGCTCACCGGTTCAGAAATCAACTTTGCTTCGGCGGCTGTAATCGCCGAAGGAGGGCTTGCCGCCACGCTTACCAAAATGTCAGCCGGTGGGGGAGTTGGTGCTACGATCAATGCTCAGTATCCGCTTGAAGAACTCTTTAGCGAAGATGTGGCGGTGGTAGCCGAAATCGCTCCAAATTTGCTCGACGAACTGCAAGATGCCGCCGAAAAGCTGAACTTGCCATTTACGATTATTGGTGAAGTCGGCGGAGATGAGCTTGTTATTCCAAACCTTGGCAAGTTTTCGGCTGATGAGATTGGTAAGAAGTGGTGGAATGCATTGCGGGTGGTGAAGTAGGGGAATGTTTACTTTTACAGCGAAGAGCTGAATCAAGTCTTTACGCATTAAACTGCAAAATAACTCATCACCCAATGTATTAAGAAATTTTAGCAGTTGACTTGAACCCTGCTCTCTTAAGTTCTGTAAACGTCCAAAACACCTGCAACATCAATCGTTATATGTTGATGCTAGGTTAAACAAGAGACATAATGCGAAAAGACTTGGACGAGCTTGTAGTGATTACATTTTTTATCAAAACCCAAATGATACACGGTCTATTAAAAACTCGAAAAAACAAAGTTGTCTGCGTTATGCTACTTCTCATACTTGGTTTAAGCATACTTTTGTTTATTATCGCCCGTCACTTCTATCCACTTTTTATACTGAATCGAAACTTAATGCAGTTTAGCTACTCAGACTTAGATACGTTGATATACACAAGCGATGGGGTATCAGAAGTTGTAGAGGCGTGGGAGACGGATGCAGAGGGAAATAAGATTATCGATAACGACAATCGGCGTCTGGATGACGTCCAAGAAATAAGATGGACACCGAATAGCCCTTTCGTTGATATTGGCTATGATTTTCCGCTACTAAAGCATGAGTGGGAACAGAGAAATTTTCTTTTTAAAACCGAGCTTCTAAGCAACCATTTATATCAGCATTATCACGGTGCAGAAAAACTAGAGATTGATGAAAAAAGATATTGGCATATCGTTTTTGAGGGGCGACTATTGCGTGAACAAATGCGAAATGATTTTGAAGGCATGCTCAATTTGATGAACACAAAATTTAATAAGTACTTAGAGAGCTGTGAGCTTTCTAACCATAAGAATGTTATGATGGAAACTGTTGGGGTTTCTCAGCAGATGATAAGTGACTTAGAATTCTATATCGATCGCGATAGCTTAAAGATTAGTCGAATAGTGTTTGCTGAACCGGAATTTTACGATTATTTAGCAGTTATAACCTATTGTGACGAGCAGGCGATGCCAACAGAGATGTACAGTAAAATAAAGACGCTCACTCCTACAAGTGCCGAGATTGTAGAGCTGAAGTACAAGAATCCTGTTTTGCCAGAATCAGCGCCCTTACAAGTATTTGCTAGGTTCATTTTTGAGATGATGAGAAAATGAACCTTCATTACTGCTTCAAGTATTTCTACATACAATTGTAAAATAATTTCCACCGTGGCAAAGTCGCTCCTTTTGCGAAGCAATCGGTGGTCTGTGCCGTTCTCGTCTAAAAATAACTCATTCTTTTGAAAAATGTTAGCCCCTTACAGGAGACTATGCCGAATTGAATTCTTCCATTTCGCAAATGAGCAGTTGAATTTTAAAACCAGTAGGTTATAGCGCGAGTTCACGCTATAACCTACTGGAAAATCTATCATCAACAAAAAACCCGAGGCCGAACCCCCGGGTTTTTTTGGAAAAAATGAAAAAAAGAAAATCAACTGTACTTCAGCTCGTAATTGGGAATCAACTCTGCTGATGTGGTTTTAACTTCATCTGCCAGTTTGCGCACCAGTTGTAAGGGGCGGAGTTTTGTAACATTGCCAGCGATGATCTCGGTTTTATCGAGAATGTGCCGCGGCAGTTTTTGCAAAACCAAATTCTTGATTTCGGCTGGTACAAATATCGCGATCTTTTCGAAGTTGCCCTTGCGCACCATGGTGCCGAGTTGTTTGGTGAAATAATTTAAAAACACCCGGTCGTAGTGCTCACGGTTATGCTTGTCGTTGGTGCTCGCTCCCCGGCCGGCATGGCGGGGAAAGCTTTCGTTATCGGTGTATTGGTATTCGGTGGCTTCGGTTTTAATATCTTCAAGTTGCGACAGCACTTTGCCGTTTACGGTGTACACCTTGGCTTCGTGGTGGTTTAATGCCAGCATCAATGTTTTTTCGGTGGTGTCGGCGATGTCGGTTGGTAACTGGATTGTATTGATAGTCATATGAACGGTTAAAAAAGAAATCTGCTCCGCTTTAAAAGCGGATAGTTACTGCATACAAACGAAGCTTGCAAAAATTCCGTCTTGAAGAAGTGGTGATCGATGTTTGTGTAAGGCGGAATGTTTGTGTTGAGTAGTGGTGATTTTCATAAAGTCGAAAATACATAAAAAGGCACGTTGCCCGAGCTAATCGGGGCCAACGAGTGCCGGTAACCAATTCGTGGGATTAAACATTGATGCGAAAAACAGATGAATCAAGTGTAACTACTTGTTTCCCTTACTTTTCGATTCCCGCCGCATTTCCCTCCCTTTCCCATGCGAATGATATTCTACCATCAAAAAAGGTGGGGTTTCAAATGTTTATCATCAAAAATATATTATTGAGAAAAGACCGGATTCGCCTTTCTATAAGCGCTTGATAGCTTTTGGCAACGGAAGAAGATGGTCAGCTCAAGGGAATAAAATCAAATAAATGATTTTGCATTTCGGACGCTTATTTTTTTTGATTCACTTTGTTTGAATGAGATGAGACATGGATTTTTCTGACCCGCTTCATTTTACACTCTAAGCCGGCAACGGTAATTGTTTCATCTGCTTCTTCGCTTTTACTTGTCATTTGTAAAGTTTCCATCACTTCAAAGCGCATTAATCGAGTCGGCTGTTTTGAGCTAAAAAATGTGAGATAATCCGCCGAGCTATTCGAGATCATAAAATAATCGCCGAGTTCGGCTGCCGCGGCGATCACATCGGCAGTATCAACATGTAGGCTGTTGGCTACGGCATCGATAAACTCTCGCTTCGATTGAAAATGTCGAAACTCGAATCCCTCATCAATCCTTCGAATATGTTCGATTGCAGTTGGTTTGTTCGCATCGGGATCACTTGCTAACAGAACTGCTGCATCTTTGCTCCCGGCTGATTTTGTTGCTACGCGAACATTGCTCATCTTATTCACCAAACCACGTTCGAGTAAAATGTTCTCAAGCTGATGCTCTGGGTGTTGCCAATCGGCAGGCAGAGATTCGATAAAACGATCTATTCGCAAGCTGGAGAATTGTATCTTGCTCGCTTTATCGATGCTGAGCACATGTTTTAAGAGATCATATTGTTCGGGCGAGCAAAAAATATTTCCTTGTGCGCTAAACTCCCAGTCTTGGGGCGCTTTTTTTGCCAGCTGGCGGGCAGTGGTTTCTATGGCAGCGTTATTTCCTTTTGTTTTTGAAAGATTATTCACATTGCGCCAGCCTTTGGGTACTTTCTCGAATAATCCGTTGAAGTAGGCAATTTTTCCAAGAGCATCGGCCTCAGACGCATCAACTTCATTTTCTTCGAGCGTGATCCCGGCACCAACGGCGAGCAGTTGTTTGCGCAACGGTTGCAGTAGTTCGCGCACTTTAAGTGGATTACTCTCAATCACTGCTTGGTGGAGCTCATGGCGAATCTGCTCCACAAAATCCATTATTTCAACTTTATGTTCGATCTGCTGTTCAAAACCCGTGATCTTATTTTGACACCGCTTTTGCAAAAGCACATTTTTCGCCAACTCATCAAGGTTATTCGGCCCCGGCAATTTTTTATACGACTGCAGATGATTAAATGTCATCGGGAGATTGGCGGCTTTCATTGGTTGGTAAAATCGTAAGAAGTATTTTTTGTTTATCTTTCTGCCTTACTCCCCGTATTTTTATACTTCGCAACGGTATAAAAGAGTTTTCGTACGAGTTTGATGTCATTTGTATTCTTGTGCTTTTTCCCCGCTTTATCCCCTTTGTCTTTATCATCTTCATGTTCAGCAACCTCTTGATACGAATCATCCATCACCATTGCTTGGGTTACCGAAAGCACCATTACTTTATTCGGCTTATTAGCGGTACTAAAATGGATCTCGCTTGCTACTTTGCCTTGTTTTGCGATGTTTGGCTCAAATCGTGCATGAAGAAAGCGAAAGAAAGTGCAGTCTTCATCTAATTGTTCATCTATTTCGGCGGCGCTTGTTTCAACTTTTTCGGCGATACATTCGATGAATTTCGATCTTTGAACATATTTACTGAGCTCAAGCTCTTTCCCAACCACTTCGGCATGGAATATTTTTTTCGGTGGCTCAAGTTCTTGCCTTTCAGCCAATTCTTTAAAAGGTACGATATATGTTTCTGATGCATCTTTTTTCGTTGGGAACCGCATATAAGCAACGCGCTCATCATCGATCAAAAGTTTATTCCTTTTTAAAACTTCTTTTATATCATCAAGCCCTAGTTGTTCGCCTTGCGGTAAAATTTTATATTGCAGCGCCAAAACTTTATCGACATGTATTTCGGGGAGCGCATTGGGTTGATCTCGATTTTTTAAGTCGTCATCTAATATATTTCGCATTTGTGGCGAGCAATATAGATCACCTTTATTCTCGAAAAAATGATCCTTGTAGTGATTTTTCTTTTTGCAGTGTTTTATTACCTTGTTGATGCCGGGCGCATCTTTTACATGATTCAGGCACACCCAATCTTGTGGCGGTCTTTCGAACAACGCCAAAAAATAATTGATTTGAGAAAGAACTTCTTGCCGGGCTTCGCTCATTGAATCTGACACCAATATGGTTTTTTTGTATTGGTCAACGAGCTTTCTAATCGACTTAAATTTTTTCCGCAGCTTGATTGGGTTTTCTATTGCTTCTTGAATTTTATTGGCATTTCGTTCGAGGATCACAATAATCTCATCGTTTATTTGTTTTGCTACCGCATCGATCTGCCGCCGGCATTCGGGATTATTATAATATCGCTCGCTGAACTCTTCGATTGTTTTCGGGTAGCTGGTCCGTTCATCTCGAAAGAGCAGGTCGGTGTCTTGAGTTGATTTCATATTCATATTTTTAGAACATCATTATTTTGGTGTCAAACACATGCACTTGATTGTTTTTTCGCTTATGGCGCTTAAATATCGGCTGAATTGACGATTGATGCCGCGCCGGGTTTGCGTAAACAGCCAAAATATGCAATAAAGGTGATGTACTCTAATAATAGTTATGATAGACGAGATAAAGACCAAGCTTGCCGAAAAAGAAGACCTGAGCGATAACGAGATCGGCTTTTTTTTGAAAGGTGCGATCAACGGGTATGTGCACGAAGATGATATTGTTGATGTACTGACACTACAGAACGAAAAGGGGATTGCCTCGGCAGAGGTAACGGCAGCAGCAAAATACATGCAAAAAAACCTGCCGAAAAGCGATGCGATAGATGTTTGCGGCACCGGCGGGAG
>CAZOZW010000057.1:6561-7291 GCA_964584385.1 uncultured Candidatus Peribacteria bacterium
AAGCCGTATTAACGCCAGCACGCTTGCCAGTTTTGTACTCGCCGCTTGCGGCGTAACAATCGCCAAACACGGCAACCGCGCTGCCAGTGGGCGTTTTGGCAGTTTCGATCTGCTTGAGGCGCTGGGCGTAAAAATAGATCTTGCTCTCGAGCAATCGCAAGAAATCGTTGAAAAAGCCGGCATCGGGTTTTTCTTTGCGCCAAAATGCTACCCCGAAATGGCAGCTTTTGGTTATGCGCGCAAACGCATGGGCGTACCAACGATGTTTAATCTATTGGGTCCGCTGCTTTCACCATTGAATCCAAAAAAACAGCTTATCGGAACTTCTACCGAAGCAAATGCCGAACTTATCGTTGCCGCCGCCAAAGCACTGGGGCGCGAAGAAGTACTGGTGGTCGTGGGTGACTTAAGGCTCGATGAAGTATCACCGACCGGCAACAACATCATCTACCGAATGTATGGCGCCAAATCGATTCTTAGCCCAGAAGATTTTGGGGTTACAACAGTTGATTTTAAGCAGATTGCCGGCGGCGATGCCGAAGAGAATATTACAATCGCAAAACAGTTCTTAAACAATGAGATCACCGAAACCCCCCATGCCGACTTGGTTTGCATGAATGTCGCCCTTGCGCTGCAACTCACCGAAAAAGAAGGTGATTTAAAAAAGGGAGTCGAGCTGGCACGCGAAACAATCCGCTCAAAAAAGCCGTTTCAATTGCTTGAGCAAGTG
>CAZOZW010000057.1:7301-11927 GCA_964584385.1 uncultured Candidatus Peribacteria bacterium
CAAGAAATACAAGCCTTGCCAGAAGTTTTAGATGTTGAACTCGTACCAAGTGAACGTAATTTTTGTTCAGCATTGAATAAAAAAAGTGCGCATCAAATCCCAAAGCTGATTGCAGAGATCAAGCCGGCATCACCGGTAACGGGTCGGTTGCTGATAGAAGATGTTTCGATAAAAAATTTGGCAGCGGCGTACGAAGCCGCCGGGGCAAGTGCTCTTTCGATATTAACCGATACTAAATTCTTTCAGGGTTCATTTAGTAATCTACAGCTTGCCCAGTCGGGCACGCAAAATATTCCATTGCTCTGTAAAGATTTTATCATCTGCTCAAAACAAGTTCGCTTGGCACGAAAACATGGCGCCAACAGTTTGTTACTGATCGCTAAAATCCTCGAAGTCGACGAGATTCAAGAATTGCTCCTCGAAGGCCGCAAATATAATATGGAAGCACTCGTTGAAATTGCCGATCAAGCCGATTTGCATAAGATCGAACAAACCGATTGCAAATTGGTTGGCATCAATAATCGCAACCTGCACGATTTTTCGTTAGATATTAGTGCTACGTTTCGGCTTGCCAAACAGTTGAGATCAAACCAAACGGTTGTAAGTCTTTCGGGTTTTGCCGGGGCCGATGTTCGCCTGGTGAAATCGGTTGCCGATGCGGTTTTGGTTGGGTCGAGTATTGGCAAGCAGATTACGAATACTTCTCAGCAAGCAGAAATCGATACTATTTTTGATGAGTACACGAAGCCGAAATCACTGGTGAAGCTGTGTGGTGTTCGTACTCTACAAGATGCTAAGCTGGCAGCTCTGCACGGCGCCGATCTGCTCGGCATTAACTTTGTGCCCAATATTAAACGCACCGCACCGCCGGATTTATTAAGCGCCATCGAAAACAATCTCATCAAAACCAAGAATATGAAATTGGTTGGCGTGTTCCAGAATCAATCTGCCGAATTTGTACAAAAAATGTGTTCAAAGTATAGGCTTTTATTTGCCCAGCTTTCCGGTGATGAATCTGCTGTTGATTTTACGGAACTTACCGTGCCGATTATCAAGGGTGTTTCTGTTCGCGATAATGCAGCAGCGCAACGGATTGTAGATGAGTGGACGGTGATTGCCGATCTGTTTTTGTTCGACGGCAAACAACCCGGTTCGGGCAAACCTTTTAATTATAACTTATTGCCGCAAACCAAACTACCATTCTTGGTCGCCGGAGGCATTAACCCACAAAACGCCGCCGAAGTATTACAAAAAACCGCTGCCGATGGAGTAGACACGGCAAGCGGCATCGAAGACGAAACAGGGGAATGGGCAGAATCGGCAATTATCGAGTTGCTTCAGTCGATAAGATCTTGATTTGCTGTAGAGTTCGCTTCTTTTTCAGCTTCACTGAGGATTACTCGAAGGATTTTCATGGCTTCGGGGTTTTGAGTGCTGAAGAGTTTTTGACCAAGTTCGGTGTTTAGCAGGTGGTTTAAGTCAGTTGTTGTTTCGAGTCGATTGTTAAGATCGACTTCGCCAGCCGGTATGTTTAATCTTACTTCACCCTGAGTTTTAGGGTTTTCGCTCGTATTCATAGGATGTACAAAAAGCATAACTACTTTATAACTTTAAAATTAAAAGTCAAGCAAAAGCTGTTTCTTTTTATCTAGTACACGTATGTATTTTCTTGTGCATTTCTTTTGAAAGGAATACATAATATCCGTCTTTTTCATCATCATGAAAACTCAATTCGGTTTGGTCGGACTTATGACTGCGGTTGCTATCGCTTTCGCTGCACCGGGTGTTTCTGCGCAAGTCGATCTTATAGCCGAATCCGATGCGATTGATGGAATCGAAAGCTCGCCGGATGAAACCCCAACCGATTTTGTTTTTCAAGAAATCGACGTAATTGAAGATGACGTTGTAAGCGACGGTGCCGCAGGTGAAATCTTTTTTGTAGTGATGATTTTATTGCTGGGTGGCGGCTTTTTAATCTTTTTGAGTCGTGAGGAATCGAAGGCACATGAGTTGAATCACCCAGCCTAAAATACTGCATTAATACGCAGAATTTGGTGTTAATGCAGTATTTTTGAAAAACATTTTACAAACGCGCTTGTTTTGTTACAACGAGAGTGATGTATTAAAAACCATGAAAAAATACCTTTTTCTGGCTATGGCCATTGCGCTTCTTCCCTTTGCTGCTGCCTTTGCACAAGGTCAGCCAGAACTTTTGAGCGACGAAGGTCCGTTTTCGCAAGGCGACGGGCAAGATTCTTTTGTTGAAGAGCAAATCGACGACGATGACGATGACGCCACCGACGACGATTTCTTCCTCGAAGATATTCTTGAGTTTATCGGCGGTATAACGCTGATCGCCATTTTGGCAATAATCGCATTTTGGGCGTATAAGCAGGGGTACTTTTCGCAGGCTGAGTCGAACTCTGGCAATAAGAAATCTACGAAAAAAAAGAAGTAAATACTTTTGCTTACGTCGGCTAACCGCAACGAGTAAAATTGATTATTCTGTTGAAGAAGATCTTATGATTATATTTGCATAATATTATTTTCATGTTACATTAGTACACCTTTTATTTGTATGTCTAAACTTTTACAGTTTCCCGGTTTGCATAACTCATCAAATATCAGAAGAACTCCGCTAGATGATCAAACGACGTCTCCGACAATCACACAGCTAAAAAAAGACATGCCCGATGATATTCATAGTCTTACTCTTAGCGGCGACAGCGCATTGGCTTTGCTTCCTCATGAAATTGCTACCTCGTTTTATTCTGCAGTGCAGTTCGACGAGAATTATTTTCTCGATTGGACACCCCAAGAGTTACAACATGTTTATGATCAACTAAATGAGCGAATTTTAAATGGTGAAAACATAATCTGCCGCTCGGAATTCACTCGTAACGCACGACGATTCCCCGAGATTACGAAATTGCAAGAAAACTTTATTACCGATGGAGACCTAAACCAAAAAGACATGTGGGCGTGGAACTATTTCCGGCAGCGGATAGATGCCCTCTATAATCAATTCCAAAAGATTTGCTACACACCCGATTCCGAAGGAAATCTTCCCGACTCAGTCCGCGATGTTGCAGAGCACATTACCGACCTTTTGCAAAAATTCAATTTATCGATGGCGACATGGCGAGCAAATGAAACACAAATTCGGTTGCCCGCAAAAACAATCGAAAAATTTCGAAGTGAAATAATTGTGCCAAATGGGCGACTGACTGAACCATACAATCGGTTTCAGGGGTTTCACTTTAGTGTTCGAAGAAAGCTGATTTCGATCCTGAATTCGTATGAGAACCCAGTTGTAGATAACGACCAAGTTATTTCATAAGTTTTTGGACACGAATAAATCTCATTCGGTCTCGTCTTGCACCAGCTCGCTGATAACAAAGCAGCAAGCGAATGCACAACTGAAGCAAAAGGGTTGTTGTAACCGCATAGCAAAACTTGAAAAAAGGCAGAACTTTTGATTATTACAACAAAATTGACAACACACAAAAGAAAAGAATATGGTAAAACCACCTTTTTGCTCTACCATGAAAGAACAAAGTGAAGTACTGCATTCAAGTCATGAACAAGATATTGAGATTACCGATGAGCAATATGCTCGGTGGGAGGCATCCGGTTTTGATCCGAGGGTGCTACAAGAGATGTTCGTAAAAGAGTATCCGGGAATGGAGGCGTTAGATTCTACGCGAATTCGCACGCACATTCGGTTGTTCATCGAAGCTATTCTGAAGAAATCGCCGGTGCCGTTTACCCAAGAGGTAACAAGGGAGGCGATAAAGTTCATTCTGAGGAACTCTGGAAAAGAAAGGACTGACTTTGATGGATCATTATACAGTGGAGAAGTTGAAGCCGCATTCACGGATGATGATGCCATCCTAGTCGATTTTTTTAAAACCTATGGTAAAAACAGAAGTATAGCAAAAGACAATGACTATAGAGAGGATGTGTATTAACGACTAAAACATGGCAAATAATAACCCAAACCAACGAGACACCGATTCATTGGCTTTGAGCCTGGCAAAAGATTATCTGAAAAGAAATAAGAACGAGCCGCACGAATTCGATAGCAGAGTTGTCTTTGTAGGTGCAGGCATGGGCAAGCAAACTCATCTTAATCTTGGAAACGAAGCAATAGATGAGATAGAAAAACGGTTAATACTGGAAAACGCGATAGAGGGGATGGCTGATGCAAGTGCTATACATAAACGATTAGCCGAGGAAAATCTTATCAGTAAAAAAACGTATGAAACAGCATTGAATGATGTAAAACAGGGGATGGGCAATATTGCAGTAGATGCGGATTTCGAGATGCGTATGGAAGCGCTTTGCCAAGGGCATGGCATGGAAAACGCCGTACGACTTTTAAAAGCCCAACACTGATTCATCTTCGCAAAAATACTGCATTAATACGTAGGTCGTGGTCTTAATACCGTATTTTCATCGCGTAGATCCCGCTTAGCCTTTTGCTTCATCAGCCACCGCTTTGGCAACCGCTTCACTTTCACCTTTGTCGAACAAACCAGAATCTTTTCACCCTACCTCCATTATGCTGTCGAAATCGACGATTGATATCGTTCGTACTGCCGAAATAAAACCTCCCGGTTGAAT
>CAZOZW010000058.1:0-11556 GCA_964584385.1 uncultured Candidatus Peribacteria bacterium
TCATGCCCCATTTGTGGGTTAAAAAGAACGATACCGCCAACGCTGCAAAAAACAACGGCATGGCATAGGCGCCCAGGCCGAATACGGTCATCAATCCACTTTTGGCGACTTCGCCCGCTTGCCCCAAATTGCCCCACAGCGCAATGCCCGATAAAAACGCCACAATACCAAAAATCGTGCCCCACACTTCTTGCGATTGTTGTTCGGTAAGCTCGATGCGCGGCATTTCGATATTCTTACGTTTGGTGCGACGCCGGTTAGTGCGCCGCTTTACAGGAGCCGAGCGGGTAGTTTTTCGTCTTCGGGTTGCCATTACAAATAAAAGCAGCCCTTATTTTTTCATAAACTCGCAGTTGTTACAAATGGTTGTTAGTCGGTAATAATATCTGCCGATTTTACGCCTTTGTAAAAGTAGAAGTCTTTTTTCTCAACGCCCGGTACCGAAATCTCTTTGTAGTCATCATTCAGCCAGTCTTCGTATCGATTCTGTTTGAAATCGGTATTCTTGCGCGCCCAATTCGGGCAATATTTTTTAACTCGCCTGTTCGATGTATTGCCGTTTTCATCCACGGTCTCAATGCCAAACTCTCGCACGTAATACCCATTCACCTCAATCAGATCGCCATTTTCGTCGAACTCAGCATCTATTAGCGATTTCGGGCTGATCCAATGTGTTGCTCCGTTGGTGGGGTCGGCTGCTTCTCGCTGATCATCATCCAGCTTCATGATCTCTTCGGCAGTGGCAGTTGTTTTGAGTAGTTTTTTTAGGAATTGATATTTCTGCCCATCGCTTTCAATCGATTCAAATCGTTCGCCGAGCGAAAGGTAATCGCTGATCTCGGCGGTGTTTTCGGGAATCGTTCCAGCACCTTTGCGGTTGAGCCAGGCATGAATAATTGCTTCGGCAGCTTTTTTGTTGATACCGGATGTTTCGTTGTACACAATATTCGCCAATGTCAGCGATTCATCGAGTTGTTCTTTGTTTTGATGATCTACCAGGTAGTCTGTGAGTTGCGTCAGGCTTTTGCTGTAGGTTTCGAGTGATTTGACAGCTTTGTCGATCTTCCAGTTTTTTGCTTTATAATCCGCTATCTTTTTTTCATATTCAGTCATTTTTTGTTCTGAATAATGTGAGATGAACTCTATTGCTTCGCCTAAAAATTCGGTGCCATTCTCAAATTCGCCTCCGTGTTCGATCGATACTGGTTCCAGCTTTTCTTTTGCCGGAATCTCCAGCGGTCGTACTTCGGTTTGTTTGTCGGAGCAACCAACCATTTGAATCACTTTGCCAAGGCTACCGGCAGCGAGGGCGGCAACAACTATATCGCGCGTATCTTTTAAAAATTTCCGTTTCCCGGAATCAACTTGATCGGTAATATCTTCGTAATCTTTGCCTTTTTTTGCATCAAAAGTCTCACCGTTGACTTGCTCAAAATCGCCATCTTGCTGTCGCTCGTATCTTTCGTATTTTTTCAAGGTTTGTGTTTGTCGAAATTATATATTATTTTACAACTTTAACATATATTTAGCAACTCAGAATATCAGCAAAAAAACCACATAGCTGAGGCGTTTTGGCAAAACGTCTCTCCAATCTGGGTAATTACATCCAGATTCACCGCTAGGATTATCTCGTCTTCGAGACGTTGCATGCAACGTCTCTGCTCTAGTACTGCCGACATTGCGACTTGATGCGAAAAAGCAAAAGAGACGCATTGCAATGTGTCTCTACGAAATTGCGATACTCAGCGGATAGCGATTATTTCCCGCCTTGTTCTTTGAGCATGTCGATCTCATCACGCAGTTCTGCCGCGCGTTCGAATTCCAAATTCTGTACGGCGAGTGTCATTTTATCTTCGAGTTCGCGAATAAGCTCGGGGATGCGGTCTTTGCGGATCTTTTTAACATTATGCCCTTCGATCTGCCCGCTCGATTTTGGCGCAATATCTTTGATCGCCTTGCGGATCGTTGCGGGCGTAATGCCATGTTTTTTATTGTAGGCGAGCTGTACTTTGCGGCGACGTTCGGTTTCTGCCATTGCTTGCTCAATTGAATCGGTGATTCTATCGGCAAACAGAATCACGCGCCCTTCGGCGTTACGGGCGGCCCGGCCCATGGTTTGGATCAAAGCATCACGACTGCGCAAAAAGCCTTCTTTGTCGGCATCCAGTATCGCCACCAGCGAAACCTCGGGTAAGTCTAATCCTTCACGCAATAAGTTGATTCCCACCACGACATCGATAATCCCTTCGCGTAGTTCGCGCAAAATCTCAATCCGTTCTAGGGTTTCGACATCCGAATGTAAGTATTTCACATTCACACCCGAATCATGTAAAAAGCTGGTTAAGTTCTCGGCGCTTTTTTTGGTGAGTGTTGTTACCAGAACTCGCTCATCTTTGGGCTTGCGCTCGTGAATCGCTTGTAATACATCATCAACCTGGTAGCGCGTTGGACGCATCTCGATGATTGGATCGACCAAACCGGTGGGGCGAATTATTTGTTCACTGAAGTTTTCGGGCATTTTTGGCTGCTTTTCTTTTTTGACCGATTCGGCGACATGGGTATAAAAATCCTCTTTTTTCATGCGGGCGCTTTTTTCGAATTCATATTTGCCGGGCGTTGCCGAAACACACACCATTTGCGGCACCAGTTTTTCGAACTCCTCAAACTTTAACGGACGGTTGTCCATGGCACTTGGCAATCGAAACCCGTAATCGATCAGCTTATGTTTACGCGATAAATTTCCTTCGTGCATCGCGCCGATCTGCGGAATCGTCATATGCGATTCATCGACGAGTACCAAAAAATCATCGGGAAAATACTCCAGTAGTGTCGCCGGCGGATCGCCTGCAGAGCGCTCGCCCAAGTAGCGCGTATAGTTTTCTATCCCGTTCACATAACCGACTTCGCGCAGCATTTCAATATCGTATTCGGTTCTGCTCTGCAGCCGGTGCGCTTCGAGCGGGTGCCCGGTTGCTTTTAATTCTTTTACCCGAATCGCCAGATCTTTCTCTATTTCGGTTGTGGCTCTGTTCACCTTATCTGCCGTAGAAACATTATGCTTCGCCGGAAACACCACCACTTCTTCTAAGCTGTGAAAGACTTCGCCGGTAAAGCTATCTACCTCTGAGATATCCTCGATCTCATCACCGAAAAACTCAATCCGATAAGCGTTTTCACTACTCGGCGGATAAATCTCGATCGTATCGCCTAACACATGAAACATGCCCGGTTTAAAATCAAGATGCGAACGCGTGTACTGGATATCTGCCAGTTTGCGCAGTAATTTATCACGCTTGATCATCTCGCCGCGTTTAATGGTAATCGCCAGCGCCTCATAACTCTGCACATCACCAAGACCGTAAATACAGCTCACACTCGCCACGATCAAAACATCTTTTCGGGTTAATAAATGGTGCGTGGCGGCATGGCGAAAGCGGTTGATCTCCTCGTTTATCGTTGCTTCTTTTTCAATGTAGGTGTCGGTTCGGGGTAAATACGCTTCGGGCTGATAATAATCGTAGTAACTCACAAAATAGCTGACGGCATTATTCGGAAAAAACTCCTGAAACTCGCTACACAGCTGCGCCGCTAAGGTTTTATTATGGGCGATCACCAGCGTCGGCTTTTGTACGTTCTGTACGATATTCGCCATCGTAAAGGTTTTTCCGGTTCCGGTCGCACCCAGTAGGGTTTGGTGGGTCACTCCTTTGTCTATCCGCGTAACAATCTCATCGATCGCCTGCGGCTGATCGCCCGCCGGTTTAAACTCGGTTTGCAGATCGAATTTTCTTGCATCACTCATTCTTTGTTCAGACTTGAAATGTAATGTTACGCATTGATAAAAAAAATTCAAGAAAACGATTGCCAGCAGATTATTTTTGGGGCAAAATATTTTGGCGTGGCGGGCATAGCTCAGTTGGTTAGAGCGCCAGATTGTGGCTCTGGAGGTCGTGGGTTCGAACCCCATTGCTCGCCCCATTTCATTCCAGTATCATCAATACCGCTTTTATGTGTTTCTCAAGCGCCTTTGTGGTATAATGGTGTGATGTTACGAAAACGCTATGATGATTCCGGTTTCAGAGAAGGATGCCCGAAAACAAAAGCGTCTTCGGTACGCACTCACTTTCTCCACGTATTTGCTCCCTCTTGGTATTGGTCTTTATGCGATAAAACACTTTTGGTGTGAAGGATTTTTTTGTTCTGTGCTCGAAGGATGGATGCTACCGCTGATGATATCACTCTTCGCTATTCCCACGGTTGGAACAGCATATGCTCTTGCGAATAAAAGCATCCTGTTGCCGGTTTTATTCAAAAAACTCTTGCACGATATCCCCAAGACCAAGCTCGTACATTACCAACCGGGTGTGTACGATGACCCCATTCCCTTTGCTGCTTATCTGCCTTTTTTGCTTCCCGTCCCACAGCCAAAAGTGCCGGGTGAATTTCCGCATCGGAGTTTGACCGAATTTTTACCGCGCTTCGATTATTATGTCGGCATTGAGCGAGAGCAGGTGAATTTGTTTTGGCTGCGCTCAACACTTAACGACCAGTCGCAAGAGCGAATCGACAAAAAAAACGACTCGTACGCCAAGCTTCTTTCAAAGAACATCGAGAACTCACTTCGTTTCACCCGTTTTCTTATTATTGAAGACAAGAGCCTTGCCATTACTGGCAATCTCTTGATCAGTAATTTTAAAAAGCTGGCACCCCCCGGGCTCAAGAATTGCACAGTCCAATCTTTGCCAAAGGTACATGCCTTTGCCAAAAGCGCAACCGAGGCGAATGCTCTGGTTGAAAAAATCGGTCTGCAAAAAATAGAGCAGTTTTTTTCACAAGTGAAGGGCAAGGTCATTGTTACCCGAAACAAGGTTTTCTTCGTGGTGTGGGAGTGTAAAGATTTGTTGATGCTCGATTCCACAAGGCAAGATCTTTTCTTCTATCGTGATTTTGCGATTGAGACGAAACCGGGCTTTGCAGAAGTGTTCGAGGCGGATAAGCGCAAAGCTGAGGCATGGTTAGAAAGCTATGAGAGAATGATTGGTTTGTAGGCTGCTTATCATTGGGATTGATTCATGGTCTTTTAATAATTTATACCAAGGTTCCGTGCTGCCGAATGCAGTTTCCAACCGCATCTACAGCACCATCGAGTTCTTGCTTTGCTTCTTCGATTGCCGCGGCGATTCGCGGTGGAACGTCTTCTGGCCGCGCTGAAGAGCAACTTTTGAGCATTGCATCGATCAGTTTTTTTTCTTGATTCAATAATTCGATGATCCGAAGGTGGTCATTTACATCGTGGTCGAGCTCATCCAAATCGCACATGCTAACTCGAAAGTCGCCGAGAGCACTATGATTAAGCTCATCCGAATTCATCACACGGGCATAAACGGCGCGTTCTTGCAGAGCGAACCTAATGCGACCTGTTAGCATACCAAGTACCGTAGATTGCTCTTGTTGCTTTGCGTTGCATGCGCTTTTGCCTTCAAAATAAAGTCGGTTTAATCGGTAGAGCTTTCGCAAAGCACGCAGGCTAATCGACATAAACGGATTTATCGAACGTGCCTCAATGCTGTTGTGTAATATGCCTAAAGTGGTTAGCCGCCGTGTGTGTGCAGAGTCGAATTCGGATTCTTGTATATGATCAAGACTGAGCGCTTCCATGGTAAAAGTTATTGGAAGCGTTTTTTACATAATTATGTTTATTGTGTCAAATACCGACATGCTAAATGTATAAAAGTCGCATGATCCATTTTATATCTCAAATTTTCTTCGAGGCTGGTATCAATCTGTGCTGAATTGTATTTCAGCGATTGACAATCTCTTAAAAATAATAGTAATATTATTATGACCATTAATCATATGAGCATTATTAAAAAGACGATTGGCGCTGGTGAATTCAAGAAAAATTGTTTACAGATCTTCAACGATATTCAAAACAAAGAGTACACGGTTGTTATCACCAAATATAAAAGACCGGTCGCAGAAATCGGTCCGATTCATGCGAAAGAGCAAACGCCGATTTTTGGTTTGATGAAAGGAACCGTTACCGAGTTCGGTGATATTACCGAACCTGTTGATGAGGCTTGGGATGCCGAAAGGGGATTATGAACAAGGCGCGAGTGAAAAACGGCGAAACGAGAAGGGTGATTGTGCTCGACACGCATATTTGGATTTGGCTTATGTGTGGTGACACCCGACTCTTGCCCGCCGAAGTCAGCATTATCGAGTCGGCGGCGCAAGTAGGCGATTTGTTTGTTCCTGCCATTTCGGTTTGGGAGGTGGGCATGCTCAGTAAAAAGAACCGAATCTCACTTTCGCTGCCGTGTACGCAGTGGGTTCGCGAAGCGTTGAACAGATCGGGCACTCAATTGGTACCCTTAAGCCCCGAAATCGCCCTTGAGAGTAGTTTTTTGCCCGGCGATTTTCATGGCGACCCTGCCGACAGAATAGTCGTTGCCACCGCTCGGGTGCTAGAAGGCGAGTTGATTACCCATGACCGAAAAATCATCGAATACGCACGAGGCGGGCATGTGAATGTTCTTAGCGGCTCGGATTCAGCTTAAGAAAAGCTGCTTCTCATTTTGTTTCACTCTGAAGCCGGCATCAATAGATTGTGGTTCGTAATTCAGCTCTTATAAAACTCACCAACAAATCCTTTGCTTTTCATCACTTTGCCATTGGTCGCAACAAGCGCAGCCTCAAGTGGTAAATCATCCAGTATGCTTTTTGCTTGTTCAAAACCCATTGCAAACAAGGCGGTCGAAAACGCATCACACAGCATACCATCTTGCCCTTGTACAAACGTGATCAGCATATCATCTGCCGGTTGTTTTTTTATTGGATTCACCAAGTGGTGAAATTGCCGCCATTTTCGTCTGCTCGGTGAGCTCGACGCCATAAACAGATCATCGATCTCCAATGTAACATCTTTCGGATGCTCGAAAACGATCTTCCACGGTTTGTTTTGATGATTTTTACCACAGGCATACAAATCACCGCCGGCATCTATTAAAAAATCTTCTACCCCGTTCATACATTGCTTCATGCGGTTTAGCGCGTAGCCCTTGCCTAAGCCACCAAAATCGATCGGGGCAGTAAGATGCACCAAGTTCGGCTGCTTGAGTTGTACCGTTGCGCAAACACCTTTTCCGTTCTCTAAAAGTGAGTAATCTGCATCGTATCCCCAGCTGCTCAATATCGATTCAATACCAATATTAAAAGCACCGTTACTCATCTTGCGAATATTTTCGGCATATTGCAGCAACATAAAAAACTCCGGCGATACCTTTTGCCAGCTGCCGAGCTTGCCGTTAAGTCGGCTCAGGTCACTACTTTTTATGAATCGCGAATATGTATTCTCAATCCGTTCACATTCGTTAAATGCAGCCATTAAGCACTTTTCAGCACTGCTTTTGTCTGAGCCGATAATCGCACAAGTAATGGTGATGCGGCTACCAAGGAGCTCGCGCTCTTGCTTATATATTTCGTGCTTCAAGTTCTACCTTATCGAGCGCGGCACGAAAGCCACTACCGGTTAAGCTGCTGCCGTTGACTGCCATTTTGTCGGCGATTTGATCGATGCGCTTGCCGATTGTTTGCATTGCCACACCTTCTGCAAATTTACCTTGTAGTCGTTGACTGGTTTCTCCGGTGGCGAGCGGGGTAACACTCACTGCGGTGATAACATCGTTCGTGAGGGTGACATTAACCTGTATATTTGCCGTACCGCCCGGCACAGTGTAGCTGCCGGTCTGATTGTAGCTGCCATTTCGAAATACACTTGTGGTAGCGGCAGGCGCAGCCGTACCCGAAGTTGTGTTACTTGAATCAGATTCAACTTCGGCAGGAGCATTACTTTTGTTCTGCATTGCCGGCGGCGGCGGTGGAGTTTGCGGAGTGGTTTGCAGCGGTAGTGTGGGTTCTGCTTGTGGTGCGGTGACCTGATCGGCACAACTACTAAGCACGGTGGCGGTCGACGCCAACGAAATGAGAAGGAGTTCTTTTTTTGATTTCATTTAAGATAAAAAATCGTGTTCATTTTTCCGTATTAATCTTCTAATATGCAAGCATGTTTGCAGTAAAACTTAAACGCTATGAATCGGCGATCTACCTTGGTGTTTTTGCGCTGATTGCCGTTATCAACAATCTCACCACAGCAAATGGTGATGCGCTGGCGATGTTGCAGCTGTTTTCGATAATCGCCGCTTTTGGCAGTTTTTTATTTTGGGCATTTAAAAAACTGAGTAAACGTACGCTCTTTTTTGGTGATACGATTTTTACGCTGCTTATTCTCCTGCTCATCGTCAATCCGGCAACCGGCTGGTATGAAGCACTCCTCATGCTGCTAGCAGTGTTTTTTGCCATCTTTATCAAGTTCTTTCTAAAAATCGGCGGACCGCCACCCATCTTCAACCCCGCGGCATTCGGCATGGTTGCCGCATTGCTGATTGGCACTCAGCTCCCTGAAAACGATTTTTTCGTCAGCTGGTGGGGTGTTACCTTTTTCGACTTGAATCTTGGGGGTTATCAAATCCAACTTTCGCTCTTACTATTACTTGGCTGGCTGATCTTCGAACTGCGGCGCTACAAACGGTTTATGTTGTTTTTATCGTTCATGGCGGCGGCGTTCATCGCGCAAGACCTCATTGCCAACAATATTACAACTGCCCGCGAATCTCTCGCCGATTCTACCCTGTGGTTTTTTGCGGCGGTAATGCTCGTCGACCCCAAAACCTCACCGATCGGCACCTGGAGCCAGGTTTGGTATGGCGTATTCGTGGCGATCGTCTACACGTTGTTCTTAAACGGCAATGGTTTTGTTGCCAGTTATTTTATGCTTTCGGCACTGCTGGTTGGCAACTTTTTCTACTTTGCCACCAAGCGCTTGTACAGCTTTGCCAAGGCGATGATGGCGTCGAATTGAGGAAATAATCGGTAGCGAGGTGGGGGTGTGGCATCGGTATCTTTTGTTGATTCTTGATTTTTTAAATGCACTCAAGAGTACAATAATCATGAATATATAATGAAAACACTACAAATTCGCGACATCGACGACAACATCGATCGAGCAGCGGAAAAGGTTTTTAAGCAACTTGGTATCTCAAAAAGTGCGGGGATAAAAATGTACTTAAACCAAGTAGCGGTTACCGGCACAGTTCCGTTCTAGTCAACCACACTTACCACTAATGGATTCACCTTGGAGGCAGAGAATGCCATTTTGAATGCCGCTGAATCTAAAACCCAAGGTCCAAATAATAGTGCGGATGAACTGATACAAAGCCTGAAAAACGGATGAAGATATACAAGAAGAAATCTTTTGATAAAGCGTATAAAAAGCTTTCGCCAAAGTGGCAATCGTGTGTTGATGATACGATTATAAAACTTGTGGCGAATCCGTCCGACCCCAATTTGCATAATCATGCATTGGGAGGCAGGCTTGCCGGTTTGCGGGCGGTTTCTGTACCGGGTGATATTCGACAGATCTTTTCCGAAGGGGAAGGTTACATGGTGATTGTTCTAATTGCCGTGGGAACCCATGCACAGGTGTATTAGGCACTGTTGACACATATCAATTTCCTCCAAAAATCCTCATATTCCTCTGTAACATTACGACTTTTCCTCAAAAATACTTCGGCATTTAATCGTCGAATTCGAAATTTTTCGCATGAAATCTGAGAATTTTTGATTGATAAGCACATGTGTCAACGGTGCCTAGGCATTTTGCTTGTGCAAAGGCGCGAGTTCCGCGCAAAAGCAAAATGATACAAATAATCTGATCAGCACGCGATAATTCAGCTATAACCTTTTTCAAAACTTCTATTCTTATTTGTCAATGGAAGATGTTATGCAAAAAGCAGGCTTCTAAAGCCATTTCTCCATTTTGTAATTTGGGGCTGGGTCGCCACACACAATGTTGTTTTGCTTTTTTAGCACTGTAAAACCTCGATGCAAAAAAAAGTCTTTTGCCGAAACACTAACCTCTGCATATAAACGAGGCATTTTCTGATCAACGGCATTTCTTTCTAGCGTGTCGTAAAGCATGGCGCCTACTCCTTTTCTCTGCCAGCTGCAGTGGACATAGAAAAAATCTATATAACCATCGGCATCTAGTTCGGCAAAGCCAACAATTTTCTCGTCATCTATCGCCACAAAGGGCTTCTTTTTTTCTATTCGCTCTTTCCACTCATCCATGTTCTTATTCGATGGTGCCCAGCGTTCGACTTGTTTTTTTGTATAGATTTCACCATTGATGATGTGTGTCGTATCGTAATAAAGCTTCCATAGCCGCTGCTCTTCACCCGATTTGTAAAGTCTGATATACATATTCACTTCCTATAAAACACTCCACATCTCTTTTTGGTTTTCGGTAGCAAATCGCTTCAAATCTTCTTTTCTTGCTGAATCGATTGCTCGCCAGTCGCAATCGTAAATCGCACCTTCAAGCGCCAACAGGTAGGTGGTTTGTACCGGGATTTCGAAACTAGTCGCTTGCAAAATACGTGCAAAGGCTTGTTCGGTTCCCGACTCTTTTAGTTTTTCGGGGCTGTCGATCTTGGCAGCGATTAGCTGTTTTGCACTTTTCGGGCCGATGTTTCTTACATTTGCGGCGAGTTCTTTAGAGTTCATCTCAAAGGCATGTATCTCAAATCTATACTAAAAGTAGACGAAATGTATACCTAATTATACATATGGCTCTTTCATGAACAGGGTTACATTGTAAACGATGGATAAATAAGAAAACGCCTCGTCATATTTAGCTGATTGTACTTGAATTTTCAATTTAGCGTATACAAATCCGATGCTTAAAACCACGTAGATCTGAAATAACCGAACAGAGATTGACAATCCCATCTAAATAGAAATATTGTAAAATCACCTTTTTCATTCAGCATGAAAAACCCCACCGACCAACCATCACCAACGAATACCGAACCCGAACAGCCCGAGATCGTTATCACCGAAGAGCAATACACCTCTCTCGAAAACGACAAATACGACCCCAAAGCAATCCAACAGATGTTTCGTGAGCAGTATCCCGGGCTAGAAGCATTCGATTCCGAAACCATCTGCGCTAATGTTCGTCTATTCATAAAGAGCATCTTAAAAAAATCTCCCGTGCCCTTTACCCAAGAGGTCACCCGCGAGGCGATAAAATACATACTCAAGGAATCTGTCAATGAGCGGGTTGAGTTTAATAAAAATATACGATGGGGCTATGTTCAGGCACACAAATTTGATAACAGTGAAGACTACTTAGAATTCTTAAATGGAGGGGAGGATTATGGTCGGCGTTTATTTAGGCGGCATCATAATATACCGCCAGAAATCAGCATTACTGAAAGCCATTCACCTTGATCATGACGACAAGAAATACAATTGACACCACCGAGCTAGCGAATGACTTAGCTGATGATATTGATGCAAAAACCGAAGAAAAACCGCGCTTCTTCAATAGCCGCGTCGCCTTCATCGGTGCCGGCATGGGCTACGATACCCATCTTAAACTGGGGTTGGGTGCCATCGATCACATCGAACAACGACTCATCTTAGAAAATGCGA
>CAZOZW010000059.1:0-11404 GCA_964584385.1 uncultured Candidatus Peribacteria bacterium
ACTTCTGCATCCATAACGGGCGAGCTCTCGTTCGGCGAATCTAGGCGGTACAGCTTTCTGGTCACCGCTATTCCTTCAACACGTGGGGTGAACTTGGTGATCGGTAAAAAATAGCGCATTACAATATCGTAGTACATCGCCCCTGCTTCGCTCCCCTCTTTTGCGAACTGAACGTTTACACTACTGTCGGGGGCATTTAGTATCTCACTATTTAAAAGGGTAAGAACATGTTTATCGAAAAAGCTATTCGGTTGTACTTGGTATTGTTTTGCCAAGGCTTCGTTTACAAAGACTTTTGCTGTGTAGACAGCGCCCGCTTCTTCGCTTTTTTCTAAAAAGTCGGTCATCGTAGCTAAGGCGACCCGCGTAGTATGATGATTTTGCCACAGCCCATTCTTGCGAGTAGTAATAAGCCAGCGCAACATTTTTTCGATGTAAGGATTCGTGTACAGCTGAGTTTTAGCGCTGGTCCGGATCT
Source organism: uncultured Candidatus Peribacteria bacterium (assembly GCA_964584385.1). Lineage (GTDB taxonomy): Bacteria > Patescibacteriota > Gracilibacteria > CAIRYL01 > CAZOZW01. The sequence goes on from CAZOZW010000059.1 coordinate 479, forward strand.
GGTTTTTTACAAACAGCGCGGTGCCGAGCTGCTCGCCAAGGTTCATCCCCCGTTGATCAACGATTATCTTCGTTTTGAGATATTTTTGTAACGAATCTAAAACCTCTGGCTTCATATCTCCCCGTTGCAAGAATTCGACCAAATACAGCACGGACGTTGGTGATGTTTTTGCCTGGCAATGCATCATCACCGTTTCGAGCAGTATTTGATGCTTTTGGTTGGCAGCATCGTATTTTGCGAGCAAGCTGAGTAACAAATATGGTTGGTGGATGATTTCTTTTTCATAGTCATAATCACAAGTTGCATCCCTGCCAACGCTTTGCAATCTCTTCGTAAGATACTCGTACGTACGTTCGAGCTGAAGCAGTTCTTCGTCATCTAGTAAATTCGCCTCGCGCGCCATCAGCAGCGCCTCAAAAACGGTGCCGGTGACATTTACATCTCCTTTGTCCGGGCTCCAATTATTCCACCAGCCGGCATAGCTTTGGCTTTTGAGTAAGCGGCTTAAAAAGTACTGTATTGCCTCGTCTTGACCAAGTTCCTGGTTTTGATCATTTTTAAAGGTTGGTGTTTCTATTACATCTTGGTAGCCGGGCAGGGCAAGAGCACGTTTTAGAGTAAGCGCCAGCATCAGGTTCTCGGCATCGCTCCTCGTTGAGCTAAAGCGGGAGTTCGTTATTTCTTCGAGGCTACTGCTTAAGTAATGCGCCATCGTTGCCGATGTTGTGATTTTCGCCGAGCCGATGTTTGGCACCACGTCATCTGTCAGCTGCAGCTTCTCGGGAAACGAAGTGTTGTTGGTAACGCCCGATGTCGCCACGGTTTCTGGCGAAGCGTACTGCAAGACCGGTATTTCTAGTTGTACGCTGTCTGAAACTTCGTCTCCTTCGGCGGTAAACATAATCTTCAGTGGTTGCCCCGCCGTACTGTGTTCTAGCGAGATCGGTATTACAAAGCTCTCTGCTGTATTCGCAGGTATGGTTTTGGGTTCCTCTTCTGCTGAACCAAGTTTTGCGTTTTCAACCGAAACCGTAAACCGTACCAACTGATCGCTCCTTGAGTTATTATGCACATCCGCACGCAGCTCAATGGTGTCGTTGACGCGCGCAAAGCGTGGCAATTGCGGCAAGATGAGTAAAGGTTTCTGTGCGGTGAATTGCTTGGTAACGGTATTTGCCCGAAAACGATCGTCGATTCCCATTACCATCACACTCCAGGTAGTCAGGTTATCTGGTGCGGTAAAGGTAACACTCGCTTCGCCTGTGCTATTCGTTTTTAATATTCCTTTAAAATACGCCGTGTCTGCAAAGTTCTTTCGCACATGGCTCGCAACCCCCGTACTCCCCGAGACATCATCACCGCCACCGCCAGTCGGAACTGCTTCAGAATCTGAAGAAATAGATTCATCAAAGAAATAATGATTGTCGGATGATTTACGTAACGGCTTCATCTCGCTGTAATTTTTAAACCAGCTCCGCGCACTCAATAGTGTTTTAACGGTGTTTTTTCGTGTTGGGAAAAAGAGGTTTAACATCGATGCATGGGTCGATTCGAGCAGCGCCAGATTTGCCTGATCTACCACTACAACAGCCAGTTCGCCATTAGCAGTGTCGGTTGTAATGTTTATCGTTACTTCTTCCCCCGGCTCAATATCGCTCGGCAAGCCAACTTTTATCGGCATTGTTTTATAGTCTCTGCTGACATTTACTTCAACCTTGCCGGTGGCAAAGCGGTGATTATCACCGAACTCCACACCCTCTAAAGTAAAGAACGTATTGGGGATCATCTTCTCGGTTGCCGTTAGAGTAATGGTGCGGCTTTGATCGATCTCCATGACTTCGGCAGAGCGCAATGTACTTCTTTTCTGTGAGAACATGTACTTCGACTTGCTCGGCGCCAGCGGTGATCGCACTTTTAAGGTAATGGTCTCTCCAACCGCGTATTCATCTTTATCGGCTTCGATCACAATATTTTCGCGCTTTGCTTTGTCGATGAATACTGTGTCTTGGTTGTAAGCGTACACAGAGGCTTCTGCCCAAGATGACATCCCATCATCACCGATCAATTCAGCAGAGATTTTATATTCACCATCGCTCTTGAGTATTGGCGTGAATTCATACTCTATCACGCCGTTTACATCTGTCATTTCTTTTCTAAAAGGTGTATCACTCTTATCCATGTGATCCTCATCTCCAAGGCTTATCCTTTTGTTCTTGTACGAATGTCGCAGTTCCAGAGGGGCATTTATCAGAGGTTTTCCGGTTTCATCGAAGACTCGGATGCGAATCATCGTCGACTCATCTGTTCTGATCATATTCTTTTGTGGTTCGATTTTGATCTGCCCACCTTCTCGATATGTTTGAAACGATGTTGACTGATGAACTTTTGTTTTATTCCGATCATCGATACTCGCTTCAATGACATATTCAAAGCGAAGTCCTTCGCAGTCGATTTCGCTAAAGTCGATTTTAAGTGGCACCTTGAACAAGCCATCTTCATCGAATTCGAAGTGCTCAGTTAAGACACGCTCCGTTCGTGGGCATCCTTCGTAATAATCCCGGCCCCATTCATACTCGCTTTTACGGGTAATCTTGACATACCCATTTCCACCACGCACCGGCGCGCCGTAAAAGTAACTTCCTGCAAGTGTTATTTCAGCAGCATCACCCTCATAATATTTTTTGCGATCGGTTTTTATTTCTAGCTCGATCTCGGGTTTTTTATATTCTTCGACTCGAATTTCTGTGTAATGACAGCTTTGGTTTTTAATACAGATCTTAATTCGCGTGTATCCTGTTTCAATATCTATGGGGAGTTCAACTTCGAATGCTATTGCACCATGCTCGTTCGTAATCGCCATTTGTTCTACTGGCTCGTCGTTAGTTTGCAGCTCAATAGTCGCTTCGGCATTTTGTATGTACTGCAGTTTTTCGTTCTCACGTGTAAAGAAAATTGCTTTACCTTTTACCGTGTCTCCCGGCAGGTAGAGCGAACGATCGGTAAATGCGTACGATCTTGTTTCTGGCCCTCTTTCAGAGAACCAATGCAGCCCCTTCGTCAGCAGTCGATCATCATCCGAGGTAATCAGTAGATAATCGAACGCCAAAGAATCATCATATTCAAAATATCCATTTTTATCACTCGTTCCAAGCTCATAGGTCGTAACCTTGGTGCGATCATCAGATGATAAAGTAAGCCTAATTCCTTGAATTATTGCTTCTGCTGCGGGTAATCCCGTGTTCGTATTGGCGACATACAATATACTTCGTCTGTCATCGGCATTGCCAATAAGGCTGAGATCACTCTGTAAAAAAGAAACATTCGAATAATCACTACGTATTCTGTAGTCATTTTCTACTCCAACAAGCCCTCGTTGAGAATATTCGATATTGTAGACAAGTGGATGGTGCGCACTAAAGATGTAGAACCCTTTTTTGTAGTTTTCGCCGAGTTGCTCTTTTACGTTGAAATCAACTTGCTGCTCTTGCCAAGGATCGTGTGCTACTTCGAGCAAAAAGCGATGAGTGTCGTCGCAGGTGTGCCACATTATCTGAGGATCCGACGCAATTCGTCTTGCAGTGTGCTGCTCTCGCCATTTTAAATAACTCAGCGGATCGATCCTACAGACATCCAACCAAAAGCCATCTGGCACGTTCATGGTCGTAAAAGATACAACCGGTTCTTTTGCATCGTGCACGATATTAAAGCCCAAGTCTTGACGAGATGAGATCGAAATATCTTTGTGCTCAAGCGAACCGCCCTTACGCGTAAAAATGTACGGCGATTGAATTGCTACTCCAAACTCATCTTCTGTTGCACCGTCGATTTCGAAGGTAACTTCTTTTACGATGGGGAGTTTTGCAGTAATCTCAATAGTGTATTCTCCGGGGGAATCATCCCTGGCGCAACTCGTCTGGGGGTACGGCTGGTCGGTTTTCTCGGTGCGAACACGTATCGCTCCATACGGTGACGGGGTTATCTTCAGATTATTCTTAACACTATCACTACTAAGATTGGCATTCGTGTACAGACAGGTTATTAAATCATCCTCCAGCACGCGGTGCCCGAGAATCTCAGGTTTTGGCGCTATGGTGATCAATCGTCGAATGGTAGTATCGGTTGTAAATATTTCGCCCTCTTTGGCAAGCAGCGTCTCTCCCGACTCGCCTAATCGTCTTTTTTCCGTCCAGCGATAACGAATTGGATCAAGAGTCATTTCAATCTCATCTTCGTAATCGAAAACATCTGCGGTATGAACGATTATACTGTCTTCATCATCTTCGTATTCTGAACACGCACCTGTTTCCTCATCTCTTGCTATGCATATTTGTTCATATTCAAATGTAAAATCACTTGATCCATTTATTTTCAATGCTTGTTGTATTTCTTCTTTGCTTATGGGCGGGTAGTCGAATTGAATGTACAGATTACTATGGATACCCATTTTTAGGCTTTCAGTCGAACGATGACGACCGGGTGTACTGCCAATTCTAATAAAATCAATCGACATAAAATTGTGCTCCTTCTTATGAGTCGTCGGCAGATTGCCTTCGGTTCCGAACACCCCTTTATCGACTTCGATCTTAATATCTTTGTCGTAGCCCCAAAATTTACTTTCTGGCAAAATCTCAACACGAGTCATATCTTTGGTTTCGTTTTCGTTATACCGTAATCGAACGGGGATAGTACCATTTTGATCACTGACCGATATTTTTGCTTCCAATTTTGTAATATCTACTGGCTGTGTAAATCTTATTGTCGGTGTTGTAAACGGATTCATTAAGCCGGATGGACCGTATGCATTATCAATTTGCGGAGTGGTAAGTTCAAACTCAACCGCCTCTGAAAGAGATTGCAGCCCCTTGGGAATGGTGAATTTGATGCGTGCAGAGCGCGGTAGGCGATGTTCGATATCGCCTTCGATGATGGGATTTCCATCTTTAAAAACATCGGCAGGCATTTGCCCTTCAATCTTAAGGGTCGATGTACCGGCAAGTCTAACCCGAAACGGAAACGGAGGATCGACCGTGATTCCAAAATCTTTGTCGTCGAATGAATCTATTGTGCCAAGTTCGGCAATCGGCTGATTAAAAACAATTGCGATATCGGTGTTTGTCGTTACATCTGTATCGTTAGGAATGATTGAGATTACCTCGAGTTCATTTTTAGATTCAGTACTTGCACCTGTTTCTACTGCAAATGAGCTATCATCCTTATTTTGTTCTTCAAAGCGATCTACAGCATCGTTCGTTGCATCTCGCTGGTTGTTGCTTCTTGGCAAATAGTCATTAGTACTTGTATAGCGAGCACTATCATCATTTAATAAATTGATGTAATAATCAAATTTATCATCTGGAGATGGTATGAAATCTTGTTCTGCGTTTGCTTCTGCTGCGACGATCATCTCTTCAAAAACTTCACCTTCATTCGATTTATCAGCCGATGCAAGAAATACTGTGTTTTGTGGCGCATACTTCTTAACGTAGGTAGAGTAAACGCTCGATGGAACCGAGATGATGCAGAGAAGGAACAAGCTAACTGCAAGTACGTATTTTTGAAGATGGTTCATGTTGATTTTTATTTAGTATATTATAACATACTAAACACTTATCAACAATATGCTGATTGATAAGCCTTTTCTTCTTCTCACTGCACTTATCAGTAGTGATTTATTCACCATCTCTGTGAGGATCTTACTCAGCGATTGGTACGGCAGCAGCCGAGTCTTCTCCACCTTCGGCAGATTCAGGAGCAGGGTTGTTTGCATCCGAATCTGCCTCAATGGTGTTTTCAATCACTTGAGCCTCAGCAGTATCTTCATCGATGTTTCCATCGATTTGACGTAAACTTGCACTCGATTCATTTGATGAATCATCAGCATCGCTCATTATATTTTCAACGTCACCGACCGAAAATTCTATTGCCGCACTTCGCCCAAACACTTCCGGGGTTTCCATCGCCTCGGCATACGCGGGCGGCACGGCAAACTCACCTTCGTATGTTGCGCGAACGAAAAAGTCGTAGGTGTGCACTCCGGCAGAGAGCTCTCGGGCATACAACACCACGCGATTATTGCGGAGTTCGGTATGATCGAACCCTCTGCTGAGCCAATCGATATCGGGGCGTACGGCTATCGCTTCGGTCATTCCCCCACCAAGGTACTTTTCGGCTCCAACCGAGGCATTCGGTGCTAAAGGTGGCTCATCTTCAACTGATTGATCTGTTAGGGCAAGACTGTTCGTATCAAACGCAAAATTGATCAACTCCATCCCGCTGGCGATCGGGGCTTCTACCGCTACCAAGCGACGAGCTTCGGGCACCGTAACGGTGATCCTGCCACGCAGTATTTCACCTTGTTCGGCACTGGTAACAGGGTTTATGTAGTCTTGGTCATCTTGTCTGTAGAAGTATCGTTCAACGGTAATCCCTTCTTCGCGTGCTAAAATATCTTGTAGCGGCAAAAAGTAACGCATCACTATGTCGTAGTACAAGCTGCCGGCATCGGTGCCTTGTTTTACAAATCGCAAAACCAGCTTGTTATCATCGAACGAGAGCAGGTCACTTGGTCGAATCTTTAACACGTGCCGATCGAAAAAGGTCTCATCGTTTACCGAATAGCTTTTTAAAATCGATTTGTCAGTAATAATCGCAGCGGTAAAAATCGCTTCCGACTCGCGACTTTTTTCAAGATACTCGACCAAGGTGCCCAAAACCAATCGTGTCGTTTTGGTGCTGCCCCACATACCATCATCGCGTGAACGAATCAGGTAACTGAGCATCTTAAAGATGATTTGGTCGCTTAAGAGCGACTTCTCAGAAATCGTCATCATTCGATTTTGCAGGTAAAGTGTCGTCAGCGTAAGCTGATCGGTGTTGGCATCTGCTTTTACGAACATGCCTCGTGCATCGGTATGAACTCTGTTCTCTATCGTTTCCATAATCGATTCCCTGAGTTCTTCTTTATATTCCATTTGCCCTAAATGCTGTGCGAGTAACAGTTCTTCGTGCTGATCTAAAAGCGTAAGTACTTTTTCGGTGGTAAATGCATCGGTTGCCCGCATCAGCTCTTCGGGTTCGTATTCAATCTTAAATCCGCTGATCACATCCAACAGCTGCACCCCGACCTTGGCTGACCGCAACTGCCTTGTCGAGTCATTCAGATTGGCAACTACACCGGGGAGCTGACGAACCAAAAAGCCTTCGGCTCGCTCTAGTACCGGTGCTAGCTTTTGCTTTTCGAAACCTTGGTTCGATGCGGTTTTCAGTGCACGGTAAATATTAATCGTCACTTCTACATTCGGCTCCCGCCACTCATTTTCGGGCCAGTATGTCCAAGATCCATCATACTTTTGAGTTTTGATCAATTCTAAAATCCCATTACGGATCGCCTGTGCAAAATCGATAACCTGCCTGTCTTCATCATAGAAGCTCGGCAGTGGCAGCTTGTCGTTATACCGCGGAATCAAAAGTGCTCGCTGGTAAGCAAGCATCGAAAGCAAGCGATCGGCGATCACGGCGTTATTTCCGAATGGATACTCTGCCATTGCGGTGAGTCCGCCGTGCAAATAATTGGCGATGGTTGCCGAAGTGGTAACGCTGATCACACCCATACCGGGCAGAATATTATCGCTAACGGTTACTGCCTCGGCGTGCGATGCCCCGGTGCTAACTCCGGCGGTGGCGACGGTTTCGGGCGAGGCGTATTGGTACACCGGCAAGGTGAGTTCGGCAGCATCGCTGTATTCAGCTGAGCTGGCAGAAAAAGTGACGACCAATGGTTCGGTCGTTTTACTATCGCGTAAAGAAATGGGGAACTCGATTGTTTCGTGTTGCTGAGCGCCAAGTGCAATACTTTTTTCTGCTTCACCGCCGACTTGTGCATTTGCCACCTCAACGGTTACGCTTGTTATCTGCTCTGTGTCGGTTTTGTTGTGCACATCGGCACGCAAGATAATTCGGTCGTTCACGCGGGCAAACCGCGGCAGTTGCGGCATTACCAAGAGCGGTTTTTCTACCAAGATCTCGGCTTCGGCTTCACCCACCTGGTACTCGGTATTAAACCCAATCGCCAACACCTGCCAGGTAGTAAGATTATCGGGTAATGTAAATGATGTCGTAGCACTGCCATCTTTGTCGGTTTGCACAATCGCCTTGAAATACGCCGTGTCTTTAAACTCGGTACGTGGCGCTGATGATTGTTCGCCGCCGCCCGCACCGCCCATGTCGCTCTCAACAGCTGTTATACCTTCATCCATCATCATCGATTTTTCCATGCCCATACCACGACTCATTGCGGCTTCGGGTGCCATGGGAGGAGCAGATTCCTCTGATTCGTCAAAGTTCTCGTTCTCTTGCCATACCTTAAGCGCATTGATGTACGAAGCGATTGTGGCAATCGCATTGTCGCGGGCTGCATAGAAAAATTCAAAAATATGCTCGCGGTTGCCATCCATTAAGGCGAGTTGCGCTTTATCGACCACCACAACCGCCAGTTCGGCTTCTTGCTCGCCGGCTTGAATTTGCAACTCTACCTGTTCGCCGGGGGCGTAACCCTGTTTATCCGGTGTAATGGTGATGGGTAATCGTTTTGAGCCAGCACTGACTTTAATATTTCGCTGACCCTGTGCATATTGTGGCGATGGACCGAATTGTTGACCCGCCAATCCGACATACACATTCGGGATCATCTTTTCGGTAACTTTAAGCCTTAATACCGAAGTCTCGCGAAAATCGATCAAAGCAGTATCGTGCAACGAATCTCGCTCAAGCGAGAGCATGTACCGCGAGAGCGATGGCACGAGCGGGCTTTCGATGTAGAGTTCCATCGTCTCGCCAACTGTGTATTCGGTTTTATCGGCGATTATCGTAATCGCTTCGCTGTTCGGGTTTGTTATTTGCATTTCTCTCGCAGAAAAGACATACATATCATCATACGAGCGATATAACCTGCCTTCATCATCGGTCAATTGTACAATAAAGTGCATCCGCCCAACTTGGTTTTGCTCGGGGGTAAAGGTGAATCGGGCCTTGCCGGTCTGATCGGTCGTCAATGTTTCACTGCGTACCAGTTGCAAGCGTTCGGGTGCGGGCATAATGCCGCCACGATTTTCTAACGGATTATCTTTGGCGATCAAAAGTTGGAGTTGCTTCGGCTCAGGAATCGGCAACCCGTCGGTGTTAACGACCACAAAATCCAACGTGATCTCTTCACCGACTTCGGCAGATTGTTTTGGGGTTTTAATGCCCACCAACTGATTTGTAGAATGAGCGATAAACTCGGTACGACCCGCCACCGGGTTATTATTCTGATCAGAAACGCCCGCCTCTACGGTATAGCTATGGCTTTGTTCGATTGGGCGCAAAACGCGCTGTTGACCGTTTCGAACCAAAAGATCATTCGAAAGATTCGGAAGCGCTATCTCATGTTCAAACACAAAAGTACCGTTTTCATCTAATCGAAACTGTTCACTACGAACCTGTTCGCTCTCGAATACCGGCATAATCCGTTGATAATCTCGGCTTGCTAGCAGCCAAGGTTCGATCTGTCGTTTGCCGAACACAAATCCGTCTTCGGCAGTGTATTTATCGAATGTGTAGGGTGTGCGTGTTACCACAAGCTCCCCGGCGGCATTCGCGAGCGGTGCGCCGAAGTAGTAATTCGCACGAATCGGTAAGCGGGCGGTTTGCCGGTTGGTATAATCGGGTTGTTCGCTCTCTACCTCAATCGCGAATTCGGGCTTTACATATTCTTGAATCTCAATCGATAGTGGCGTGCAATTCCGCCCTTCGGCACACAGCTCTAAGGCTACGTTACCGGTATCGATATCATTGGGGAGGCGAAACGCAAATTCCGCAGAGCCATTTTGGTTAGCGGTTTTGCTTTGTTCTTCTATTGCCTCTCTGTGGCTGGTACTTTTTAAAGTGATGATCGCCGATGCAGCTGGTTGGTACTTTGCATCGTCGTCGGTAAACGCGGTTGTTTTGACCAAAACCTCATCACCGGGTTGATACAGCGCACGGTCAGAAAAAGCATACATCCGGGTGCTGGCATCGTACAATCCATCGGGGTGATGCAACACGTTTTGGCGCGCAACCAAGAGCGAGTCGTTCTCGGTTGTAAAATAGAAGTATTGGTATCTGTTGTGGTCTTTTGTGCTTAGCTCGAATACGCCGGTGCTATCGGTTGTGCCGAGTTCATCTATTTTAAGATCATTCGTTGCGTTTCCCGTGTGTCTTACATCAATCGCATATACTGTGGCATTGGCGGCGGGTGCGCCGTTCTCGAGTGTGCTCACCCATATCGACGTATTCTTGCCGTCGGTTTTCAAAATCGCATTCAGGCTGGTCACCTGAACGATCTGTTTTACAAATCTTGGGGTTTTTAGTTCAGTCGGCTGTCCATCGGTGCGATTGGTGTAATCAAGATCGTTGAAATAAAACCGCGGATGACTCGCCGCTACTACATAGGTGCCCGGTTCGAAACGGTCGCCCAGAATATTCTTCAGGTTTATCACTGGGTACTGGGGCTTCCAAGAAACCTGTGGCACGCGCAAATCGTGTTGTACAAATAATCCACAGTTTTCATTGCTCCCAACCCACGGCTCTTGTTCTCGGTATTCTCTGCCGTAAATATTCTTTTGGCGGAGCAGTTTACGCTGATCGATTCTGCAGATCTCGACCTGTACATCACCGGGCACATTCACCGTTTTCAGGGTGATTTCAGGTCGTAGATGCGCCGGCATAATCGCATATTCATTTTGCAAAGCACTAATCGATATGTCGCTGTCTAACAAGCTCCCCGTTTGGTGGCTAAAAGTGTACGCCTCATCGATCGATGTATCGTAAATGTCTGTCGCGGCTTCGCCGAGGGTAAAGGTAACATCGGTATTAAACGGCATTTCGGTTCGTATGCGCGTTGCGTATTTG
>CAZOZW010000060.1:0-11022 GCA_964584385.1 uncultured Candidatus Peribacteria bacterium
CTGGGGTTGGGTGCCATCGATCACATCGAACAACGACTCATCTTAGAAAATGCGATCAGCGGGATGACCGATGCAACCGAGATTCGCGCAAGAATAGAGGAGGAAACATTCATCAGCCGCAAAAACTATGAAACCGCACTTAGCGACCTAAAACAAGGAACCGGTATTAGCGGTGTTGATGCCGATTTTGAGATGCGGATGGAAGCACTTTGCCAGGGGCATGGCATGGAAAACGCGGTACGGCGTGAATTGCAGGCACTGTTTGCATCAAAACATAATGTGACATTAAGTTATGAAATGCTGGTGCAATACCTAGAGCAAGATCTGCTTGATGGAATCGTCAATTTTAATTTTGATGAACAGCTCGATGATGCCATTGCTCGCAATATGCGTTTTGAGCAATTCGCCAAGGTCGTTTCCGATGGCGATTATATCCCTAATACCGAGAAAAAGATGTACATCAAACCGCATGGTACGGTGAGCCATCCTTCATCGATGCGGTTTCGTAAACGCGATTATTCGTACATCTCCGATGGTGTATTATCGGCGGTTGATGAATTATTGCAAGGTAGAACCGCGATTATCGTTGCCGGGTTCGGCATGCAGAGCATTGAGATCAATGAACTGATCCGCCGCAAGGTTGCCGAAACAATGCATTCGAACCAACCATTTACACCGCATTTTTATTTTGTCGATATTAAGGTCCCCAAGTTCGATATTCCCGGTGTTACCGACGATCAAAAAAAATTGCTGACCATTAACGGCAAACAACATCCGGCTATTAATCCCGGGCGCGAAGTATTGTTCCGGTTGTATCACGATACGCGAAACGCGCTTGAAAAAAGCGGGATTATTACCATCGATGACACCAAGTATAACGAAGCGATGGCTCATCAATTTCACAATCTTGCCATCGACTCGCGACCCCGGGGTCCACAAATTGACCCCTGCGACCGTACTGAAGAATTGCCTTCGCAATTATACCTGCGAGCGGCAATGGGGCTTACCGGTACACTTGCCCGCAGCAAGGGCTATTTAAGCCTCGATGCGCTTTCGCGTACGCATTTGGGCTTCGCCTACTCTCAATATGTTGAAAGCTGCGAAAAAACCGGCGCGCCGATTCGCTCCCTTGCCGATATGTGCATTGATCTCGGCCTGATCAATCCGAATTATACGCCCGAAGCCTTCAGTATATCCAAAAGCGAAATAAACCCTGCCCACGGGCAGATCAACCAACAGATCGCCACATGGCTGACCGATCATCTGCCGCAACTTGCCTTGGCACATGGTCAAACTGCACATCAAGCCATAAATCAAACAGACGAATTTCTTAAGCGCTATGGTACCGGCGGCAATGAGGTAGTAAAAGAGGCATTCCTTCAATTGCTCGATATGTCGGCGAAAGATATTGTGCATGTTGCCGGGAGCGAGACGGCGTTGATGTACCCCGCCCGCAAAAAACACATTGAGCACTTGGATAATTACAACATGATCGAAAGAAGGATAAAAAACATATTTGAAGCAAAAGACTGGAACGAACTCTTGCTTTTGTTGCGTTCGGGTGAATGGTTTATCAATCGTTATTTCGAGAACATTGCCGAACGCGTCTTAAACGGTGATACGTTGGCAATTCGAACCATTTGCACCGAAATGCGATTCCAACCTTTACTGGGCGAGCTGCTTGCCGACCGAGTTTCACAATTAAGCCGAAATGAGCAAAACATCATCCGCAAAAATCTTACCTATGAAGAACACAGCATTCCCGCATCCGAGCATAATCGCCTTCTCTATTGCTTTGCCGAACGAAAGGGGGACTTGGTTGTTCCGAAAAGAGCACTATATTCGCCAATGAACGATCATCAGCATTACATCAGTCCTGTTTCAATCGACTCAAACCCGGTGCAGGCTCTAACCCCAAGAGAACAACAAGACGCTCAGTCAGATCTAGAAAACGTTCTGCGTTTGTATAACGCATACCGCATATCGGCAAAAGCGCATCAGGCCAATCGTAAAAGAAAGCGAAAGCCACTCTACAAGCACGATCTTCGTGATGAGAATCGGGGGCTCGTAAAGCTTAAGCAGATGATTGATTCGATTATTTCGAAGATTTCGGTGAAGTAATGCAAAACTCCGTAAACGCCCTGTGAATTGCCTTATCGCCCGCCAGTTCGGGATGAAAACTGCCCGCCCACATATTCCGCTGCCGCACCAAAACCGGCTGCTCTTCGTATTCGGCTAGCACTTCAACATCGTTTTGCATGCGTATTATTCGCGGAGCACGGATGAACACCGACCGCACCGGTTCGGCAATACCTGTAACGGTTACATCGACCACAAACGAAGCGAGCTGGCTGCCGTATGAATTGCGCTCGACCTCAATATCCATCAGCTTTAGGCTGTATTCGCTGCCCTTTTTTGCAAGCAGAATCGCACCGGCGCAGGTGCCCCACACCGGTAAGCCTCCCGTGATCAATTCAGTGAGCGGTTTGCGCAAACTGTTTTTGGTTATCAACTTGCCGATCGCCGTACTCTCGCCGCCGGGCAGAATTAAGCCATCAATGCCATCAAAATCAGTCGGAGTACGAATGCACTTGCTTTTGGCGCCTGCTTTTTCAAGCATTCTTTCGTGCTCGGCAACGCCGCCTTGCAGTGCCAAAATGCCGATGGTTGTTGTTTTGCTATTCATTGAGGATGAATTCGGAATAATGCTTCAGTTAAGATTATCTAAAAACCCCCTTAATCCCTCTTCTCAGGGGGAAAACCATCGCTTGATTCTGTAGTACTTCTTATCTGTACATTTCGTCATCACTGTTTTTTAATCGTTTCTAAAAACAGGTCGAATAAATAATCGGCGTCACGCGGGCCGGGTGTTGCCTCGGGGTGAAACTGTACCGAAAATACCGGTTCGCTTTTGTGCTTTATGCCCTCAACCGTGCCGTCGTTCAAGTTGGTAAACCAGACATCAAAATCATTTGGCAGTGAATCGGCATCTACGGCAAAACCATGGTTTTGGCTGGTGATGATCGCCTTTTTAGTAAAAATATCTTGGCAGGGTTGGTTGACCCCGCGGTGCCCGTACTTCATCTTAAACGTTTTTGCCCCAACCGAAAGCGCCAGTACTTGGTTCCCCAGGCAAATGCCGAACACCGGCTTGTTTTGCTTGCGTGCATATTCAATATTCTTGCCGATGATCGGTGCCACACTTTCGGGGTTACCCGGCCCGTTCGCCAAGAACAAGCCATCGAAATCGTGATCCAACGTGCTGATATCCGTATTCCACGGGCAGCGGATTAGCCGAACGCCGCGGTTTAAGAATGAGCGTAGAATATTGTTTTTAATGCCGGTGTCAATCACCGCCAGCGTAATTCCTTTATAATCTTTTGGCTCAAGTACGGTAATTTCTTTGCACGAGACTTCATCTACCAAGTTCAGTTCGTTCGGGTCTTCTATCTCGCTCAGCGGTTCTTCATTCTGAGGTACGATCTGCCCGAGCATAACACCGTGTTCACGCAGTTTTTGGGTTAAGGCTCTGGTATCGACGCCGGTAAGGAGTGGCACATTGTGTTTTTTGAGCCAAGCAGAGATCGACTCAAGTGCATTATGATGCGAAAAAGCCTCACTCGCATTGCAAACGATAACTCCACGCACGTGCACTTCCTCGCTTTCGAATAGCTCCGCCAGATTGTTTTGATCGAGCTTTTCGGCGGGTACGCCATAGTTGCCGATCAGGGGATAGGTGAATACTAAAATCTGCCCGCGGTAACTGGGGTCGGTCAACGACTGTTCGTAGCCGGTCATGCCGGTGTTGAACACCACTTCTCCACTCGATATTCTTTTGTCTCCCAAAAGCTCTCCTTCAATCGATGTGCCGTCTTGCAGTATTAGTCTGTCGTTCATCTTCCACGCGATTGTGCATCATGCTCGTTAAAAAAGCAACCGTTGTTGTTTTATTAAGAATAGTGGATTAATGAATAATCTTTTGTATATGGCTGGAGATTGGAGATTAAAAAAGAGGATTGTCTTTTTATCAACGATATATCGAGAATCTCCTTCCCATATTACTTCTCCCGCCAAGACGGGGTTACAATAATCCTGTGCCGGATCGGGTGTTCTACACTATATAATCTTGTTGGTCGCTCTCGTGTCGAAATCGGAAGTGCGGGCAACGTAGCACACATGTTTTTTAGGGTGGTTGTTCAAGTTTTGTGAAAGTTGCGGCAGAAACGTTCCTTATAGGCGAGGCCTCCTCTTGTGAGCGAAGCGACGTTGAGTGACTCCGCCATATGTTAATAAGAGCGGCAGGGTCGCCAGCGCTATATTGATTATGACGATGGAATGCACTTGAGCGACTTTTTGCTGAAAACCCGTAAGCTCCATCGGGAGTTAATTGCAGTAGCTCAACGATTGTGACGTAGAGACGCATTGCAATACGTCTCACTGCAGATCATTTTGAAAATTGAATGTGGGGATTTATCAATCAGTATGTTGAGACGTTTTGCCAAAACGTCCCTGCTGCAAGTACACATTCAGCCTCTCCCGCTTCGCGCGTCGTAAGCGGGGATCGAGCCATGCCTCACTAAAGGCTACGCAGGTCGACCCCCGCTGCAAGCAAAAATGAGAGTTATAAATCCTTGCTAGCCGCTGCGCATTGCTCGCAAATAATTGTTCTTAAAAATCTCGCGTTTTTTCTCGGGCAATTGCAGCGAATCGAAAAGTTCTTGTTGTAATTTTGGCATTTGCTTTGTGAAGCGTATATCTTCGGCTTCGCAAAAATCATCGGCACCGGTAAGATTAAAAATCTGCATTCGAATACACTCGTTCGTTTCGGCAACATGATCCATCCGCGCGCGGTCGAATGCCCCCAGCGCTACAAAAAAGTTATGGATCTTCGATTGTTCCACCTCCGAAAAATCATCATACTCAAACTGTTGTGCCGCCAAGTTCGTGGCATCAGTCAACTGAAAGCTGATTTCGTCAACCAGCTCCATTTGGCGCATCAGTCGCGGCGATTCGGGTGAGTTGCGGTAAAGGGCAACCAGATCGTTGAACTGTGGCTCAAACCGGTTACGGTTGAGCAAAAAAACCTGTTTTTGATTAGTGGTGATTGCGTCTAAAAAACGCATGTAGAACTTGTTGTCTTCAAGCTGCAAGTATACTTCAAACCCAATCGTCAGCGTTATCAATATGCCGATAATCCAATACGATGTGTTCGAGAACAGCCCTTTTTTCTCTTGATCGCCATCGCCTTTAAAAATGCTGTTCGGGCGAAAAGGGTCTTTGGAGCCGTTGTCGTACTCAAATTTTGGACTCATCGGTTTTTGTGTTTTCTCACACAATTATCGCATAAATCCGAATCTAAGAAAAGTTGAATGGTGCTTATGCCCGATTCGTAACGTAATCTACGAGTAAGCGAACATTACGCCCGGTTGCAAGATCACTTTTATCGACCGCTACCGAGGCGATATCCATATGACACCATGGGGTTTTTTCGGTCACGAAGTGTTGCAAAAACAACCCGCCTTCAATCGTGCCGGCACGCAAGCCACTGCTACAATTAACGATATTACCGATCTTCGATTCGAGTTTCTTTTTGTAACGCTGATGCAACGGCAACTCCCACACCGGTTCGCCTACCGCTTCGGCTGCCTTTTGCAGTTTTGCGGTTAATTGTTTGTTGTTACTCAAAAGCGCTGCCATGTCATCACCAATCGCCACAAACACAGCCCCCGTAAGTGTTGCGAGGTTTACCATCGATTGCGGTTCGTAGATCTTTTCAACATATGCCAAGGCATCAGCCAAGATCAAACGACCTTCGGCATCGGTGTTATCGACCTCAACCGTTAGCCCGTTATACATCTTTAGAACATCATCAGGAAAATACGCATCGCGGCTTAATATGTTTTCAACCACGGGTAAAGCGGCAATAATATTGCGCTTAACGCCGAGTGCGGTTAAAACGGCAAATGCACCGAGCACGGTTGCTGCGCCGCCCAGGTCTTGCTTCATGCCGCGCATGTATTGCCCGGGTTTGAGCGAATGCCCGCCGGTATCGTACGTTACGCCTTTGCCCACCAGGGCAACGGGTTTTTCTTTCGACGCCCCACCTTTGTATTCTAAAATCACCAAGCGCGGTTCGTATTTACTGCCGCGACCAACTCCAACTATTCCGCCACAACCGAGCTTTTCAAGATCTTTACGTTTAAACACCTTTACCGAAACGCGTTTGCGTTTTTTGGCGAGCTGTTCGGCTTGCGCTTGCACGTAGTCGGGCGTGGCGTCGCTTGGTGGGGTGTTGATGATGTCTTTGGTAAGCGCCATACCCTCGGCAACGGCGCTGAAGACGGCATCGTGTTTTTTCGACTGAGATGAACCAACGATGTGAACCGTTTCGAGTTTTTGCTTTGGCTTTTCATCGTCATCGTTCTTTTTGCCCTTAAACGTTACAAATTCATATGAACCTTCAATCACTCCTTCGATAAACGTTTGCACTTGATCATCGGTAAAACTCCCCGCAGCGATCTGCACCTCTTTTGCTTCGTAGCTGTTGGCAACGCCATACACTCCCAATCCCGCTTCACGGATCGAGCGGAGATCGGCTTCATTCTTCTTCCCTGTTACCAGTACCAACACCGCCGCATCACCGGAGTACACCGGAAAACACCCGCTTTTCGGGAACGTTTTTTGCGCAAGCACTTGTCGTACGGCGCGCTTTTGCGCTCGCGACAGGTTGCGAAAGATCTTTCGTCGTTTCGGGTCGAGGTCATCGCTAAAGACCGGGACTAAAACCGGAAGATTCGTTTTGGGTGCGGAAGCATGTTTCAGTGCAATCATTTTGTGTTAAAAATCGTGCCTATTGTAATAAAAAAACATGCTTATTGAAAGTCGTTTTCAATTTTTACTTTTCGCTACAACTCTTCTTTTGCGAATCGATTGCAGGGCTTTGCCACAGTAAACGAATTACGGATACAGCATTATACATTACGATTTACACGTTAGGTGCTGGAATTATAATCTCGCTTGTGAAAGAGGCGTTTTGCTACAACGTCTCAATATCGGGGTTGATGGATCATCACCTTCAATCCATTCAATTTTCAAAATGATCTGTTGAGAGACGCATCGCAATGCGTCTCTGCTTCATAATCATTGAGTTGCTGCACCTAACAAACTGATGATGGTTCGACCTGCCTAGCTTTTGGCGAAGCATACTTCATCTCCGCTTTGACTGGAATCGGCGCGGAGTAGTAAAAAATACTGCATTAATACGGCGAACTACGTTTAAATGCAGTATTTTGTTGTGATGACGATCGATAGAAATCGGTGCATTCCCTCCGCTTTTCAAAAAGCTTGAGTAAGCACCTTGAGAAAGATGCGGATCGAGCTGTCCGCATTTCTACCTGATGAAATTTGCAGATACCTCTGCAACAGTTAAAGCCGTTAAACACCCGCTCCGGCGTGAGAATCAATAACGCGCCTACTACTCCGCCGCTCTCATCTAGAACATGGTGGAGCCCCCCGAGCTCGCTTTGTTTAAAAGATCGGGCTCTCTGCTAAGCGAGCGTTTCTAAAAAAAGCACTGACATTCGTGTCAGCGCTTTTTTTAGCCTAAATACGAATCTGCCTACTGAGTGATTTCAGCCTCAGTTTCGATTTCGGTATTTGCTTCTTCCTCTGTCACATCTTCTTCGGTTGGTTCGGTCTCATCGGGGGCATCTTCAGTTGCCTCTTCTTGACTTATCTCGCTTAGCATTTCGTCGATTGTCATATCATCATTCTCGGCTTGTTCTTCGTTCTCACTCGTCTCATCAAGAGGATTCGGTAATTCGTCCTCATCTTCTGTTTCATCGGCTGGCTCGATCTGTCGTAATTCGTCCTCGGGCATTTCTTCTTCGTCGCTCGTTACAACCTCTGGTTCTTCTTCTGGTTCATCGGCGGTCACCGGTTCTTCTACCTGCTCGGGAATAAGTGGTTCACCGTTGTTGCGAAAGCATTCGGGTACCATGTCTGCCGGAAAGTTATAATCGGCAACGGTTCTACAATTGAATTCTCCACCATCGTGAACCAGTCGCCACTTGCCAATAACAAACGCCGCTAAAAACGGTTCGCTTTTGGTTCCTTCATCATTCGTTAGTGTGTACGATCCGCGCATTTTTCCGTTTGCTTCGCTTGTTACCGAAACATCGATCGCACTGGCATCGACTCCGTATTTGTCGGCGATTACTGCTGCTGTGCCCAAATCGACCACGTTTCTATCGGCGATCGGCGCTGTGTCTTTATCGGCATTCGCCTCGTATTCTTCTGTTGGTCTTACGATCGGTTCTTGTTGGTCGACCATTTCTATTGTACTTCGGGCAGTTGGTGTCTCAGTTTGACTGGCGTCATCTTGTTTACCCGAGCACGCGGCGAGCAAAACAACCGAAAGCATAAGAAAGAGTATTCGTTTCATATGTGTTTGATAAATATTCTAGATAGTATTACATTTTATCCATAGTTTTTCCATCTCTTTTTCTCTATTTTGTGTTCAATGCGGCTTCGTAGTTTTCTTCGGCCCATTGTATTCTGTCGGTAAATAAGATGTGTTCGCGAAAGCGGTTTTGTTCTTCAAAAATCAGCGTACCACCTTTTGCTTTGTATGTTCCGTGATGGGTTTCTAAAAACTGCAAGTAGTCGATCAATGCTGTGTATAACTCTTGCGCCGAATAGTGCAGATCTGCTTTGTATTCATCTTGCAGTAATTCGGCAATCGCCTTGGCGGCATAATCTTTATTCTCTTCGTGCAGCTTTGCGAACTGATTCGAATAATCGCGGCGGATGGCGAGGAGTTCTTGATAATATTCATTTTCACCTTTGGCAAGGTTTTCGAGCTTTGTTTTATGAGCTCGTAAATAATTAGGATTGATCATACTCGAGTACAGCGGTTTTTCGAATTCGGCACGTATCTTGCGCATTTTTTCTCGTGCCAAATCCTGTTCGTTGTAATATCTACCGAGTAAGATCTTCGTTTTGCTCTTCATTTCACGCGGCAGAGGGGTGCCTTCAAACACTCGATAATCGCCCAGCAGATCTTCGGCAGATTCGTGTTGTTCACCTTTTATCATGCTGCTTTCGGGCACGGCATCGGCAAACGAGAGAAATATCCCGACAACGCCGATCAGCATAACGATCATGATGGAGAGCTTTTGGAGCATATGTATTTGTTTTGATTTTTATTGATTATACATTAAATATATGTTAAAAATCAACTTTTGTCAGTTAGACTCAGTCCGATTTTTCAACAAAAGAATACGCATGATGCTCGCTTTAAATCTGTTCGCCGTGGCAAAAGGGAGAGGTGGTGAGGGTGGATAAAGTATGCTTGTATTTACTTTTTGTCATCAATCGCTCTTCGCTGTATTTGTTTGTAGGCTGCGGTTTTTACTACTTCTTTATTCAGCTGCTCTACCGCGTTACCGAGTGCGGATTGTAATTTTAAAAAATGAGCAGATTGCACTTGCCGATGCGCAATGAGCACGATTTGACAGGGGATTTTTAGCTCCGCAAAAAAGGTGCCGGTTCGAACTGCCTCGCTGAGTCTACGTCGGATCAGGTTGCGTCCAACGGCTGTTTTCGACGTTTTTTTGGTAACCACAACCGCTAGCCGGGGTGTGTTATCAAACGCCGGAATCGCTCGGCAGACAAAAAAAGGAGTGTGTATTTTTACTCCTTTTCGAAAGACGATTTGAAAGTTTTTGGTAAGCCTCTGCGACTTTTTAAGCATGATTAAACACTTAATTTAGCTCTCCCACGGCTTCTGCGACGACGCAATACGCGACGACCACCGGGAGTGCGCATGCGACTTAAAAACCCGTGAACTCGTTTTCTGCGGCGATTTCTGCGTTTACTGAGCATCTCTACATAAAAATTGCCAAATCAGTATCCCAAAGGTCTTTCGTGCTGTCAAGGTTCAGTCGCGCAGGATACGCGAGTGGGGAGCTATTCCCCGTAAAATAACAATTCTGCCCTCTTGCAGGCTTTGCGTAGAATTGGCGAAAAAGGCGTAAGGGCAAGAAAAAGGTTTTAAGTCCGTATTTTTAAACCATTCGTCAAAAGCGTTTGTAAGGTAAAATGAGAAATATATGAAACTGATGATTGCTTTTTGCTAGACTGTGTTCACTATAAAAAACCAGTATGTAAACATAAAAGAGTGATTTATAACCATTTAAACATAACGTAATCGATTGTCTAGCGAAAAACCAAAATACACTTTCATTGTTATATTAAGCGGTTACAGCAGCAGACCAATTGGTCAGTGCAAATCTAGAGAGTGCAAAGCTGAATCGGGGGGGGTCTTTTAGAAACGAATGAGAGGTTTTGTACGAGTCGTAACTGAGAGCAATTCTCAACGAGTGTGATTTTGACAATTGGCGGGTTGTTGCCTGATAATGCAGATAATATTTACTTTACACATGATCGGACGATCTTCTCTTTTACTACGCAAATCAGCACATGGCGGTTTGTGGGCTTTTTTTCTTATCCTTCTTTTACTTATGGTAAGCCTCTCGCAAACTCAACCAGTTAGTGCCGATGAGCCCGCCACCCCGGACGACCTCTTGGTCGAAGCGATGACCTGTACCGCCGACCCCGCCCCCAACCCCGATGTCGGCAGTGGGGAGTGTTACGTCTCGGTCAAAGACGGCTTCTGGCACGAAGCTGAGACCTGGGGTTTACCACTGGATACCGACTATCCCGATCCCCAAGACGACAGTTGCGTCATCATCAATCATACGGTACAGGTCGGCTGCGAGGACTGCGCCCGCAAGTTCGCTTCCCTTCTCGTCAACTCCGGCGGGCATCTGCAAGAACACCAATCGGTCAACATCGAAGGGGCGATCGAGGTCTCCGGTGATATCGTCAATCACGGGACGATCAGCCTGAACACCTCGATCACCGGGAATGCCATCGTCGTCAACACCGGGAGTATCAACTACCTGCGCCACCGGTACGAGAGTGGAACGGTATACCTCGAAACCCCTAGCCCGATCGATC
>CAZOZW010000061.1:0-4116 GCA_964584385.1 uncultured Candidatus Peribacteria bacterium
CGCAAGGAATCTGAGAATCTCTGATCGAAAAGCACATATGTCAACAGTACCTAGTTTCTCAGCAGCCCTGCAGTGTATCCACGTATTAAACCCATCACTGCATGCGCTGTGTAGTGAATTCGCATCTCGGTTTTTTCCTCACTCATCAAAAAACCACCATCGGCCTTTGCATCAAACCGATTTGTGGCTTCGATCTGTAAATCTTGCAAATAGTCGGCACCTTGCTCTATATAATTCTTAAAACAGTTTGCCATCTCTCCTTCGCCTTGTGTTTGAGCGAGCGAATAGGCAGATGCAACCGCCTGCATATACGCCCCGGTATACGCTCCGTCACGAAATTCGAATTGTCTACATTCAGTGTCATCTTCATCTTGCAATTGATCGTTTATCAAGAAGCGATTCATCCGTAAAATAAATTCGGCGATCTCTCGTTTTTTGGTGGTGGCGTATAATTCATTAAGAGCTAACGTTTGCCACACAACGAACTGGCGGTTGGGGCTTCGCTCAAAATAATCGCGGTAGAACGGGTAAGCCATTTCAACGGCTTGCAAGTAGTCGGTATTATCGGTGATGTGAAAAAGCCGCATCAACGCATACATCGAAGCTCCCGGGTAAAAATCAACACCACCGGTTTTATTACTGTAAAAGTGGGTTTTGAACGATCCATCGTCATTTTGCAAAGACAAAATACCACGAGCAAACCGGTCAAGCTCTTCTAATTGATCCTCTGTACGGCTTTGATCAAGATTAAGTGCGGTAAGGATAACGAACGGATTGTATCCGAGTTTAATCCGTTGCGGCGTAACATTAACGAATGAGATGTCTTGATTCGCATCGTATTTGAAGAATTGCTCGTAGTATTCATATCCTCTCCCGGCAAATTCTTTATATTGCTGATCATTGAAAAAATTCCCCAAGCGAGCCACTAAATACATCGTCTCCATTTCGTGAATCGCACTTGTTAACTCGGCATGCTCATTCGTAAAAGGATTATATTGGTAATGCACGAATTCGTCGCTTTGATGCAACAATATCTGATCTGCTCCTTTTTTTGCTCTATCGATGTATCTGCCGAACGCATTTGGCATATGGATCGAGACGAGTGCGGTTACAAAAAACAAAACCACAACTGTGGCGATGATGATCTGCTCGCGGTTTTGTAAAAGATTTTTCATTAACGGAAGAAATCATACGGCGGTTGCAATAAATTCTCAAGAGCTTGCATCGACTTTTTTATACTGTTAAAAGCTTTTCAGAATGAAAAAAGAAGAAGAAGAGATATCACCGGCTTATATCGAATTTCCTCGCCAATCGCCAAAACTCGAAACCGGCGGCAACATTTTTTCGTTGATCATCGGTGTTTTATTCTGGGTGATAATGCTCATCTTGTTCATTTGCGGTTTATATGTTGCGTTAGTCGGCAAGAGCATAAATTATATTGCCACGCTTTTTCAGCAAAATGTAAGAGTACCGTTTTGGTTCTCGCTCTTGCTCTGCATCTTTTTACTGCCGCTAACCTTTGTTCTGGTTATTTCCGTAGGTCTGATTCGTCTTTTCTTTGACTCAAAAACATCATGAAACCGTTTAGAATACTAAAAAGTGAAATGGTCTTAAACGAGCGCTACATGCCGATTGAAAAACAAACGGTCGAGCTGCCGAACGGAAAAGTAAAAGAATGGTTCATCAATAAAGGCAGCGATGTAGCGATGATTGTTCCGCAAACCGAAGATGGAAATGTGTTGTTGCAAAAAACCTATAAACACGGTGCCGGCGAGATTGTGTATGAGTTCTGTGTCGGCATGGTCGATGCCGGCGAAACTCCGATTCAAGCTGCCGGTCGCGAACTACTCGAAGAAACCGGTTACACGGCCCAAGAGCTGATTCCGATCGGGCATAACTTTAGCAGCCCTACCGGTTCAAGAGGGCATTACTATTTTTTCTTCGGTAAGAATTGCACCAAAGTGCAAGAACCCCAACTCGAAAGCTCAGAACAAATCGAAAACTTTACCGTAGAATCTTTTGCAAAAGCCGATGAATTTCTACTGAAAACCGACGGCAAAACCGGAAACTCCACAATGGCGGCGCTGGCGTATGCTGCTGCGTTTCTTAAAAACCAAGCCTGATTCATCAAGCTTACAGCGTGAATCTACGCTATAAACTACAGCTAAATCGAACTGGTCACAGGTGCTTTCTCTGGATCGAATCATAAAATAAAGAACCGCATTAAAAATGCTAGACGCGATTATAAGGTACTATCAGAAAATAAAGGAGTAATGCAGCTTGACTAAGACACGAAAAGACCCCGGTATTTTTGCAAATCGATTACGGTCGACTCTCTTTCATTTCTAGCCGTTTGGTACATATATGCAAAAAACCGGGGAAGCAGCTGGTACAGGCAACAGGTAATTAGTGAGTTTTACATAAAAAAAGGAGACTATAGCGTAGAAGTCCGCTATAGCCTCCTTTTTTAGATATCGTCAGAAGCTGTTCTGTGTAGAAAACGATGAGAGCAGACTTGTCTAACAGCGGGGCTTCAAGAGTCATCATTGGAAATTTATAATTCTGGGAGCCTGGTAACGCCTAAAAATATCTTCGGGTGCTTTTTACGATAAATCCGTTCGTCTCGGGTGCAACGAAAGTAACATCGAATACTATATGAACCAACAACTAACTATTAAACGAGCTATTGCCGGAAAAACTGCGGATTGTTAATCTCAGTTTAAGTTTTTTTCAACATGCTCGAAAAAATCGATTCAATGACAAAACCAGTACTCCTGACTGCAGCCTTACTGTCGCCTGATGCTCTTGCAGATGATCAGCAGCAAGCCAGTTGTGACATAAGCGGAATCATCGGGTATTCATCTCATTTTACCAATAGTATTGGTCAAACGTTAAGTGCCGGTCCGAATTTGCAAGGCGGAGTAACGGCAAGCTGCGATGATACATCGTTCACCGCTTGGGGGAACCTGGCTGCTCACAACGAAGATAATGGCTCTTCGGAGATCGATTTTACAGCCGCCCACAGCTTTACCCTAACGCCCGAAACAACGGTTACCCCCAATGCGAACATATTCTTCATCGACCCGAATACAGGTGAACGGGTTACCACACTCAACACCGGTGTTAATATCAGAAAACAACTCAATAGCTTAGGAATTATTGGAAACGCTTATGCAGAGCGAAGCTATTCTGAGGGTGAACACATTGGCAACGAGAAGGGAGTTGATCTGGGTGTCGACTATGCTATTGATAATGTAAACCTTGGTGCCAATCTCGGGCTAAAAAACAGAACCGGCGATGACAACTATGGCGGATGTATAAAGGCTACATACGATTTCAAAAACCGAATAACTGCTTCACTTTCGCAATGCC
This sequence comes from uncultured Candidatus Peribacteria bacterium, assembly GCA_964584385.1. Classification (GTDB taxonomy): domain Bacteria; phylum Patescibacteriota; class Gracilibacteria; order CAIRYL01; genus CAZOZW01. Next base: position 3,373 of record CAZOZW010000061.1, read on the forward strand.
TGAACAACGAGAAAGGGAATAATAGTACTTCGGCTGCTGTCGAGATTCGTTTTTAAAACTTGCTTCGCATATCTCATTTATGAAAACTCCTCACAATTCTGTAAGGAGTCCCCATTTTTTTGATTCAAAAGAAATTTACTCACCCGAAAGCTGCTTGCGGATCTCTTCGGCTTTTGCATCTTCGGCTTGTTTCTTTTCTCCGGCGGTCATCTCCATTTCAAGTTCAGACCATTCTTGTTCATGCTTCGCCTGAAGAGTGTCGAGCTGTGGCTTGTGTTCAACATCAAGTGCCGAGAACTTATCTTTTTCTTCTTCTAGTATCCGCATCAATTCATCAACCTGGTTCTGGGTTAACCGTGGCAACGCCTCGATAATCCGTTTTTTTTCATCTTTCATCAGCGATACCGAGCCTGCCAAAAGGCGGAGGAATTCATTTTCATCGAATGAAAGTGAATGCTCGGGAAGCCTGATCGTGGTTTGGAATTCGCCCTCGCGACCAAAATGACCGATTGGTGTAACCGGTTTTGCCGGTGCGGGAGGCGCTGGAGGAGGAGCACCTGCCGGTGCGCCTTGCGGTGGTGGTCCGTATCCCGGCGGGGGAGGCGGATAACCATATCCCGGTGGCGGATAGCCGTAACCGGGAGGTGGGGTTTGACCATCTTGCTGACCCTGAGGCGGGTATGGATACGGTGGTGGCGGATAGCCGTACCCGGGTGGTGGAACTTGACCATCTTGCCCTTGCAT
>CAZOZW010000061.1:4126-5463 GCA_964584385.1 uncultured Candidatus Peribacteria bacterium
GTTGGACTTGTCCTTGTTGTGTAGGCTGGTTGCCGTTTTGACCGCCAGTGGGCGGCGGTGGCGGTGGAGGAGGCGGGGTTCCACCCTGATTCGATCCTTGGTTTTGGTCTGCCATATCTATAATAAACTACTCCTATTTTATCAATAAACAGCAATCGGCGCAATTTAATCGGCACCAAGAAAAGCGTTAAAGACTCTGAGATACATGGTATGAAGAATACATGAAGAACGATTGCTCAATCGCAAAAAATGCAACCGCGATTTCTTGCAACAAACCAAAAAATCTGGCAGCTTACAATTAATATGAAAAAGGTGTTTCAAAGGCACAGGCTCACGCAAAAAACCCTTGAACGAAGGCTTTTGTCGATTCCACTCCTCATACTCATCATCGTCTTCATCCTCATTTTTATCCTTCTCCTCCCTCTTCTTCTCGTTTGGCGGGGGCCAATGGGAGATTATGTCTCACACATCAACACGATTCGCAGTGGTACCACGATTATTCTACTCCAAAACGAAGCAGAATTACGCCCAACCGGCGGGTTTATTTCGGGTGTGGGCATGTTACGTTTTAATGGCCTTACCCCGAACATATCTTTCATCGATTCTTACGCCATTGCCGAGCCGCCCTCTCCGCTCCGGGCACCACTGGCAATAGAACAAGCCTTTGCCGAAGATCCAAAATACACTGGTTGGATGTTCCGTGATGCGAACTTCGACCCCGATTTTGCGCTGAGCGTGCAAGATATCCTTATTTTTTTACAGAACGACGGACGATTTGCCGAAGAGAATATCACCGCGGTAGTAAGCATGAATATGGCAGCTGTTGAGCGACTTATCGAGAATCACAGCGATAATGTCCTCGAAGAAAACAATTCGTTCTTCTTAAACCTGCAACGCTCAACAAAAGACATCGACCTACACTCCACCGAAGAGCTTGATAATCGCAAGAATGTTATCGGCGAAATAGCCGATCAGCTCATCGGCGGAATAGGCTATTTCGAACTGCCCGAAATCGCAAAAGAAGTACAGATCTGGTTTGCCGATAGCGAATTACAAGCGATCACCGATCGGAAGAATTGGTCTGGCAAACTCCCCGAGCAGCCATTCTTTGCGGTTAATGTTGCCAATCTGGGGGCTAAGAAATCAGACCGGTACATGCGAAAGTATTATTATTCTGAGCTCAATGTCGACGAAACCGGCGGAATACGCGAATGGCTCTCGATTCGAATGAAGCATGCCGGGCAGCAAAGCCTGCTTTCGGGAAGAGGCGATTATTCTATTCGGGTGCTACGACCGATCGGCACATAGGCGCTAGCAGGTGAAGGCGTCGGGCGCGC
>CAZOZW010000061.1:5473-6799 GCA_964584385.1 uncultured Candidatus Peribacteria bacterium
ACCACGCTGATCAGCTCTGCAGAAGATTGGCAGCAAAATACCATCGAGGGGCGCTATGAAGAGTTCAGCTACTTCACGGAATTCGCTCCCGGCGAAAAGCAAGAATTGTCGGTGCAGTTCCAACTCCCCGACAATTGGCAAAGTGGCGATCGCAGGTTTCGCCATGTCAGCCAGAGTGGATCTGATGAGATGTTGTTCTTAGCAGTGCGCGGTTTGGGCGAAACCATTTTTACCGCCGAAGGATGCGATATCACTGATGAGCGGGAGAATGTTTTATTCTGCGATACAGAGCTTACAAGCGATCGGGAATTCGTAATCCGCCAACATCGCGATCAGCTTCCACCGATCATCGAGAACATCTTTTTCGATAATGAACGTGAGTTATTCATCCGCTTTAGCGAACCCCTCAGTAATTCCCCGATCTCTCTTTCGAGTGGTTCGTTTCAATGTGGCGAGATACTCTACCCATTTTCAGAAATTGTTCGCAACGAAGCCGAACCGCGTGACCTTCGCATCGTCTTGACCGATCCGGTTGAATTCACCGAAGAATTCTGCACCTTTAAGCTGAATAATGTGCGCGATCGATTCGAAAACACAACCGATGTTAAAATTACGGTTCCTTTGCGCAATGGCGATTCTTAAATAGCATATGAAAAAAGTATATTTATTCGATCTCGACGGCACACTTGTCGATTCGATCCCGACAGTAGTAGAAAGTTTTCGCTATGCGTTCGAAGCCTACGAAGTCGAATACCCCGGCGATGATGCGATAGAGGCGCTGATCGGCAGTAATGTTGAACAGATCATCGCAAAATTCGCCCCCAAAGAAAAAGTAAAAGATATCGCCGAATGTCGCAACGCGCACTATCTCGACTGCCAAAATCGCGGACAGATCAAACTGTTCGATAGTGTGCATGAAGGACTCCAAAAGCTCAACGATGAAGATTGCCGCTTAGGAGTAATAACCACCAAGCGACGCGACTTCACCGACCTGCTGCTCGAGCAGCTTCGTATTCTGCCGTTATTCGAAACCGTTATCGGTGGCGATGATGTTGATCAGTGTAAACCGCATCCCGAACCATTACTAAAGGGGGCGGCAATGCTCCAAGAGAACATTGATCAATGCTGCTATGTCGGTGATTCTGTACACGATGCAGCGGCAGCAGCTAACGCCGGTATGGAGTTTATCGGAATAGCTACCGGCACTGCCCAAAAAACAGACCTCGAAAAATATGGAACTATACATGATTCATTTGCACAATTTGTTACTGAGCAAAACAAAAACTAAGTTTAAACAAAAAAGAATTACGCAATACATAAAGGTGC
>CAZOZW010000061.1:6882-10928 GCA_964584385.1 uncultured Candidatus Peribacteria bacterium
TGCAAACATTATGCATTATTTGATGCTCAATAGGTTTTAAAGTTACGCAAAATCTGCCATCTATTCATAATAAAGCAGAGAGTTTTTATGAAAAAAACACTTCTTGCTTATGAAGCAGAATGGCTGGTTCTTTTTATCGCTTCATCCACTTACGAATCGTTGTCATGATGATGCCGTAGTATTTTACGGGTTGCCACAAGACGAGATTCACCGTTTCGACGATATCGTTCACGGTTCCGGTTATTTGCTGCACCGCTCCCAGTATTTTAAATACTCGAACCCCCACTAATACGAAAACAAACAGCAACGTTATAATGCCGAACTGAATGATAAGATCGAGCAATTCGGGTAAGTTTGCAGGTGCGGTAATATTCATGGGGTAAGAAAGAATGCACACTCATTCTTTCATGCTTACTCGCTGTCGTCAATTGTATTTGTTGCATTGAACAATTGGCATAGAAGAACACGAAGGAGTATAATAATAGTAAAAGAAAACATAAAAATGCATCCGAAACAGTCTCAAAATAAATCGGTTCAAAAGTATCTGACATGGCTTTTAATCCTCTGCATAATCGTGGGGGCAACCGCTCATTACAAAAAAAATATACTCCCACCGAATACCGAAATCGATGACCGGTTACTACAATCCCCGGTTCAAACCACTATTGACGCGGATGAATTCTCGTTCAACTATCGTGAAACAGATTACTTCGTAAAGCCATTAGCCGAGTATGAGCTCTACGGTCTTGTTGCTTCTCATAACAACATCAATGCTTTGTGGAATATCTATCACGATTCCGATTCCGTCGATATTAAAGACCTTTGCGTGGTATGGGGAAAAAACATTGAAACCGAGGCGTATCTCGATACGAAAATAAAAAACACCGCCTGGACCTGCTGGTTTCAATACGGAGCCGGAGTGCCGTTTCAGCATTTTGAGCTATCGAATAATCATCTCCTCGCAAGCAAAAAGCAAGTTCGAGAAACGATCCGCAAAGTAAACGTAGGTCATCAGATCAAACTCAAAGGCAAACTCGTCGATTATGGAGAAGCACCAAACGAATACTATCGCAAAACCAGCCTTTCACGCACCGACACCGATCGATCATCCCGCGGGGGTGGGGCTTGCGAAGTGTTTTATATCGAAGAGATCGAAATCATCAACAGCACGAATGGCTTTTGGCATGCATTGTACAAATGGATTATACGATTATTCCTAGTAATCTTATTGCTGAAGGGGGTGTTCTTTTTTAACCGCATCCATAAACAAAGTATCATGCTCCGTAATCATCAATCTGATTAAATGTATTTAAAAACAAAACCGACCACGAACGGTCGGTTTTTGTTGTATGGCATTCAGTGCTTATTTTCGCTCAAGAATACCGGCTTCAACTCCATCGCGATCGGGATTCGAGATCGAAGCGGGTATTTCGCCGATGAATTTAGTATCACAACCATTTGCCTCTATCGAGAAGAAGAGCTGCAAAATATCGAGCGGCTCATCATTGCCTTTCCATTTAAAGTAATTTGCAACTACTTTAGGATCTGCGATCTTAATTCCATAATGATTTTCATTATCATCGGTTTGCGACTCTAATTCAGCGGTAATCACATCGGTTTCGGCATTTGTTAACCCGAGCTTGCTTTGGATTGCAGATGAGAGTTCGTTGAGATCCTCACGCTTTAAGCAGGCATCCGCAAGGTAGTTCCCATCGATATCGGTTGTGGCTTCATATAAGTAAAAAATATCTTCCTTTACTCCCTTTGGCAGTTCCCAACCCTCACCATGGCTGAATCTGGTATCTGCATACACCAGTTTAACATCTGTAAAATCCGGTTCTAAAATCATTTCTTCATCGCGAGTAACAAGAATACGTGGCGATTGTCCATGAGTGTATTTCATATCGCATTTCTCGAATCTCGCATTGCGCGGTGTAAAATTCCGCCAATATGAATTATCATGCACGACCAAGTTCTCATTAATTCCTACAGAACCGGTCCAGAAGTCGAGGGTGTATAAAAAGTCATATGCCCACTTGTCTTCAGTGCTTTTCACCATTGGTATGTTTTGCGCGAGGATATCGAACGCCATATCTTTATTTCGCGGTTTTGAGGCAGTACTTACATTCAGCAGGGAGCCACTTCGCTCAGCCTGACCGGTTACGTACAGATTCTTCACCTGACGCGCCAACTCTTTCGTTTCGGCAGATGACGGACCATCGCCATTAGCCGCTTGTGTCAGGGCTTGCACCGTCATCGACGGCAACCCGGGCGCACGACCTCCCGCCCGTTCAACACCTAAAAACGAGCGCTTTAAGACTTCCATACTTATTGCCGTCTTCGAAAAAGTCGCTAACGTATCTTGATCGAAGTCTCCGTTCTCAGTACTTACAAAAAATGTGTGTGCTCCGGGGTTTCGCCCAACCGTTACCGTTTGGCTCCCCACTGAGTCAAAGAAGTTGCCTTGCAGTTCTGGTGGCAACTGCGCCGGGTCAAGTCGCACAGCAAGTACCGTACCCTTCTCACAAATCTCCTGTCCTCCGGTCGGATTATCTGAAACCGGCGGATTCGCTCCATCATTACCACCAATTCCGGGAGTTCTGGCTGGTGGTGGTGGAAAATCACCAAAATCGACACCATTTCCGCCCGGCCCGGGTGGAGGCGGGGGTGGCAACAGTCCCGGTCCACCATCAGCAGATCCCGCTGAGGTATCGGCATTCCCTCCAATACTTGGCGGAGGGGGAGGAGGTGGAATACCTCCGGGACCGGAACCGGCATCGCCAGCAGCCGCATTTTTATTCGCATCATTATTGGTTCCTCCGGGTGCTGGTGGTGCCGCCGGAGGCGGAGGTGCTGCATCGTTATTGGTAGTGTTCGATTCACCCATCGCCGGTGGCGGCGGAGGCGGAGGTACCGCCATGCCTCCGGTATTATCGGCTTGCTGCTGAAAGAAATCGATCACAATATCGAGCACTTTCGGATAGACGATAGTGCTTATCTCGCTGCCATTACCATCTTGCTGGCGTGCGATAAAATCGGCCCATTGTTGTTCGGTTTTATAATAGACATCGAACACCATTTTTTCATCTATGTTCGCCCAAAAGAAAATAGGGTCGAGCATTACGGAAAATTCACCCTGCGGTGTAGCCGAACCAAGGCCGATACATGTTCCTTCACCTGGTTTTTGCAATCGATCCTCATCATCGATCTCATATTTCCACAAATACATCTGAACCTCATTATTCGGCTTTGCGGTACCATTGATCGTTACTTGCTCTCCTTCTCGTAGTAATACTTGGTCATCGTTACGAACAATTGCACGTTGCCACATAAACCCATCACTTCCCTCGACATACATCGCCCCTGTCCAATCGGCTTCGGTATAGCCCTTTGTAAGATCAACCACGCATGATTGAGCAGTATTGTCCGCCAGTGCATTTGGCATAACAAGAAACGCAAAACTCGCCATTGTAGCGGCGAACATCAAGTAGGCTTTTTTCATAAGATCAGAAATATGTGTTTGTTTTATTATATTATACGCAAAATAAACGAATTTCTCAATACGATATTTACGCGTTCAAGATGGCAAAGATAGGTTTTCTACTGGTTCCGCCGCGAAGAATCCCAGCGGAGAAATGCTTCGATAAATCCATCAAGATCGCCATCTAATACCGCTTCTGGGTTACTGCTCTCGAATTCGCTTCTTAAGTCTTTCACCATTTTGTAAGGATGCAAGACATAACTGCGAATCTGTGTGCCCCAAGCCGCTTCGGTAACTTCACCGCGAATCTCGCTTGCCTTTTGTTCTTCTTCTTCGCGTTTTTTTAACAATAATTTGGCTTTGAGTAATTGCATCGCCTTTTCGCGGTTTTGATGTTGGCTTCGCTGACTTTGACATTCCACGACAATCCCACTCGGCTCATGAACGATGCGGATCGCCGAATCGGTTTTATTGATATGCTGGCCACCAGCGCCACTCGCCCGAAACGTATCCACCCGAATATCCTTGTCTTCGACCTCGATCTCGGCGGTATCGCCTTTAATCA
>CAZOZW010000062.1:0-549 GCA_964584385.1 uncultured Candidatus Peribacteria bacterium
TCAACATCATCGCCATTTGCAGTACGTGTGTAATTGATGGTTACGCTCATATTCGGGCGCAGGTTCGAGATGGTAACATCTCCGTTTTGCAAGCTGCCCGAACACACCGCCTCATGGGCGCATTGCATCGAAAAGCTCTCGATCGAACCCATGCTGCCACCCGTCGAACCGGCCTGCAATGCATCGCTTAACACAACATCGCCCACACCCTGACCTACATTTTCAACGAAGATCTTATACGAAACCTTGTCGCCGTTTTCGGCGGTTACTTGCGGTGCAAAGTTTTGCCCGTCGAGCGAGACTTTTTTATAGACTTTGAATTCGGGGTCTTGCGGCAGGTTCATGCATAAGTAGCGCACATGCACACTCCCCGCTTGTCCGTCGGGGCAGTTGTTGGCGCTGGTCATCGTTACCGTGTTCTCACCTCTATCGAAATCGAAGTTCCCCATATATTGATTTTTGAACGAGATCGCACACTCTTGTTCATCGTCGACGGCGATCGGTCCGGTTTTGCCGTTGATCGAAAGTGTGAAATTTTCATTTCGTTGG
>CAZOZW010000062.1:642-3648 GCA_964584385.1 uncultured Candidatus Peribacteria bacterium
CCCGGCTGCGGGAATATTGATCTTTTCGCTGTCGACCCTTCGGCCATCGCGGCAGAGTACCGCCAAATCGACCGGGATTTTTATGTGCGCATCGGGGCACACCGCCTCGCGAATCACATCAACGATCATTACTTTTGCTCGGTCGCTATCGTTGCTGCCATTTTTAAGTTTGGCGGTATCGGTTATTTCGCTAAAACCACCGAATGGAATACCGTTTTTGCTAACCTTGCGTTTGTAGGTAATGGTAACGGTTTTGTAAGATTTAAGATTATTGATACTAACCGTGCCGTCGTTTTTGAGCGTACCACTACAATTGGCGTCGCTGTGACAGCTGATGTGAAAGTCTTCGATGTTGCCGAGTGAACCACCATTGGTTGGTACACCCAGGTTATCTTCGAGTTTGACATTACCGGTTTTCTTACCGGTGTTTTTTACCTTCACCCGAAAATGGGCATAGTTACCACTTTCGAGGATCACCTCAGATTTGTAATCGCTCCCTTTCTTTTTTGAGACATGCTTATCAACGTTAAAGGTGGTGACACAGTTACTCCCCGAGCAGCCCGTGTTCGGGAACAATGTGCCATCATTCGGTACTTCACTTGGGTCGATCACATCAAAATACGCAAATACGTGCATCGCATTATCGACATGCGGTTTAAATTCGCCGCCGGTCGGATTCGACGGATCACCGATCAGAACCCCATCGCCAAAAAAGTCAGCAGGTTCCAGTTCGGTCGCATCACCACCGACATTCGGCGTAATGCTTAATCCTTCTCGGTATTTTAGTACCACCGGGGTTTCATCTTTTGCCGTAATATTGACGGTATCCCATATCTCTTCGGGGTCGGCATTGGTTGAACTAACCAATTGCTTAAGATTAAACGCAATATCTGTCGGGCTGTAGAATTCGCCATTGGCGTTTACAAAACCGTCGATTCGCGTTTTTACATCGAGCGCGGTCGCATCATCATCTCCGAGTTGACCGTTGTTGTTGATAAATCCGCTCAAGAGCACGACATCACCGGTTTCAACCTCTACCGTGTCGGCATATTCGCCATCGGGATTTTTGGTGTAATTCTTCGCTACCAAAAACGCACGCTCATCGGTTATGCCCAATCCGTTCCCCGAATCGACATAATTATTGAACGACGGAAAATCGAGTCCGATTGGGTATTCGGCGCGGGTGATGCCGTTGCCATGCGGAAACAGATCGGCCTTAGGGCCCCATGAATCGGTTTGGGCGATAGCCGCTGCCGAAATAAAAAAACCGCATACAGCGAGGCTGACGGTTGTAAAGAGTGAGCGTTTTTTCATTTTGGTATGAAGAGATGAATTTTTTTTCTGTTTTGAAAACGTGGTTACGATTGACTGAGCGGCGGCGGAGCCGGGCGTTCGAGCGGTTGACTTTGGTATTGCGGGCTACTGGGATCGAAAACATTCGCCTGAAATCCGAATAGGTTTGGTGTTGGCGTAAGTGAGACCATTGCAAAAAGCAAAGCAAAAATGCCGATTGCAGCAGCAATACGAGCTGCAAGTGAATTCTCGAGGAGGTTGCGGATGTTTGAGGCGGCAAGATTCATGGTTTGTATTAATAAAAAAACAGGGTTTGGTTTTGAAATTTTATCAAAGTATTTTACCACCACTTACCGTTTTCTTCAAGCAGAACTTTTCATATTTATGGCAACCAACCTCAACAATTTATGATTCCTTATCAATCGATGTTGCTGATCGGTTTTCGAAATTCCTTTTGATAGAATCCCACATCCAAACTCCGACTGATATGCATCTTCTTGAATCTGATAAATATAACGCGAATTCAAAAAACGTGTAGTTGGCGCTCCGGGATTGACACAGGGTCTATCAAACGTCATCTGACATTGAACAACGAAACTATTTACACCAATTTCTCTGCTGTAGATGCTCTGCTTAGAGCTGAAAAAACAAAACAATACTTCATGTACATGCCAGATCCCATGTTGGTGCAATATAATATTCTCTATAACCATAAAAGCTCGCCCCTCAGAAACATGTAGACCAGGTTGCCCGTATTTCCAGTTGCTGAATGGCTTTATGAATATCACAATTGTAACACGTGTGCGACACCTGCTCCGGCGAGGGAATGAGGAATTATGAATTACAATATGCAAGAGGCTACACGAATCTGGAATTCGCAGTTGGTAGTTACAGCTTCCGCTTACGAGTAGAGCAATCTCAAGATAAAAAACGGTAAATCAAATATATATAAAATCATGATTAACATATCTATAAAGCTATTATTCATATTCACTTGTTTCCTTATTGCAAACGGTTCGCATTAAGCATTGAGAACAATTCTCAAATAAAAAATGAGATAAAAGAGTACTTTTACACCACATTGTACCAGATTATTCTAAGCAGAACTCTTCAAGGAGGCGTTTGTCCATTTTATCTTAAGAAACATGTGAACCGGGTTGCCCGCACATCGAGGTAATATTTATCTGTTTTAAAAATGACGATTGTCGAACGTGTGAGATAACCGCTCCGGCGGGCGTAATTCTGCAATTATCGATTTGTACCCCCCGAGAACACTCTTCATCAATCGATTCTAACTCACATTATATAAGGTATCCAACCCTTCTTTTTCACTGTGGTATAATATAAAAATATCGATTATAGCTTATTCTAATGCCAAATCGCCCGTCTTGCCTTAAAGACAAAAAATATTCACAATAGCGCAGACCTATTGCCAAAAATCTGATGAAGAAAACACTAATACTAGGATGCGCCGTGCTCGCGTTAACGCTTACCGCCTGCACTCGGCAAACGACAGACAACACTCCCCAGGTAGAGCTCACCTCAGAAATGCAGAACATGACGCCGCAACAATTAATGGAAGCCGCTCGTCAAACCAGCGACGAACAACGGCTCAGTGCTTTATCTGCCAGCAAAAACGAAGGCGTACGCGGCGAAGTTGCCAAAAACCCGAATGCGCCAAAAGAGATTTTAGAAATGCTCGCCAAAGATTCG
>CAZOZW010000062.1:3671-6497 GCA_964584385.1 uncultured Candidatus Peribacteria bacterium
TGGCTCGTGCGGAATCATTTGGGGGCAAATCCCAAGCTGCCGGCATACATCGCTTCAACTCTCGCCAATGATCCCGATCAACGCGTGCGCTGGGTGGTTGCACGTAACGCCGCAGTACCAAACGAAATCTTGATCGAACTTGCGAGCGACAGAAACACTGAAGTCTTGAAGAAACTGATCAACAACCCGAATCTGCCCGAAGAAGCAATGCTCATATTAGCAGAAACCGCACCGGCGCCAATTGTCGTGCAAATGCTCGAAAACGGTGATTTGCCTGAAGCGGTGATGAATATCGTACGAGAACGTGAAGAACAGGAAATCGTCGATGCCCTCGGCAACGGCGAAGAATCTACTCCTAACACTGATTCGTGAAGCAATTCAAAAAACGCTCGATACGGCGAGATGCGGAGAAAAACCTTCGCCAGTGGTCTTTTTCACTCCCAAAGATGCCTCGTTTTAAAAAAGCTAAACCGAAAAAGCGCTTTACCTGGCGCTTTCTTTTATGGACGATATTTCTCCTCGGTACAACCGGGGCACTTGTCGCCTCGTATTTACTCGTCATTATCTTAAAAGATCTGCCGTCGATCGATGATGAACGACCGTTCATCTTCTCGGAATCGACCGTGATCTATGATAAATCGGGTGAACACCAATTATACGCCGTACACGGAGACCAAAACCGCCGCTTGATCCCGATCGACCAGATCAGCCCGCACATGGTTTCTGCGATTTTAGCAGCCGAAGACGATCAATTTTATACACATTCGGGTTTCGACCTCGGCGGAATTACAATGGCATTTTGTCATGAGATTCTTGGCGGAGTGGTTGGCGGGCTGTGCCCACCGCGCGGCGGAAGTACCATTACCCAGCAGCTCGTAAAAAATGTCCTCCTCACGCCAGAGCGCACCATGACACGTAAATTGCGCGAATTGGTGCTGAGCTACCGTATTGAACAAAATCTTTCAAAAGATAAAATCCTCGAACTCTATTTAAATGGAATCTCATTCGGTTCGAATTTTCATGGGGTCGAGATCGCCGCCGATGCGTTTTTCGATACATCAGCGCAAAACCTCACTCCGGCTCAAGGCGCAATCATGGCGTCACTGCCGCAGGCTCCTACACGCTATTCGCCATTCGGCTCACGGGTGTATTCTTCGCTCGCAATCGAACCCGAAGCTATTGAAGAAAGCAACTTAACCTCGTTAGAGCAGGTCGGTGAGAAGTTTCCACGTGCCATCAACGAAGGCTATGGTCTGATCGGGCGTGAGGTCGAACTTGCCAATGGCGAGGCAGAGTTCTTCGAAGGTCGCGCCGATTGGGTGCTCCGCCGAATGCATCAGCTCAACTACATTTCAGATAGTGAATTCGAGGCGGGCAAACAAGAACTCGCCGCAATGACTTTTGGCGAATATCGCGATGACATTACCGCACCTCATTTTGTGATGTGGGTTCGCCAACAACTCGAGGAAAGATTTGAAGCCGAGCTGGTCGAACGCGGTGGTTTAAAAGTATACACCACGCTCGATATGGATTTGCAAACGGCAGCCGAAGCGGCGGTTGCAAAATATGGCGAAACAAATGCCGAAACCTATGGCGCGCAAAATGCAGCCCTTGTTTCAATCGACCCACAAACCGGTGAGATTAAAGCGCTGGTTGGCTCAAGAGACTATTGGAACGATGAGATCGACGGCAAAGTGAATATTGCATTGAGCAAACGGTTACCGGGGAGCAGCTTTAAGCCAATCGCCTTTGCTGCTGCTTTTGTAAGCGGTCAGCTCTCACCGGCTCGCGTGTTATTCGATGTCGAGACCGATTTTGGCAACAACTGGATTCCGCAGAATTACGACGGTGTTTTTCGCGGACCGGTAACGGTGCGACGGGCACTGGGAACCAGCTTGAACATTCCGGCGGTAAAAGCGGCGATTATCGCCGGACCCGACAAAGTATATGAACTGGCGACGAATTTGGGTATTAGTTTCGATAACGATGCCGATTTTTACGGTGCGGCGATCGCACTCGGTGGCGCCGAAGCCCGACCGCTCGATATGGCAACCGCGTTTGCCACATTCGCCAATGGCGGTAAAAAAATCCAACCGGTTGCCATATATAAAGTCGAAGACCGGTTTGGAAACCTGCTGTATTCTTTAGAAGATGAGATTCCTGAAGAGCGCGAGCAGGTTTTAGATGAAGCAGTTGCCTATCAGGTTGTAGATATGCTCGCCGACCCCGATGCCCGCGGCCCCGGTTGGAACGCACGATTACAGCTCGATGGCAGAAGGAATATTGTAAAAACCGGCACTGCTGATAAGAAAGTAAATGACCAGCCATGGCCCGCCGATGCCTGGACGATCGGTGCGGTGCCGCAACTGGCTACCGCCGTATGGACGGGGAACAACAAAGGCGAAGTGTTGGCGCGAAACGCAAGTGGCTACACGACAGCAGCACCCATATGGAAAGACTACATGGAAGCAGCAGTGCAAAACATGCCCGCCGAAGATTTTGCCGCTCCCGCTTCTGCCAGAAGAGTACAAGTCTCACGTCTTTCGGGCTTATTGCCAAACGAGAACATGGGCGAAAGCCTGATCACCAGCGATATTTTTGCACCGCAAAATGTGCCAAAAGATTACGATAACAGCTTGAGCGAAATAGAGATCGATACTGTTTCGGGCAAGCTACCAACCGAATACACTCCCGAACAGGCAATTGAAAAACGTGCGGTTTTAAGTATGCGTTCATACTACCCCGAAAACCCCAAATGGGAAGGCCCCGCACAAGCTTGGCTCAATGCTGCCAAAGAAGGCTTTTTAGAAAGCTACGGCATTACCG
>CAZOZW010000062.1:6507-10867 GCA_964584385.1 uncultured Candidatus Peribacteria bacterium
CAAACTGCTGGAAGGCCGGGTGCCGGAGCGCGACGCCGAAGTGCTCGCCAGCGCACCAACCGAGTTCGACGATGTACATACCCCGAGCAGCGCCGCACAAAAACCGGAGATCGATTTTGTGTCACCTCGCGATGGTGGCAGTGTTTACCCGCCACGCAGTACGATCGTGGTTGATGTAAGCACCCGAAACGGCTTTGAGAAAATCGCCTTTTCGTGGAACGGTCGCGTCATCCAGTCGTTTCAAGAGCAACGCCCGAATGGATACTTAATACCGATTCCGCCAAGTTCACGCGGCAGGAACACCCTAGGAGTAGAAGTTACCGATGCCTTACTCTTCACCACAACAGATTCGATCGAAGTCAATGTCAGCCAAGACAACACCCCACCGGAAGTGAGCATTGAAAGCCCGCGAAGTGGTTCTCGGGTGCGTGGCGGCGAAGTGATCAATATTAAAGTCGATGCCGATGACGGTCGCGGTGCGATTCAAAAAGTAGATTTTTACATCGATGATCGCCGAATAGGTGCTGCCGTATTCGCGCCGTACGAATACGAATTAAAAGTGCCGAACGAAGATCGCTCGATGAGAATAAAAGCGGTTGCTCGCGATATTGCCGGCAACGAAGGTGAAACCGAGATCGAAGTCGATATTGAAGAAGTGCCGATCTCGAAAGCCTTTAGCGTAATACGACCTGCAAATAACTCGGTTCTAGCGTGCGACGAGCCTGTGCAGATTACCGCCGGAGTTGCCGGTGCCACGCGCGACCAATTTGAATCGATCGAGATATGGGCCGAAAACGACTCGCGCTTTCGTAACCGTGTTGCCACCTTTACGACGCTTTCAGAGAACGGTTTTTTCAGTACCGAGTACCAGCCGGATGAATGTGGCGAATGGCGGTTTTATGCGAAGGTCTTTCTTACCGAAGGAGCACCGCGGGTAAGCTCGCGTAATTTCGTAACACTTGAGGATTGAACGCAGGGCATCCCTTTGCTCATAAGTTATATAAACTATTCTTAAACGGAGTTGATGTGCCTGAATCAGACATCACGATCAAAAAACTGCAGCCAGAGTACTTTTGGGGCGCGAACAAACTCTGCGTGCCACATCTTTCTCGAGGCAATCTTCTTGTCTCACATCGTGCTGGTGTCTCACCTCACGTATCACCCACAAACACTCTTTTTTAAGGCATAAATAACGTTGACGACAACGACAGAGGTTTTAAGAAATAAATGGAGCCCGGGAGTTTGCTATTTTAACCGATTAAGTTTCGTTTAATAACTGACCGATCACCTTACTCAGTATCAGCAAACAACCCTCGCTCCGGCGCGCGCTATTTTTCTATGCCATAAAAAGATGATGCTCCGCATCGTCTTACATCAGAGGCTATATCTGCTCAGCCACTAAAATCAAACGATCTTTTGCCGTACCGATCGGGGTGCAGGTCATCAGCGTTGCGATTCGTTCATCTTTCGGTTGTTCGAGCACACTGGTTTCTTCGGGCGAAACCACTTTGCGTTCGCGGATTCGATAATGGTATACGTCTTGGTTCCAGTAAATGGTAAACTCGTCGCCTTCGTACATATCGTGCAACCTGGCGAAAACATCTTTGAACTTACCCGGATCCCACAAGTAATATGAGCTATGACCGGTAACGAACACGTTGCCGATCTGCCCGGGTTTGGCAGTACCGGGGTAATGCACCACGCCATCTTGCAGGGCATCTTGAATATCTTGTTCAAGCTGCTCCCAGTCGCTGCGTTGCAATGAATCGGTTTCAATATTCACCAATGGCACATTCTTGCCGATTTTTGGCAGAATAATGCGGTTTTCAAGCGGAGCGATTTGCAGGTCTAATCCCGGGTAGGTTTCGCGGCTTTCGCGCTTCATTCCGGCAGTTGGTAAAATCGGCACATGACGGGTTTGCCCCGAAACGATCTTTTCGAGGGCGATTTGTTTGTGCACTGTTTGCACCGGGTCAAGCCGGGCTTGCACCATTTGCCCAATCGCCGGACCGTTCATAATCACGAACGAAAAGGCGAAGATCAATGCACTTGTAACCCCAAAGCGGACCACTTCGCCAACAATGCCACTTTTTTTGGTACGGACTTTCTTCGGTTTTACCACGTATTGCCTTTTTTTGCGCTTGGGCAGTTTTGGCAATCGTAATGTAATATTCTTAAAGCGCGAAGCATGACGATGCAGATGATCGATCGATTCGGCGAGCTTCTTGGTAGGAGCGATTTTAGTAGCCTGCTTTACCGAAGAATTTATCTCGGTTTGGATCGATTGCGGCGAAGCAATAGCTTGCTGAACGGCTTGGCGGATCTCGGGTGCGGCAAAAGTATTCTGACGAACAAGAAGCGGCTTCGAAAGCGATGGGTCGGCGATATGCAACGGCACTTGTTTTTTGAATGATTTCTTACCGGCCTTGGGGATTCTTAATGATTCGCTCGATTTTGCGCTTTTAACAATTTGCGACTTTTTTAAATGCGGGACATTCAAAACTGCCACTTTGGCGGTTTCGGGCGAAATATGTCGCGACTGCGCTACATCGAAATGGCTTGCTAACTTTTTTGGCGGTTCTAAAGGTGCGATGCTTGAAATCACATCAAGTGCCTTTGCGGTTTGCACTGGCGCCGTTTTTCTGGCTCTCTTGCCTATTTTAGTAACATGCAGCAATGCAGACACCTTCTTTGGTTTTGTCTCTTTTCGCTTCGATACATATGGAATAATCAGGGTTTCGGCAGTTTTGGTACCTTTCGATTGTTTCGGTGTTTCGAGTACAATATGCTCTGCAGTACGCTTGGCGACTTGCGGCAATAGGATCGGCGAAAGATTGGCACGCTTCGCTTTTTTAGCGGGTACCATTCGTGGTATGTCGATAGCCGATGCAGCCTTGGTTTTTGCAATAGGCGGAATCGGAAAAACCATATCAATCGGCTTGGCGAGCTTTGTTTTAACAACCGGCGACATTTGGGTATTTACAGGAATCGATTCGCTGCGCGCAGTTTCTGCTTTGGGAATCGAAGTAAGAATTGGCTCAAGTGACGAAGACGCAGCCTTGGTTGTTTTGATCGGATGCACTTCTGCAACTGGCCTGCTTGGTGATTCTTGTTCGACCACAGGAGCCGCTTCTTTAAGTATTCTAGTGGATTGATCGGCGACCTCACTTGGCGAAGGCGCATGAGGAATATGCAGCGAATGGAGTTTGCGCCGGTTTTGTGCGGCTATTGGTTTTGGCTCGGCTTCAGACGGAATCGGCGCCGAAATCGCTTTTACATGCGCCGGCAGATCGGGCGGTGTAAGTTGAACCTTTCGGGTTAACCGGTACGCCACCGGCTTATGCGGAATGTGTATTCGCATCGGTTTTACCTGAGAATCATTTGGAACAACAGATTCTTGGTTCAAATCCTTATCTTCGACCTGTCGAAAAAATCCGCTCAAAGAGCTTTTCTTTTTGAAGAATTCATCCGGGAATATGTTATTGTTCTTGTTCGTCATTATTTGCTTCTTTCAAACGACTCGAATTCTGATTCAATGAGTCATATATTATTGCACATTTTTGCCTATTTTGGCAACCCTTTTCGTAATGTCAAGATACATAAATTTTGATTGGAATCAGCTTCTATCAAGCGGTTATTTTCGCGCATCAATCTCTCTATTTGCAAAAACCTTATCAGCTCGCTTTCGGTCAGTATATCTTTTGCTGTTTATTCGTCTGATTTGATGCTTCTTCGCCGTTGAGATATTCACTCATTTTTCGTCAACCGTTAGGTCCAATCAGATATGGTGATCTGGCTAACTATGCTTGCTCACGACGACACCACCAAAGCCGAAGCGTTGAGGTTTAGTATAAAGTTCGCGAGAAACCATCTTATACTAGATTTTTATCAAAAACAGACTCCTCTCTCTACAGGTTTCTCAAAAGAAAACATTGCTGTAAAACGATGAACCTGAGGTTAGTGTAAAAAAAGCGGATTGAAGAAACATACATCAGATAAATCGTCTTTTATATAATCACGACGACAGCTCGGTTTCCATAGTCGAGCATCAACAAAAAAATACTCTTTTCCCAACCTTGCGAACAATATTTTGTTTTTCTTAAGCCATTTAATCGAACCTATTTCTTTTTCTTCTTGCTTAATCTTTGTAACTATGCCATCATTTTTACGAATCAAAATGATTTATTTTAGATATTACCACAATATATGAGAAACTTCTTTAAAAAGAAACCTGAAATAAAGGACTCAACAAACAAGTCGCCAGAGCGACCGCAAACCGATCAAACAAAAAGACCGGATGCAAAACCCCAAGAACGATCGAGCAATTCGAACAATCGAACAAGGTTTAAAAAACCACACC
>CAZOZW010000063.1:0-3408 GCA_964584385.1 uncultured Candidatus Peribacteria bacterium
TGGCGAATGCTTCTGCCACAAAATAATCCAAAGAATAAACTTTCTCTAAATCCCCTTCCTCCGCTTTAAAAACAGGCACAACCGATACTCTAAATGCAGAACAAGGATTAGATCTCTTTATGCTTGCGTAACGAGGTGAAGAAATGTGCCTTCATCCGGATCAGGCTGCCAATCGCTACCCATAGAATAACCAACTTGATAACAATACCCAAGTAAGGGATTAGGTTTAAAAGAAATACAATCGCGCTGCCGAGGGCAAAAGTGCCGTAAAGACGCCAGTAGGTTTCTTTTTCGAACGCTGGCAGAATAATCGAACCAACGTATAACCCTTGTATTACATAAGCAAAAATGATCATCGCAAAATACGCGAAGAGCATGATAAACCCAAGCGGCATCCCAATAACGGTAATCAAAAGGATCAACGAGAGCGCAAAAATCCCGACAAAGCCCAAAAAGCCGACACCAAGGCTGATAAACGGTGAGGCGCGGGTTTCGATCGCCGAATGAACAAATGCCTTTGGCATCAGGTATAAAATCAATGCTCCGATGAGTAAGACAGAAACGAAAGTGATGATCGAAGACCACGAGTACATATCGCGGATGGTTCGTTCGTAATAATCTTGATCGGGTTTAAAGTCGAGGCGCTCTTGCCAATCGAGTTTACCACCGACTTTTTGCGCATCGACATTATTGGCTGATTTCAGAACGAGATCACCGGCAATCCTTCCGTTTTCACCAAAGCGAATCTCGCCTCCGGTTATTTTTGCATTGCCACCGATTTGCGAGTTGATGAGAATATTGCTGCCCGAAAGAATGATATCGCCGTTGATCGGGGCATTGATCTCAATCGTTTCGGCGGCTATCCAAGCGTCTCCCGCAATGTTAGCAGAGTTTCTGAGTACTACTTTTTGCCCGGCTATGGTAATGCTGTCGCCAACAGTACTGCCAATCGTAATTATCTGTCCGGCAGCGCGAATATCATCCCCGATATTGCTATACACCTCGATGATCATACCGGCAAGACCAACATCTTCGCCAACCGGCGCGTTGATCTTTAGGCTCTGACCACTGGCATAAACATCTCCTCCGGTTTCTTCTTCTATATTCACCGTTAGATCAAAGGCGTATTTGTCTTGTCCGTTCGATGTGGTTTGAATAAATAACCGATTCTCATCATCGGCAAGTGCGAATGGAAGTGTTGCGCTAAAGACAAAAAGCCCCAAAAACGCGGTTATCAAATGCCCTTTTTTCATTATCTCGTAAAATACTGCGCTCATCATAAATAGTTGCGCGTCAATTAGCAAATTATTATCGCTGTTGGTAATTGTTTCGCAATGTGCAATAATAAAAGCAATGAATACATTTGGCAGAAATTTTCGGGTAACAACATTCGGCGAGTCGCATGGAGTTGCATTGGGAGCTATTATCGACGGCTGCCCGGCAGGTTTGGCGTTAACCGGCGAAGAGATTGCCGCCGAGTTGAGTCGCCGCCGACCGGGTCAGAGCAAGGTCAGCACTCCACGCAATGAAAGTGATACCCCAGAGATTCTCTCGGGCATATTTGAAGGAAAGACGCTCGGCACACCGATTGCCGTTGTTGTGTATAATAAAGATCATCAATCGAAAGATTATGGCAACATTAAAGAAACCTTTCGCCCCGGGCATGCCGATGAAGTCTGGTTTAAAAAATACGGTCACCGCGATTACCGTGGTGGTGGGCGGCAGTCGGGTCGCGAGACTTTAAGCCGAGTGATTGGCGGAGCAATTGCCAAAAAGCTTTTGTTCTCATGCGCGAACACGAATGTGTTCGGTCATGTAAAACAGATCGGTAATGTTATCGCAAACGATTTCGATGCCGATGAGATAGAGAATAACATTGTGCGCTGCGCCGATAAAAAGGCGGCAAAACAAATGGAAGAATTGATAATGACAACGAGGCAAAACCAAGATTCGCTGGGCGGAGTTGTCGAGGTGATTATCCAGAATCCACCGGCGATGCTCGGTAGCCCGGTGTTCGGCAAAATAGAAGCCGATTTCGCAAAGGCGTTTTTGTCGATCGGAACGACACGCAGTTTTGAATACGGCGCGGGTAAAACAGTGGCTGAGCGATTAGGGAGCGAGCAGAATAAGATTATCGAAGGTATTTCGGGCGGTATTGCTACCGGCGATACCATTCGTTTACAAGTGGCGATAAAAGCACCGCCCACCATTGCCCAAAAGCAACAGATGAAAACCGCCGATGGCAAAACTGTTGAGCAAGCGGTTGGCGGCCGGCACGACCCCACTATTGCTCCGCGCTTTGTGCCGGTGGCAGAAGCGATGGTTGCGTTGGTTTTGGCAGATGCGCTCCTCGCACCACCCGATACGATCGACCAAGTGATTCGACGTGGAACTTTTTCGTAACAAGCGCGATGATCCCTTTTATTGCTTTTTGTATCGGATTACTGCTCGGGAGTTTTGGCAATGTTGTTTCGCTTCGATTGCATACCGGTGAAAAAGGTATAGTGAACGGCAGGAGCAAATGCCCAAAATGTAAAAATGAGATAAAATGGTACGACAACATTCCCCTCTTCGGCTGGTTATTTTTGGCGGGCAAATGCCGCAAATGCAAAAACCAGATCTCGTGGCAATACCCGGCGGCAGAACTGTTAGTGGCGCTTGTGTTTCTACTCGTTGCACTCGCAACGCCTGCCGATGATATTTTTTTGCTTATTTGGCGGCTGGTGCTCGTATTCGGGTTAACCATTACCGTACTTTCAGACTTGCGGTATATGGAGATTCCCGACCAGATCAGTTTGCCGTTAATCGGTTTTTTACTCGTCACACTCGGGGTGAATATTGCGTCCCCCTTGCTCAGCAATGCGCCAACCTTCACTCAGTCACTGCTCGGGGCACTGCTTGTGTATGGCTTTTTCTCACTTCAAGTATTTATCCCCAATGTGCTGCTGAGTTTCCAAAAAAAAGAACTCCGCTTTGTAAAAGATGCCGTCTTGGCAGTGGTAACGTTCCCGATTTGGGTGGTATTCGCTTTGGTAGGCTTGGGCTACTGGTTTGAAAAACTGACCGATTCAAGCACCGAAGACGTGCCGCTGGCGAGTTGGATCGGCGGTGGAGATTTACGTATTGCCATTATCATCGGCTTAGGCTTAGGCCCCGCACTTGGGTTTTTAGCGGTATTTTTGGCGTATGCGATCGGTGCGTTTGTTTCGGTGCCGATCCTTTTGTTAAAAAAACGCAGATTTGCAGAGCATATCCCGTTTGGACCCATGCTCGTTGCGGGCTTTGTGATTACGTTGTTGTTTGGCGAGGGTATTTTGGAGTGGTATTTGGAGTTGGTGGGGTTTTAGGCATTCAGTGTGTGACTAAATTGTTATTCTTTTTACCAGAGACTTTAGACCTCACTTTTTT
>CAZOZW010000063.1:3449-7365 GCA_964584385.1 uncultured Candidatus Peribacteria bacterium
CATGGATAAATCCTTGTAAATTACATTAGCCAATTGTTTTGCAAATTCGACCGGCACAGCATTTCCAATCATTTTGTAGCCATCTGCAATGTTACTATATTTGAAGATAAAATCATCTGGAAAGGTTTGTATTCTTGCACATTCTCTTACAGTAAGTCTTCTGTAAAGACTTTCTTTTCCTGGCACAAAGATTCTTTTATTCTGCTCAATGAATTTCATTTTGGGCGCTTTGGGGTGGATTGGTGCATGACGACCACCTGCTTGAATAGTGAAGCTTGGTTCATTCCAGCTTCTGACGCGATTTCTTGACATGTAAATCGTCGAAAATCCCCCATTCATATATTCGTGGTTTGGAGCTGAAAGTTTTTCTTCTTCATTCGCATAATTTTTATCTTTTGCTGGTTTTGCCATTCTCAAGTCCCAAATAGCATCCTTTAGGTTGGGTTTTGGCGTAATATGTTTAGGTGGAGAAAAAGTTTTTCCAATGTTTTTATGGTACCCAATAATGATAACCCTTTTTCTATTCTGTGGAACACCAAAGTCATTCGCATCAAGAAGAAAGTATGTAACATTGTATTGTAGGGCTCTAAACTTTCTTAATATCTCTTCGAACGCTTCTTTGTGCCTTGGTAATAAAATACCTGATACGTTTTCAGCCAGAAAGAATAAGGGTTCCTTTTCTTTAAGTATCCTGATGTACTCGAAAAAAAGTTGACCTCTTTTGTCGTTTATTCCCCTCCCTGAACCTGCCTCACTCCAGCTTTGACAAGGTGGACCTCCAATGATTCCAATTGAATCTGGAACATCATTTGATGGTAAATCAACAATGCTTCTCTTGTCTAGCTTGGTTTTAGGAAAATTAAGCTCAAAGGTTTCCCAGATTGTTTTATCGAACTCATTTGCAAATATGGTCTTAAAACCTGCTTGATGAAAGCCAAGGTCAAGACCACCTGCACCGCTAAAGAGTGATACGATTTTCATTTTACTTTGAATACGAAATAAGTTTGGCAGCTAATAGCTGCGCAGGATTGTTCGGACACTTCACTTGGATGTCCTGAATCAAGAATTTTTCATTCTGTAGCTTCTCTAGTCTAAGTCTATCTTGCTCAGGAAATGAAAAATACTTTTCAGTTAGCAATAACGCGTTTACGGTTAAGTCGTGCTCATCATCCACTTTAGCAAAATTTCGAAATACTTTTATCGGATTTTTGATGTGCCACATTCCACGGACTCTTAAATTCGTGATGCCAAGAGGATCAACCTTTTTTACACCTGCAAGCTCATTGGTTTTTGCAAACTCAACTCCCGGAATTTCTGAAATACCTTTCGTTATTTTATCACTAATTTTTTTGTAAATATCTCGACTTGCTGCATAGCAATCGCCATATACAAACCATAGAGCTTTTAATTTTCTGGTTCCCTGTGGCACCACACCCACTGAGTAGATAATATCCTTCTTTGCCCATTCCACTTCTTCACAGTTTCTGCAATATTCAGTAATTCTTGAGTCATCTGAATAGAGTTTGTTTTTTGGATATGAACTATTGAGTGCAATTGCAGAACCTAGCTTCTCAAGTTTCTTTACTTCAATAGCATCACCATTTCTTATGATATTATCTGGTGGATTATTTTGGTTCCCTAAATATGAGAAGTGTTGATTATATATTCTGTCTTTTTGAGAATCATCTGATTCGATAGAATTACAAAATATGTCTCGAACGTATGTTTCAAGTGCATCCCCCATGTTATTCGCTCTGTTTGAACCTTGATAAGTAGACTGTAAATCTACAATCGGATTCTCTATGATATTTGCTAGTGCTATTAGTAGATTTGTCATGGCTTACATTGATTGATTGAATTAAAAATTCTCGTAGCAATAATATATCGGATGATACGTTTTTTTTCACCTACTTTTTAGTAAATATCATTCTTATCCTGTTCAAGTTAATTTCATTATGAAAATTCATATTTTAAATAAGATTAATACTGCACTAATACGTAAATCCCCGTTTAAATGCAATATTTTTTACTTACTCCCAAAACTTCAACCCACTTACCCCGTCTTTCATGTTCTGAAATAAGCCGATCATCAACTCGCGAATGCCATCTACATTTTCGGATACACCACTCACCACCGCCCATATTTTGTACACCGCGTAAGTGAGTAAAACGAGCGAGATAATAATAGTAAAGTTTTGAAAGGTAAAGCTGATAACTCTTTGCCATAGTGGCGGCGGTGCCAAATGGCGTTCGATCTTATCGAGCGCTTCTATAATGCGGTCGAGCTTTTGATTATCGAGGTCGAAGCGGGGTTGGTTTTCCATGGGTAACAAAGCTTTTTGTGAGCATAGCCGATTGGCACGGTGTCGTCAAAAATCAGGTGAAAAGATTCTGGCTGGTTAACTGCTTCCATTTCTTGGTATTGAGTGTAGTTGATTAGCACGTGCTCGGGTGTATTTTCATCGGAGTCGAAAAAAATCCCTCTTAAACCCCTCTTTTTCCTTTCGTCGCCAAGGCTCTGCAGGGCATGCAGAAAGTAAATAAGGGATTAAAACCCGAGTTGTTTTCTCAGTTCGTTATTCTGGCGCCAGTATTCGGTACTTTTTTTGCGTGAGGCTTCTACGCGGCGTACAGCGCTTAACACACTGGTGTGATCGCGGCCGCCGAAGTAATTGCCGATTTTTTGCAGCGGTTCTTTCAGTTTTTTGTGGGCAAAGAACATCGCCATTTGTCGTGGTACTACGTACTCGCGTAATCTGCTACTGCTGAGCAGTTTTTCGACTGGCACGTCGAAATAACGAGCAGTGCGAATCGCAATCTCTTCTGTGGTTATCGCCCTGCCCGAGCTTTCGATCTCTTGCATATCCATCTCGTCGCGGAGTTCTTTGCTGCGTTTTTTCAAAATCTCCATGATATTCGTTTTGTTCGGCTTAATCCCTTGTAGTTCAAAATTCGCCTGCATTTGGTTGAATACTCCAAGCAGTTCACGCACCGAACCCGAAAGCTGCTCAGCGATAAAATCCAACACATCACGCGAGAATTCGATGTTCGTAGTAGCGACTTTTTCTTCTAAAATAGCAAGGCGAGTCTCAAAATCGGGTTCTTGGATGTCGGCGACCATCCCCATTGAAAAACGAGAGACGAGGCGGTCTTCTAATCCTTCTAGGTCGCCGGGAGTGCGGTCTGATGAAAAGACGATTTGTTTGCCGGCGTTATGGAGGTCGTTAAAAATATGGAACAAGATTTCTTGGGTTCGTTCTTTGCCTTTTAAGAATTGAATATCGTCGAGCATAAAGACATCGATCTGACGGAACTTTTCACGAATACGATCACCTTTTCCGCTTCGAACGGCGGTTACCACTTCGTCGATAAAGTTTTGTGTTGGCAGCAGGGTGATAGAAGCATCGGGGTTGTTATCGGCGATAAAATTACCAATAGCGTGCAGCAAATGCGTTTTGCCAAGCCCCACACCACCAAAGATGAAAAGTGGATTGTATTTGCGCCCCGGTTCGCGCGCGGTGGCGATTGCTGCGGCATGCGCGAGTGCGACATTAGCCCCAACAACAAAATTATCGAACGTGAGGTCGGGGTTTAAAAAACGCCGCGAAAAGCCCATTTGCGCGCGGGCGATTTTAAACTTTTCGAATGGTTTTGGCTTTTTGCGCGGCTGAGTGGTAAGTGCTTCGCCCGAGAGAATCTTGCGTGGGTCGAACTCGGATGTTTGCTCCAGCGAACCATCGACATGAAAGACGACTTCTTTGCAATCGGGCCAAATCTCTTTTGCGGCAAGAAGGATGGGGTCTTTACTGTTCTGTTCGTGCCAAACGCGAAAAAATTCTCGTGGGATGCCAACCGTGAGCTTTGATGCATCGTAGCCGAGAATCTGTGTTTTTTGAAAGTATGTCAAGACATGTGC
>CAZOZW010000063.1:7478-9206 GCA_964584385.1 uncultured Candidatus Peribacteria bacterium
GTGCTTTCGAAAGCGATTTGGCAGCACTGCCGGCAATGCGGTTCCATTCGGCGATCATTACGAATTATGTTGGTAAAATTCATAGGCGGCTTTGGCAGCTACTGCACCTTCACCTACGGCGGTGGCATCTTGTGCGAATTTTTCGCTGGCGGTCGTGTTATCCCCTGCCGCCAATATCCCCTTCATGCTGGTGCGTTGCCCGCTATCGACTTTAATGTAATTCGTTTCATCTAGCTCTAGGCCAAGCTTTTTAGCGAGGGTGACTTCGGGGTCGGCACCGATTTCGATAAAAACACCGGTCAATTCGCGCTTTTCACCGTTTGATAAAACAACATGGTCGACTTTGGGATCGCCTTTGATCTCGGCGATCTCGGTATTGAATTCGACGGTGATCTTTGGGTTTGCCATCAGTTTCTCAACAATGATGCCATCGGCCTTGAAGTGATCTTTACGAATGAAGACATGCACGCTTTCGCAAACGTCTGCCAAGTAGAGCGCGGCTTCGGCAGCTGCGTTGCCGCCGCCAACAACCGCCACATGTTGGTTTTTATAGAACATGCCGTCGCAGGTAGCGCAGTAAGTTACCCCTTTGCCGTACAAAGCTTCTTCGCCCGGTACGTTTAATTTACGACGATTTGTGCCAGTTGCGAGTAATACTTGTTTTGCCGTGTGTTTGCCGCTGATCGAGCCGTTTAGTTCAAAACCTCCGTCGATCGGGGTGATGTCGCCGATCATATCGTAAATGACTTCGGTGCCACTTTGCTTACTCTGTTCGATCATCTTCTGCGCCAGGTCGAAACCCGAGATCGATAAAAACCCGGGATAGTTTTCTTCGCCCGAGGCGCCGAGTTGACCGCCGGGCTGCCCGCCGATCATTTTTACTTTCATTTTGTAGCGCGAAGTGTAAATAGCACAAGTACACGCCGATGGGCCCATTCCTACAATAATCAGATCATCCATGGTATTTTTTAAAAACAAGAAGAAACTTTAGCAAAGCTCATTTTGAGGGAGAATGCAAATTTTTTCAAGGAGTTTCGGGAGTGTTTTTTTTGGATGTATTACCGTGGTGAGTTTAGATCGTGTAAGAATTATAGAATTACGAATCAAGAATTATGAATTAAGATGCATTTATTTTCAATTCCAGTAGATTATGGCGGAACTTTACGCTATTGTCTCCTTTTTTTAATAGAGGGTGATTCGCACAGTTGATACCAATGTTTATCTCAGTCGTTTTGTTTGGAATTCATTTGCTATGGCACAACAGACACCATCAAATATTTTTTTGCGTTGCTATTATAACTGGTAAAACTGCTGACCGATTGGTATAATATCTTGAAATTATCAATTCAATGAATACACAAACCAAAAAACGCTTAGCCGTGTTCGGCACTCCTTTTGCTTTTTTAATGGCTATCGGCTTTTGGTTCGGAGAGAGTGATGCAACTGCCGATGAGCCCTTGATAATGGCACATCTATTGGCAGAAGAGTTGCAGATCATGCCGAGCGCATTGCAGAATCCGTATGCTGCGCAAATCGCCGATGATAATGAGATTGCCTTCAGCTGGCTTTCGTGTACCGACAGCGACGGCGGAAGGAGCCCGTTCGATAAAGGTGAGATCACCATTTTGTATCAAATAGATGGGAATCCGAAAAAGAATATCAATATCGCCGATCGTAATTATAATCATGAAGGGCGCGCGGGAATCGTCGAATTATTCTGTGTGAATG
>CAZOZW010000063.1:9216-10714 GCA_964584385.1 uncultured Candidatus Peribacteria bacterium
ATCGACCAAAAGCCCGTTTTGTTGAATGCGAAAATGCGATAGACGGCGCCTGCCCGAAGATTGAAGATATGCTGATCGAAAATTCTTTGCAAAGTACCAGTAACATCGACATTCAAGTAGAGATAGCCGATAGTAAAAGTGGATTTACCGAACACCTTAAGACCGATTCGGGAAACAGTTATTTAGATGTATACAAAAACATAACGGTTAAAGTGGTAATACGGAATGACAGTGAAGAAACGACAGATGTTGAACTTGAGGAGGTTATTGCCAAGCGCGATGATATGTATGCCATGGGTAATGTGAAAGATTTTATCTTCGAATGCTTCGAAGAAGCAGAATGCAGCGGTTCATTTGCAGAAAACGGCAAGGTGATGATTAATGAGCTAGCAGCCGGCGAAAGCGTTGAACTGAGTTACCTGCGTGATGTGCCCGCCGGCAAAACAAGCGGTAAGTATACCTTGGTGATCTTGGCAGATAGTGGGGACAAAGACTCGGCGATTATGGAGTTTTCATCAAGCGCTGGAGCAGGTGCGATGATTACAAAATCAACAATTAATACTACTGGTTCAGTAGAGCTTGAGGTCTTGACTCCAAATAGTGATGAAAAAGCATATGCAGGCAATGCGACAGTAAAGCTACCTCATTCGTACATAGATAGTTTCAAACAATTACCAATAAGAGTGGATGTGAAAAATACTGGTAACGAGCTTGCTACAGTCGTGCTTTCAGAACGAGTGATGTCGAGTGCTGGTGCCCCAGTGCTCGGTGAACCAAGAGGTTTTGAGATGCCTTGCGATAATAGCTCAAGATGTACAGGTTCTTTTACTGAAAATGGGGTCGTGGTTATTGAAGATATATCTGTAGATTCTGAGGTCCAATTCTTATATTTTAGAGATATACCTTCGAATGCCACCGATTCTGAGTATGTTATTACAGTGGTGAACGAGGATTCAACCAAAGCTTCTTTAGAAATTGCAACCGAATGATAAAATAATAACTAATCAATTCGTTATTAATCATAAACAATCGGTCTTTCTTTTGGTGTTGGAATTGCTTATTTTTTAATTAATCGTAAGAATTTACAGAGAAATTTGATTAAGAATGCTTTTAAGTGAACTTACTGCCGCCTTGCAAGAGATACAACTCAAAGTAAGTAATGGCATCGAATGCCTCCATTTAGATGAGAAGAAGATCGAGGTCGATGGCTTGCGAAAGCAAACCGAAGATATCGCCTTTTGGGACGACCCCGAGAATGCACGGGTGGTTTCACAAAAAGTCTCGCAGTTGCAAAAGATGATCGATTTGTGGACAAAACTACAAAGCGACACCAATGCCTTGCTCGAAATGTGTGAGATGATTGAAGAAGGTTCGCCGGAGTTGGCAGATTTAATTACTGAATATCGATCACTAACGAAGGATTACGAAATGGCCGAACTCGATTTGTTGTTCGACGGCGAATTCGATGATAATGGCGCCGTCATCGAGATTAACGCCG
>CAZOZW010000064.1:0-10291 GCA_964584385.1 uncultured Candidatus Peribacteria bacterium
CAGAAACCAAGATCTGAATACGGCTGAATATACGGCATTATCTTTAAATCCCTTTCCTTAAAAAAGACTCGCAGAAACCGAATTTCGAATTCAAGGCGCGTAACATTTCTCTTTAAATCCCTTTCCTTAAAAAAGACTCGCAGAAACTTTTGTACGTACCTTTAAGTCCGAGGTACGTAGCTTTAAATCCCTTTCCTTAAAAAAGACTCGCAGAAACAAATGCGTAAAATACAATAAATGTTGAGTTGATCTTTAAATCCCTTTCCTTAAAAAAGACTCGCAGAAACTAAAGCTAAACGAGCAACAACGCATATTTACTACTTTAAATCCCTTTCCTTAAAAAAGACTCGCAGAAACATTATGCCGTATATTATGCCGTATTCAGACCTTCTTTAAATCCCTTTCCTTAAAAAAGACTCGCAGAAACTTCGCCAAACATGAGCACAGTTCTATACCGTGTACTTTAAATCCCTTTCCTTAAAAAAGACTCGCAGAAACCGACGTGATTGTGAAGCGATGGGATGATTTTACTGCTTTAAATCCCTTTCCTTAAAAAAGACTCGCAGAAACAATAGGTCGTAAAAAGTCAATCCGTAATTCTTAATCTTTAAATCCCTTTCCTTAAAAAAGACTCGCAGAAACACAAGGTTCTGTTGGTTTTGATACTATACTCGCCTTTAAATCCCTTTCCTTAAAAAAGACTCGCAGAAACTATGGTGATTTAGATTGGTCAACAACTCATGGGCACTTTAAATCCCTTTCCTTAAAAAAGACTCGCAGAAACAGTGGATAGGCATACTGTTTTATTTGACATAGATCTTTAAATCCCTTTCCTTAAAAAAGACTCGCAGAAACGTCTACTGATGATCATCTCGGCATCGGCCGCGGCTTTAAATCCCTTTCCTTAAAAAAGACTCGCAGAAACGAAGCCTGAATCTCATAAAGGAAAGTTAAAAAATCTTTAAATCCCTTTCCTTAAAAAAGACTCGCAGAAACTATAGATGACGATCAATTCTCACATTATATATTAACTTTAAATCCCTTTCCTTAAAAAAGACTCGCAGAAACTTCGCAGCAAATACGTGCCCACAATCGGTACATCTTTAAATCCCTTTCCTTAAAAAAGACTCGCAGAAACAAGTGTCTGGGTCTTCTTTTAAGTGCGAAAAATCTCTTTAAATCCCTTTCCTTAAAAAAGACTCGCAGAAACATGCCACCGATGTGACAGCAATCACCACCAGTGTTACTTTAAATCCCTTTCCTTAAAAAAGACTCGCAGAAACGGAATGATGATTGGCATTTTCATCTCATTTTTACTTTAAATCCCTTTCCTTAAAAAAGACTCGCAGAAACAACCCCAATAAATAAGCAAACAAAGTGCCTACGCTTTAAATCCCTTTCCTTAAAAAAGACTCGCAGAAACTAAATTGAAAATATGGAAACACCATTTCTAAAATCTTTAAATCCCTTTCCTTAAAAAAGACTCGCAGAAACCGATGACACTGATGCAGAGCCTGGCCGACACCGCCCTTTAAATCCCTTTCCTTAAAAAAGACTCGCAGAAACCGAACGGCTCGCAGGTCTTTTTGCTCGACGCGACTTTAAATCCCTTTCCTTAAAAAAGACTCGCAGAAACTCAAGCTGATTCCATGTCGAACCATCACATCCATAGCTTTAAATCCCTTTCCTTAAAAAAGACTCGCAGAAACTATGCTCTGCCTTGCTTTGTTTCGATACAAACTCTTTAAATCCCTTTCCTTAAAAAAGACTCGCAGAAACATGGACCTTCAGCGGACGAAAGCGATGGCGGTGAACTTTAAATCCCTTTCCTTAAAAAAGACTCGCAGAAACAACAAGTCCAACGAGTGAGCCAAGATGCAGCAACTTTAAATCCCTTTCCTTAAAAAAGACTCGCAGAAACTGTCTGGAACGGTAAAGCGCGCAACACATTCTACTTTAAATCCCTTTCCTTAAAAAAGACTCGCAGAAACAAAAAATTGAACATTGAAAACAAAAAAATCGAAAAACTTTAAATCCCTTTCCTTAAAAAAGACTCGCAGAAACCGAAAAACGCACAGGGGTTCGAGTTCGGATTCGGCCTTTAAATCCCTTTCCTTAAAAAAGACTCGCAGAAACGTGGCTCCCGGCTGGTAGCCCCGCGGCACGCCTGCTTTAAATCCCTTTCCTTAAAAAAGACTCGCAGAAACCCGCGGGGCCTATACAGCAAAGAGGACAAAATCGACTTTAAATCCCTTTCCTTAAAAAAGACTCGCAGAAACATTGTTGACATGAATGGCAGTGGTAGCGGAATAGCCTTTAAATCCCTTTCCTTAAAAAAGACTCGCAGAAACTTTGGCACGTATATCTTCCATAATCGCTGCCATCTTTAAATCCCTTTCCTTAAAAAAGACTCGCAGAAACATATTCTAAAATGAACGCGTGAAAGTGCCGCCGCTTTAAATCCCTTTCCTTAAAAAAGACTCGCAGAAACCCGCGTACGTTGCTCGGTGATAGTGCAGAAGCACTTTAAATCCCTTTCCTTAAAAAAGACTCGCAGAAACAAAATCCAACCACTAAAGGTAACGCGAGAAATCACATTCTCAGCCCGTATTTTTTATATCGATTTCTCCTTTTATGCAATCAACAGGTACAATTCGTTCGTATGTTTTTAGATATCGCCATCGGCTTGCTCTGCGCTTTGGTGTATGCGATGGTCGCCAATGTCGATTTTTCGATAGGTTTGTTGCTGTTTGGCGTGTGTTTTGCCCTATTGCCCGACTTCGATTTTATTGCCGTGCTTTTCAGTAAAAAGATGCGTGGGCGATTTGCGCATCGGCATCGCAATGTTTTGCATCATCCGTTGTTGTTGCTACCGGCGGTATTTTTTACGGTGCAATACTTGCTTTCAACATCTTTAGCAACACTGGCGGTTTTTGCCACCTTGCTGCATTTCATCCACGATAGCTTTGGTGAGGGCTGGGGCGTGAAATGGCTGTCGCCGTTTTCGAATAAGATGTTCAAGTGTTTTGAGAACAAGCAGATCATCTGCTCGCGTTCGCCAAGCGAGGTCGATCTTCTTGCTGATAAGCATGGCAACGACGATTGGATCCGCGATGGCTATTTGCGGTTGAACAAAACATTGGTTTTTCAGTTCATGTTGTTGATAGTGCTTCTCATCTTTGCTGTCATCGTCGGCGGTTAAGAGCAGCAATCCCTTTTTACAGATTGGATTGCGAGCGATACATCAAAATTAATTAAAAAATAATTATTGAAGTTGTCAAAACTCTGGTATACTAGTTTCGTATTTCTTTTTTAACCATATTACATGCATAAATATGTTTATGCTTTTTTGGCGTGTTTCAGTTTTTTACTGGCTGGTTTTTCGCCGGTAAACGCCGCCCAAACAGAGTTTTTGATCGATGACTTCGATGATCGCAATCTTCGTGAATGGGATGAGTTCAATGAGTATGACTGGCACACTCAGCCCGAAGAAGAAAATGATGTGCCGGGGCATCATCCATCGAACAATCGTGTAGCGAATGCCAATAACTGCGACCGGGGATGTATTCTGCAGATCGAAGATCCGATCGATCTGAGTACTTTTACGTCTGCCGAACTGTCTTTTTGGCGCTATATCGATACCGCCCTCGATCGTAATGAATATTTGCGGGTAGAGATTTATAACGGTTCTACCTGGGATGAGATTGCCTATTGGCAGGGAAGGGTAGATGACGATGATACTTGGTATCATGAAAAATTCCCGCTTGGTGAGCAGTATTTGATAAATGATTTTAATGTACGCTTTACTGCCAAAATGAGTCGGAGCAACGAAGATGTAGAAATCGACGATGTGTTGATCGTCGCCGAATCGGTGCCGGTATTCCAGCCACCGGTGGCAAACGCCGGGGTTGATATTACCGCGATCGATAGCGATGGAACTGACGATCAGGCTGTTGTGCTTGATGGATCGATGAGTACTGATAGTGATGGCACGATTAGCGAATATCGATGGGGTAAAGCCGGTATGCAGATCGCCAGCGGAGCAACCCCCGAGGTTATGCTCGAAGTCGGTACACATGTCATTGAGCTAACAGTGATTGATAACGACGGTTTAACCGCAACCGATATAATCACCGTTGTTATTGGGTCGAACATGACACCAACGGCAAATGCCGGAGTTGATCAAAACCTATCGGATGCCGACGGCAGCGAAGGAGAAATGGTGATGCTGAGCGGCTTTGGGTCGGATCAGGATGGTGAGATCGTATTGTATCAGTGGTTTGAAAATAGTGTATTGCTGGCAAGTGGGGCACTGGCAGAGGTTGAGCTCGGCACCGGTAAGCACGATATAATGCTTGTTGTTACCGATAATGGCGGGGCAACGGCGTTTGACACGGTGACGATTACAGTTGAGCCGAATCTTTTGCCAACGGCAAGTGCGGGCATCGATCTTTTTATGCAAGATGGCGACGGTGATGGATTTGAAGATGTTGTCGTTACCGGAGCCGGAGCAGACCTCGACGGAACAATCACAACTTTAGAATGGATTGTGGCGGGCGAAGTAGTGGCAACAGGAGCAGAAACTACGCTCAATATGCCGCTTGGCGAAAACCAAGTGGAATTGCGCGTAACCGATAACGGCGGCGCAACGGCAACCGATTCACTTTTAATCACGGTAGAACCAAACCTGCCGCCAATAGCTATTGCAGCCGGTGAAACCACCGCAACCGACGATGATGGCGATGGCACAGCAGGGGTGAATGTGAGCGCTGTTGGCAGTAGTGATAACGACGGCACGATTGTTGCTTACGAATGGAGTGTGAACGGAACAACTGTTGGTGTAGGCATTGAGTCGACGATAACTCTGCCGATCGGTGCATCTCAGGTTTTATTAACGGTAACCGATAACGGCGGCGCTACGGCAACAGATACCATTCTTGTTTCGGTAGAATCTAACCTGCCACCGGTTGCAAACGCCGGCAGTAACATCGACGTGATCGATGCAAACGGCGATGGCACCGAAAATGTGCAGCTAAGTGCAGTGCTCAGCACCGATTCCGACGGCAGTGTTGTGCAGTATGTATGGAGTAAAGATGGAATTTTCGTTGGTGAAGGGGTGAGCATTTCGGTGGATGTATCAATCGGCGAACACAGCTTTGATCTCACTGTTACCGATAACGGCGGCAGAACAGCAATCGATAGTGTATTGGTGAATGTGAGCGAGCCAACCGATTATGTCGACCCATATCCATCGAACATCGTTGATACCAGCGGTTTGAGCGCGACCCGGTTTGGTACCATCGCTTTCGATACGAAAGATGGGAATCGATTAACGGCATACACGTATCGTGCAACGCAGTTCGATTCGCAAGATGGACCGATCCTATTCATAATGCATGGGGCGGGGCGCACTGCCGAAAGCTATCTGCAGTCGGCGGCAGCAGTTGCCGAACGATACAATGCGTTGGCAATCGCCGTTGAGTTCCCCAAAAGTTTGTACCCGAGTAGTAGTTCGTACACAATGGGTGTTTACGATCAGAACGGTGACTTTTTAAGCACCGATGACTATTTGTATTCTGAAATAGAACATCTGTTCGAGGCAGTAAAAATCCATTTTAATGGCACTCAAGAAGGGTATTATATTTACGGGCTCAGTGCAGGTGGGCAATTTACTCACCGGCTCGTAACTTTTTTACCGCAGGCGCGCGTTTTAGGTGCCGTTTCGGCAAGCCCGGGTTGGTACACGCTACCCAGTGATGAGGCAAGCGAAAACACCGAAATGCCCTATGGTTTGTATCAAAGTCCAATGCAAGGATCTGATCTTTCGAAATTGTTTGCCGCACCGCTGACCGTGCTCGGCGGTGAGTTCGATACGCTTACCCCCGATCAAGACAGTAATTTGCGCAGTACACCCGAAGCAATGGTACAAGGAGAGGAGCGTTTAGCGAGAGCGCAATACTATATCGATTTTGCAGAACAAACCGCAAACACCCTTGGGCACAGCTTCGATTGGCGATTTGGCATAGTGCCGCGAGCAGAGCATTCTAGCAGCGACATGATCGACTCAGCCGGCTTTTTCTTGTTCAACCCAAAGGCAAGTGCTTGCGAGACGAGTGCGGCAACAGCAGCAGAAAACTTGGTTATTACAGAGGTGCTTGCCGACCCACCATCGGACGAAGTTTTGGGCGATGCTAACGGCGATGGTTTTCGGAGCGGAGGGTACGATGAATTCATCGAAATGGTGAACACCGGTGATGAGCCTGTTTGCCTCGATGGTTGGACGATTGGTGACGTATCGAGAGATGTGAGACATACCTTTCCGCTTGGCTCAGAGCTTAATCCAGGTAAGGCGATTGTCGTATTCGGTGGCGGAATCCCGACTGGCGATTTTGGTGGAGCGATCGTTCAGCGCGCCGTTGATGGGAGCGTAAGTTTTTCGAACAGCGGTGATATCATTACGATCCGAGACGCAGATGGCGTAATCGCCAAGCAGCTTTCGTGGGGGAGTTGTGGCGGAGAGACATGTGTCGATGACGACATCTACGGTAGCTTAAGTATCGATCAATCGATTACTCGCAGTTTGGACGTAAGCGGAGGCTGGGCGAAGCACACTTTTGTGTCGAGTGAATTGTTCTCGCCAGGGACAAAAAACGACGGTACGCCCTACAGCATCGATGACATTCCCGATGGCAACCCATTTGTAGAACAGGTACTTAATACGCCGCGCAAACTGTTGATCGTTGGTGGCAACACACCGCTCGAATCCAATAATCCAATCGTGCAGAAAATGGCGGAACTTGCCGGCGGTGCGAATGGGAAACTCGCCGTAATCCCAACCGCTTATGGCGATGCGGGCGATTTGCAGGCCTGGCTTGACGCCGGAGTCGGTGAAGTGATCAATTTTCATGCGGCAGATCGTACCGAGGCCGATTCACCTGCTTTCTACGGTCAACTCGATGATGTAACGGCAGTGTGGATCGAGGGTGGTTCGCAGACAGATCTGATGGAGCGCTATGTCGGTACTGCCACCGAACAGGCTCTGCATAGCTTGCTCGAACGCGGTGGTACGGTGGGTGGCACCTCGGCCGGAGCAGCGATTCAAAGCCGTTTGATGCGGCGCACCAGTAGTAGTGGCGTGCCGGTTGAAGGCATTGGCTTCGACTTTTTATTCGGCTCGTATGTCGATCAGCATTTTTGGCAACGAAGCCGGCAAGACCTGTTGATTCAAATGCTAGAGAACAATCCTGGGTATTTGGCAATCGGCATCGATGAGAACACCGGATTACTCGTTGAAGGTCGCACCCTAACGGCGATAAACACGCCGTCACAATCGGGGCACCATTCGGTGAACGTATACCTTTCAAGCCAAACCAACCCGATGCAACCCGATTATGAGATGCAAAACGGAGACACCTTAGACCTGATCGATCTGCTGAACCAAGTAGAGGCATTGCAGGCGCAATAGTTCGGCAAAGAAAGTCGTTAAAGAAAAATCGGAGCCACCAATTCGGCTCCGATTTTTTTGTGGTTGAAGAATTGCTCTTGTAACCAAAAAATACGTCATTTAAACGAGGTTTTCCGTTTAAATGACGTATTTTAATAGCTCCTTTAGAAGCAATCCCCTTGTTGTTATTTCGATGAATGCAGATGAGGTGCTACAATTCTACTATCTGTATTTGTGAGCCCATCCTGATTGAATCTGCTTTCATCATCGCAAAAACCACTTTGCGCCAAAACTACGATCAAAACGGCATAACTGCGGGAGCGACACATTTTAACGATTTGTGGGCGCGCGACAGCTTGTTTGCCAGCATGGGGGCGTTGGCATTGGTTGACTACGAAATCGTGCGGAATAATCTCAGTACCTTGTTGCGTAACCGTAGCGAACAAGGGCAGATTCCGCTGCGAGTGGGAAATATCGATTTTTTACGTGCTTACTTTGGTCTTCGCTCGCGGCGCGGCGCTTCTTACCACGAAGATAAGCTCGGCAATACTCCTGTCGATTCCAACTCTTTATTGATCATCATTGCTGCGCGGTACGCTACAGCTAGTGGCGACTATTCATTCATCAAAAAGCAATATACGGCGCTGAAGCAAGTTATGGAATGGAATTCTACATGTGATACGAATAACGATGGAATTTTGGAAGAGCAACCCTATTGTGGCTGGGCCGATAGCTTGAAAAAAGACGAGCAAGTGCTCTATACGAATGTATTGCACTTTGCGGCGCTCACCGGTTTTGCCGAAATAGCGAAGCAATGCGGGTACATGCGCGATGCCGAACGATTCTTGACGGCTGCCGAGCGTTTGCAAAAGGCAATAGATGAGCGGTTTTGGAATGGTGAGTTTTACATCGATTATCTCAATTCGCCAAAGCAGTATTTTGCAACTGAAGGCAACGCACTGGCGATTTTGTTCGGCTTGGCTTCAGGTGATCGGGCAAGGCGAATTCAGCAGACAATGATTAAATTTGGGCTCAACGATAACTTTTGTCCGCCAACGAATCATCCGCGGTATTTATTGCGCGAGGTATTTTTACCGTTTTATTTTATGAATCTGCATAAGTATCACAACGGGTTTACGTGGTTATGGGTGGGGTGTGTTGATGCGATTGCAAAAGCAAAAGCCGGGCAACACGATGTGGCAATAGAGTCGATTGAAAAGATCGCGCATAAAATCATCGAGTATAATGGTGTGTACGAGGTGTACAATAACGGGGTGCCGGTGCGGCAGTTGTTGTATAAAAGTGAAAAAAGCTTTGCCTGGTCGGCGGGATTGTTTGTGTTCGCGTGTAAAGAATTAAAACTGGTTTAAGTTATCGCTACAGAGATGATGCCGATTGGTATCTTAAAGAATTCTACTGTTGTTTTCTTTTTTAAAGGGAAGAAAGGGACTTATGTGATAAGTATTCTTTTGATATGAGTTAGCGTCCGTTTTCAAAAAATACGTCATTTAAACGGAGTTCACCGTTTTGATGACGTATTTTAACTCCTCATGGTTTTGATTATTGCCCTCCCGGTAAGCCCATATCGCCCATAATCGGTTTCATTTTTTCGGCGGCGACTTCTTGCGCTTTTTTGGTGGCGCGTTGCAGGGCGATCATCACTTCTTTTTCGAGCTGTTTTTTATTGACCGGCTGCAATTTTTCTTCGGCGAGTTCAATCGAAACCACTTCTTGTGCGGCGTTTACCACCACGAGCGCTCCGCCTTCTTCGGCTTCGACCTCAATCGTTTTGAGCATTTTTTTCATTGCTTTGGCTTGTTTTTGCATTTTGTACAAGTCTTTCATTTGGTTGAACATTGTTTTATTGGTAACAGAAAAGCGGGCATTATTGTGGCGGTTTTTCAATTTTCGTGCAAAGTAAAAAAACGAGTTTTGCCCAATCGTCAATTAATCGGCAAAATGGTAACAAACCCCTACGATGGAGAAAAACCGCTTTATTATAACACGCGACGATACCGGCATAAAGCTGCACAAGTGGCTTAAGAAAAGCTTCGAGAATATGCCGCTTTCGGCAATCC
The DNA here is from genome assembly GCA_964584385.1 of uncultured Candidatus Peribacteria bacterium. Classification (GTDB taxonomy): domain Bacteria; phylum Patescibacteriota; class Gracilibacteria; order CAIRYL01; genus CAZOZW01. Next base: position 9,523 of record CAZOZW010000064.1, read on the forward strand.
ATAAATCGTTGCGGCAAAAAAAGGTTAAGCATAACGGCAAGCGCGCAAAAGGCGATGAGGTGCTTAACGAGGGCGATGAGGTGCGGATATTTTTTGATCCCGGGCAGTTTAGCGAGCAGAATAAAAAAGTAAATTTGTCAACAATCCCACAAAAGATCATCAACCAGAATATCGAGGTAATTTTTGAAGATGAGTTCTTGTTGGCGGTGAATAAACCGGCAGGGGTTTCGGTGCATCCCGGCAGCGGCACAGCAAAGAACAGAAGCATGATCGAATTGGCGCAGGCGAAATATCCAAGTTTTAATATTCGGCTGGCGCACCGGCTCGATAAAGATACCAGCGGCGTTTTACTGTTTGCGAAAGATGGCGGCACGCTGCGCAAGCTGCTCGTGCAACTGAGAAAACATCAATTCGCAAAGCAATATGTGGCGCTTTTAAGCGGCAGATTACAAAACGATTCCGGGACGATCGATCTTGCGATCTCGCGGGAGAAAAGCGGACCAAAAATCGCCCGCTACGGCAAAAAATCGGTAACACATTATGCTGTTCGCAAACGGTTTAAAAATGCGACGCTGGTAGAAATAAAGCTCGAAACCGGACGGATGCATCAGATTCGTACCCATTTTGCGGCGATTCATCACCCCGTTTTGGGCGATGACAAACACGGTGATTTTGAGCAGAACAAAACCTTTAAAAAGCACTTCGGCTTAAAACGGCAGTTTTTACATGCCGAACAATTGGGTTTCGTTCATCCTGAAACCGAGGTGAA
>CAZOZW010000065.1:0-10037 GCA_964584385.1 uncultured Candidatus Peribacteria bacterium
AATTTTTGATCGAAAAGCACATATGTCAACAGTACCTAAATAATATCTCGTGGATATTTGCGATAGTATTTTAGCGCATCTTGTAGATGAATCCGTACCGTCTTTTTGCTGAAAAAATCACCTATTCCGCCACTCGAGCATCTGAGCCCATCAGACTGAACCTTGGTGTCTGTAAAGTAGATGACTTGTTTTTGCCGCTGGTTACACTTTCTGCAAAGTTCGGTATCGGCATAGAAGAGAAAATAATGTTCGTTAAATCCTCCTAAATCGAAAAACAAATCGCGACGCATCGCCCAAAACGAAGAATGCAACCAATCGACGGCAGTCGTCTGCTCGTAGACAGAATCTCGCGAATCGCTTTTTGTTACGCGTTGGATAATCTGTCGAAAGAGAGAGGGGAACCGGCGAGCGCTCTTTTCACTTTTATTGGTTTGCTCCGAAATATGCTGCGGCCCTAAAATCCCGACATCATCATTGTGCTCAAGATAATTGACGATTGTCTGTAGCGTGCTTGGTTCGCTCCAAACTATATCGGGGTTTACAAAAAACAAGAATTCGCCGCTCGCTTTTTTTGCAGCCATGTTATTGGCGCGTGGGTAACCGAGATTGGTTTCGTTTACAATAAGTTCGATACCATCGATCTGCTGTAAGATTTTAGCGTTATCGGCGTCGACAGAGTTATCGACAACAATAATCTCATAAGCAAAATTAACGATTTGTTTTTTAAGTGATGCAATGTTTTTCACAACGCGTTCGGCTTTTAAAAAATCGGTGATGATGATAGTCGCCTTCATCAATCGGTAAAAAAAGCTTCGATTCGGCTCGGCTCGGCAACTCGAGGTATATGATCGCGCTTTTGCTTGAGCCTTTTTTTAAAAAACCCGAAGCGCATCATTGTCTCGGGGCAACGCAATGTTGCATGGGCTCGACGAAGAAAGCGGTGTACAGCGGTTTGCAACTGCACCGCCGCCGAATAACCTGCTGAATGGTTTTTATATAAAACGACGCGTTGCCCAAATGCCGAATTACAAATCGTATGCATATCTTTTGCCTTGCTGTCAGACACTTGTCGATCGTGCCAGGCAACCGCTGTTGGAACGAATACCGCGCGCCAATCGGCCCATTGCAAGCGGTATGCCAAATCGATATCGTTTTTATAATGCAAGCACTCATCAAAGTACTCGTCATCGTACCGAATCGCCTCAAGCGCCGTTTTACGATACACCGCCGCCGCCCCACTGGTTCCAAAAATCTCTTCTTGTTCACCGTACTTTTCAGCATCATCCACGCCCGATCCGCGCTCTGTAAAGCGTTGTGCCTTGGTTGCGCTAAGCCCTGCCGAATCGATTACTGTTGTTTTTTTGTCGTTTGCAAAATCCCAACGATAGAGTTTTATTGCCGCACTGCCGGCAATTGGAGTTTTTACGAGAGCTAGCACCGCCTCCGCCAAACAATTCTCGTCGTAAAAGGCATCGGCGCTTAAACAGGCGTAAAAATCGGCATCCGATTCGTTGATCAAAGCATTATGCCCGCCAGAATGACCGGTGTTTTCACCTTTGATGACAGTTATGCCATCGTATTTTTGCTCTAACATTTCGGCGATCTCAAAATCGGGTGAGTGGTCGCGGATGATGATTTGCAATTGACCGGAGTACTTTTGCATAAGCAGCGAATCGATGCATTTCGGCAAATATTTCTGATGATCGTAGGTAACAATGCCAACGGTGAGCTTCGGCAGTTTCATGAGCTTTTTGTAATGTAGCGGATTGCCAAAGAACAAAAAACAAAAAAGATTTGCAGAGCATCGGTTTTTTTACAAAAATACCATTATGATTGATGATATATACCGTATCCGCGGCGGCAAAAAACTCAGCGGAATTGTTGAGATATCGGGCTCGAAGAATGCCGCACTGCCGATTTTAGCGGCGAGCATGGCGGTTGAAGGCGAGTCGAAGATCGAGAATCTGCCGGATATCTCTGATGTACAAATATTTTGTTCAATAATCGAATCGCTCGGTGGTTCGGTAACGGTGCAAAATCGCGTCGGAACAATTGATTGCAGCGACATCAAGCTTTGCAATGGCACTTTGCAAAACCCGGCGATCAAAAAGATGCGTGCCAGCATTCTTATGCTGGCGCCATTATTGCATCGGTTCGGCGAAGTAAAAATCCCGTTCCCTGGCGGTTGTGTGTTGGGCAAGCGCTCAGCCGATGCGCATTTGCGCGCTTTCGAAGCGCTGGGAGCCGAAGTGATCGAGTCAACGACCGATCTTCATCTCAAACTCCCACAAGGTCGGTTCATCCCCAATGTCGTGGTGTTGCCCGAAATATCGGTTACCGCTACCGAAAACGCGATTATTGCCGCTTCTTGCGCAAATGGCACCAGCGAGATTCGCATGGCGGCTGCCGAACCGCATGTACAAAACTTATGCGAATTTTTGGTTTCAACAGGTGTTCAGATCGATGGGATCGGCACGCACTTTTTAACGATCACCGGGAAGTCAACGCTTACCAAAGCTCAGGGCGCAGTTACCCCCGATTACCTCGAAGCGGGAACGTTTATACTCGCGGGGATTTTAACGAGATCAGAAATTACGGTCAAAAATGTGATTGCCCGTCATTTAGATAGCTTTTTCGAAAAACTCGCCGAAACCAATGCCGCCTTTACTATACATGAACAATCACACACCGTTCTCACTCATGCAAATCAGCCCGAGTGGCAAGCGGTTTCGATCCAAACCGGCGTGTTCCCAAAGTTCGCCACCGACCTGCATCCCCAGTTCGGAGTATTGCAAACCCAATGTCGCGGTACATCACGTATTTTTGAAACCTTGTTCGAACGTAAATTCGCCTATTTGCTCGAACTCGAAAAACTGGGGGCAGATGTAAAGATCCTGAACCCACATCAATTCGAGATAAACGGCCCAAAAAAGCTCGAAGGCGCAGCCGTTGCCAGCCAAGATATTCGGGCCGGTGCAGCTGTGCTACTGGCAACACTCATGGCAGAAGGGGAGTCGATCGTCAGTAATATTCACTACCTCGATCGCGGGTACCAAGATTTCGAACAAAAACTCCGCTCACTTGGGGCTGACATTTCGCGCGAAAGGCGCTAGACTTTACGCTGATATTTTACCAACAACAGCCAATTAGAACTCACCAGCTCGGGGGTGAAAGCAATACTCGATCAGAATCGCCAACTGAGTATTACCGGCAAAAAGCCCTATGTCATCGACTGGCCGGGCGAATTCGAGATCGAAGGCGTAACCGTGCGCAGCTTTCAAACCACTGAAGATAAACTCGGTTACCAGATAACCGCCGAAAATGTCCGTTTTTATATCCCTGGCGTACAGGCATTTGCCAGTGCCGAAGAACGATTGCAAGAGTTAGGCAATATCGATGTACTGATCGTTTGCGCCGACTTATTCGATTGGAGCGCAAAAGATTGGAAAAAACTCAGCGAAGAAATAGAACCGCGCCTGATGGTATTTGATGGTAACGGCGAAAAAACCCAAGCGATTCTAAAAGAGATCGGTGGAGGCGAAGCCGAAACCACTGCCAAAAAAGACGTTTCGGCAAAAAACCTGCCCGCCGATAAAACCATCTACCTTATTTTAGAATAACCAAGCGCCCCCGTAGTTCAATGGAAAGAACAAGGTCCTCCTAAGACTTAGATTCAGGTTCGATTCCTGACGAGGGCACCACTTTTTTAGCGTTTTTGATGAGGACCCGGATAATCTCGCTTCGCTCGATTTCCGGGATGCAGTATCTTCGGACTCATTTCGTCGTTCCTCCTTATTCGTCTCGAATTCAACTTCGATTCAGCGAAATTCCTACGCTCGTCCAAGTCTTTAAATTTGTATTTTTTGGTTACTTGCTGTGCCAAAAGTAATAACCCGAATCGAAAATATTGATTTATACATAAATGTCTTTTATAGTAAATTTTGCTTTTAAAGGACAGATTCTGTACCAACAAAGCGAAAAGTCCTTTAAAAATTCATTCGTAAACAAATGCAGGAGTCAAAACCATGTTTAAGTCTTTTTATATAGGTAACACCAAAGTTCGTCTTAATAATGATCAATACAACCTCTTTGTAATAAAGAAGATTCCAAACTATCCATTGGAATTTGAAGGGTATATGTATTTTCCTGATGCGAATGGTTGGGTCGAACATGATGAAGATGGATTGCCAAAGCTAGAATCGATGATCCGTAAGAAGATAATCGATTATCGAAGTAATGAGATCATCATGCCACTTAAGCTTCAAGCTTATGCAGTAGCATTACTGACCACTCGCACATTGCTTTTGCGTCGAGAGGATTTACAACGGCATGTTCAGCTTTCACCATTTGAGAAAAAAGAGCTGATGATCATCCGCAAATGGGCGACTTGCGAAATAGCGAAGCCCACCAGAAATAATGACAATATCTGGATGGCTGGTGTTTACTAAAATTGAGGTGAAGAAAATGACTCAAGTGATTATTTTTATGAAGGATAAAAAGCTAGCAATTGATAAAAGTGCTCTTAACGAAATAAAAGCGAATCATCAGCCATTTGTACTTAATGGGAATGTTATATTTCCAAAAAAAATAATGTGTTGGAATGGCATCGAAACTATTTCAAGGCATGCCGAGAAAGAGATTGTTGATTTTCCAGCAACCGGCTTCAATTCCCCAATGCGATTCAAGCTAAATAGATCAAAGGCATATCGCTATAGTGAGCATGCCTATCTGATATACGAAAATGGTGAAGCGGAATTGCTTTATATTAAATATACAGCCTATCAATGCTTCAGTTTACGAGATTTTTTGATGTAAAAGGATTAGTGTTACAGCGGCAGCAATGCCGCTTTTTTTGTTGATTCACTGGATTCCAGTTGCTAGCCTACGAAAGAGTACTATTCGATGATTCGCAGAGAATACATCGGTCGCACTTTTCGCCCTTTAAAACAGCAGGAGGAACTTATGAGTTCTTATAATCGTATCACATTGCTTCATCGTCATGTTGTAGAAGCGCCGAGCAAATATGTTTTCGAACTGATCACTCATCAAAATGCCTTGTTCTACTACGGTCATCATCACTATTTGTATGGCCCTGTGCTTTGTTTGATTCAGCCAATCCGTTGGCTAGACGCACAGCAAGATTCGACGCAGGCTAAATTGGTTGAGTATAAATCAATGCCGATCCAAAAGATTCGCGGCTTGAGTGAACAAGAGCTGATCCGTCAGGCTCGAGAAACCGACACGCCGCTGTATTGCCGAAAAACAGTTTATGTTCGGGTGACTGCACTTTTACCTTTCGAAAAAGATCTCTATGAACTTTACAATCATGCCGACCAGGTGATGATTATTGGTAAAAAGTATAGAACCGAGCTTTATTGCCACGCATAAAGGGAAGATCTATAGGCAACAAGAACATGTTCTTGTTGCCTTTTTCGTTGCGTAAATAAGGTTTATATTTTAAAGTAACACAGCATTTTTTATTTCGGGCAAATTCTGCACCGGTAAAATGCAGAAAAAGCCCTTTTACAAAACAGGAGAAATAAGATGAGAATCTGTCCCGAGAATAAAATAATATTTCAAGGAATGCTGTTTCAATTAGATTCTGATGTACATCAGGATTCTATAAATGGCAGAGCATTTATAATACCGGCTGAACACAATCGGGATTCCGGTATTATAAGACCCGAAAAGAACGGCTGGGATGCTGGTCAAGACAAGATCCCGCCTCTTACAAAGTACAAGATCTTGAGAATCTGCGAGTTTGATAGCTTGTTCGACCAGAATCTTACAAGGCTTTTGAAAACGTACGAAGCTATAAAGCTGAGAAGATGTGTTTTTACCACGATCGATAGAGTCAATGCTACAGATGAGTTTAATAATAAAGATGACATCATCTGTTTTGGTTCAGAGAGCGTTGCAATTTATTTACAAGATTTATAAGAGGAGGCGAAGCATAATGACTGATTTTGTTCTTAAGCTCGATTCCAGATTTGTAGTCCTGGGTGTCAGTCCAAGGTACTACGAATCTATTAAAAGTGGTCATCCCTTTGTTTTGCTAGATGATACGATGTTGCCAAGCAGTATTATTGTGCCAAAGCAACAAATAGGTTGGCATTCTGCAGAGCAAAAACCGGTGATACACTATTCTAAGTTACTGCGCATATGGCAGCTTTCAAAGCAACAAGCAGCTGGCATGAGACCATTACTCAATCAATTCGATGCAATCATGTATGAGGGGTCGAAAGAGGTTTTGACATTTGCATTGCGCCTAAGACGAGGAGCTGTAGAAAACGAAAATCCATTTGCAATCATCGGGTTAGAGGGGGAGACTTTTGCGCATTACATTCGTGATGTGCAATCGTTAAACGAAACGAACAAAAGAACCTCCCGAACCTGTCGTGCTTCTTTTCTCAAATAAATCAAACTGCTCATCAAATAGAGAGAAAGGGCCTACTATTCAAGCGGCAGCAATGCCGCTTTTTTTGGTAATCCAAAAAAAAGGAGACATTAAGGCGTACTTTCACGTCTTAATGTCTCCTTCGCAATATAATCGATACTTTTACAACATCTCTTCAGCAACATTTTCACTAAGCGGCTGAACTCCGCCGCCACTGGCAAAGTTTGCGCTACCACCGCCGCCACCTCCAAATTGCTCGGTAATGCCTTTAAACAGCTCACTGGCGTTTTTCTTCATACTGGTGGCTATTGCCACGTTCCCCTGCTTGTTTTGAATAATCACCACGTCAACATCTTTGGCGGTAATCGTTCGGGCGAGTTGCCCGATGGTTTTGGCATCGGCATCGCGTTCGAGCAGGGTAACCGTTTTAAGATTATTGATGATCACAGCCTTTTCGGCAAGTTCATCGGCTTCGAACACAGCCAGCTTTTTCTGGAGTTGCCCGTTAATATTCGTAAGTTCTTTGCGTTCTTTGAACAACACATCGAGTCGGTTTTGCATTTCGCTTTGCGGTACTTTTAGCTTTTCGGCAATGCTGCGTAGCTCGGTAAATTGTGATTGTAGCAGCTCTTGTGTCGCCAAGCCGCAAACGGCTTCAATACGTCGTACACCTGCCGAAACACCACTTTCAGAAACAATCTTTACTGCTCCTATAATACCGATATTCGGTACATGTGTGCCTCCGCACAGTTCGTACGAAAAATCACCCATGCGCACGGTGCGCACCGTTTCGCCGTACTTTTCGCCAAAGGTCGCTTCAACACCTTCGGCTTTCGCTTCGGTAAGTGATTTTTCGGCGATTTCGGTATCGACCGCGGCAGCGATTGCCGTTGCCATCAATTGTTCGATTTTAGCGATTTCTTCGTGTTTGATCGCCCGAGGAAACGTAACATCGATACGCATGCGGTGCTCGTTAACATGAGAGCCGGCTTGGTGGATATCTTTCCCTAAAACTTTTTGTGCGGCGTTTAAAAACAGATGCGCCAAGGAATGGTGCCGCATAATCTGCCCGCGGCGTTTTCCATCGATCGTTGCTAATACAGCATCACCTTCGCTCATTTCGCCCTCGAGAGTGCCAGAATGAATAAAGACACCGCTGGCGGTTTTTTGGCAATCTTCAACAAGTAACTTTCCATTTGCAGCTACAATCTCGCCACTATCGCCGACCTGCCCGCCCGATTCGGCATAAAACGGTGTTGTACTCAGCACTACAAAAGCTTTGTCGCCGCTTTGCATCAGCCCGAGTACTGTTGCTTTTGCGCTCTCTTCGCTGTAACCGACAAAATGCGATGCTTCTAGATTGGCGAACTGTTGCACGGCATTATCGCGCTCAAAGCTGGCGGCAGCTCCACTACGGCTGCGTGCTTGTTGGGCTTGCATCTCGGCTTCAAAGCCCGCTTCATCAACTTCTATGCCGTGCTCTTCGGCAAAGTCTTTCGTTAAATCGACCGGAAACCCAAACGTATCAAACAGCTTAAAGGCATCGGTGCCGCTAATATTCTTCTTGCCATTTTTGCTCAGCTCGTTAAGCATTTTTTCACCACGCTCCAGCGTTTTGCGAAAGTTCTGCTCTTCGAGGGTCAACACCGACATTATCGTTGGTTTATGCTCATCGAGCTCCGGGTAGAACTCTTTGTACTGGGCGATTACCACCTCACTCACTTTGGTTAAAAACGTGTCTGTAACACCAAGCTGCTTCGCCGAACGCACCGCACGGCGGATCAAGCGGCGTAAGACATAATTGCGACCTTCGTTCCCCGGGGTAACTCCATCGGCAATGCAAAACGTGGCACCTCGCACATGGTCGGCGATTATCCGAAAAGCACGTTTTTCATCGACATATTTTTTGCCGGTAATCTCTTCGATCTTGTTGATGATCGCTTCGAACAATTCGGTATCGAATGGTGAATCTTTTTGTTGCAACACCGAAACCAATCGTTCAAAGCCAACACCGGTATCGACATTCTTTTGAGCAAGTTTTTCGTAGCTGCCATCTTCTTTTTTATCGAACTCCATGAATACCAAATTCCATATCTCGACAAAGCGCTGATTATCGTCGCAATTCGGCCCGAAGTTTTCGCCATACGCTTCGCCCCGGTCGTAGTGAATTTCGCTACACGGACCACACGGACCGGTTTTGCCCGCCGGCCCCCAAAAGTTATCTTTTTTATCGAACTCAAAGATCTGCTCCTTCGTAATACCGGGCTTGCTGAGCCAAATCGCCTCGGCTTCATCATCGCGCGGGGCATCTGCATCTCCCTCAAAAATGGTGATTGCAAAGCGCTTTGGGTCAAGCCCCAGTTCATCGACAAAAAAATCGTAAGCGAGTTCTATCGCTTCTTCTTTAAAATAATCACCGAGCGACCAATTGCCGAGCATCTCAAAGAAAGTAAGATGCGTATCATCGCCGACTTCGTCGATATCGGGTGTGCGAAAGCTCTTTTGCGTATCGAAAAGGCGCTTGCCTTTGGGGTGCGGCGCACCCAACAAATTCGGAACCAATGGTTGCATCCCGGCGGTGGTGAACAGTACCGTTGGGTCATCGGCACTCGGTACCAGCGAACTACTTGGTATTTCGGCATGATTACGCTTGATGAAAAATTCGCGAAAACGGCGGCGGAGTTCATTAGGATGCATTTTTCTATTGCAAAATTACTATTTTGAATGTATTATTTTATGAAACAAAAATCAAAAGAAAATAGCTTTTTTAGATCAACCATGGATGGATCAACGCACGGCATGATGCCGAATGCCAACGACGGCACCGGGCCAAACCCCGAAGCGCTTAATCGCATGATGGGTTTTGGCAGCAGTAGCACCCAAAGCGGACGCACTATCGATTCGCTGATGCCAAGTGCCGGCAATCGGATTGCACAAAAAGGTGAGAATGAGATCAATCTCAAATACGGAGGAGGGGAGCTGACTATGGATAACATTTTAGAAGCCGCCCTTGAATTGGGAGCATCTGACGTGCATTTCTCGGCAAGTGAGCGAATTGCTTTTCGTATCAACGGAAAGATCTATTTTGTCGAGAATCATCCATCGATGCCAAATAACACCGCTGAAAAACTGATCTTCTCACTACTTTCGACCGATGAACAACGCGAATCACTTATTCGTACCCGCGAGCTCGATACCGCCTACGAACATAAAGATGGCACGAATTTTCGTGTAAATGTGTTTTACAAACGGAAGAATATTTCTACCGTTCTTCGTGTTATTGCCAGCGAAGCCTTTAATATGGATGAACTCGGCTTACCGGCAGGTGTCGAAAACTTGCTCCAAAGCAAACAAGGGCTCATGCTTGTAACCGGGCCGACCGGTTCCGGTAAATCTACATCGATGCAATCGATGCTCGAACATATCAATCAAAGCCGTGTTGAACACATCATCACCATCGAAGATCCGATTGAGTTTATCTTCCGTTCGAAGAAATCGATCATCAGCCAGCGTGAAGTGGGCGCCGATACTTTGAGTTTTGCCAACGCGTTGCGCGCAACCCTTCGTGAAGACCCCGACATTGTTATGATAGGTGAGATGCGCGACCCCGAAACCATTATGGCGGCGATCAATCTTTCAG
>CAZOZW010000066.1:0-1491 GCA_964584385.1 uncultured Candidatus Peribacteria bacterium
CGGGAGTAAGCCATGCTTTGCCCAATACTACGCAGGTCACGCCCCATCTCCATTAGTTATAGCGTCCAAGTCAGTTGCAACACTCATTCCGTCAATACATTTCTCGATCGTAAAAAACCGTTTGTGGCGGAAAGACTTGGACGAGCATAGATGATTGTCAAAGATTGCCTGAGATATGACAAACGGAGTAAGTCCCCCTTTTTAAGGGGGAAGCAGGCGGTTTTCTTGTTTAATGGCGGAGCCCCTCAATCTCGCTTCGCTCAAAAGAAAAGATTCCGCCAGAAGAAAGGTATTCGCGCATCATAAAGAAGAGGCCCATTGTAATGCGCCTCTTCTGGTCTCACGTCATCAAACCCGGTTAGTCGGTATATCTCTCAACCGATTCCGCCATTCTCCACGAAATGCCGTATAACACCGCTGCCCGGTTTGCCTTTCGGCTTTCGGTGCGTTCGGCAATTCGCAAATAGCTTTCGGCACGGCTGATCAATCTTCGTACAATGCGTTCGCGCCGTCGTTTTGGTGTTCGAGCTTTCGCTTCGGCAATCGATTCTTCGGTCAGCGTTTTATGCATGGTCAGAATCTCCGTTTTTATCGTTTCCAGTTCATTTATCTGCTGGTCGCTTAATCCACCGCGTCGCTCGGCATAGCGAATCGTTGCATCTATACTGTTCAGGCTCACCGAATGTAAGATGAACACACGCACGCCGTTATTGGCTTTTAATGAACCGTCGCTTTCGTAGTAGCGCGCGTTTTGGCTTTTTTCAAGATTCCTCGTAGCAAGTCGTAATAATCTGCTTGCGGTGCGGTCGCTGCTGCTTATTGCTTCGAGTTCGGTTTGCAGCTGGGCGGTTTGCGCTTTTGTACTTTCGGCATCGGTCGGTTTCGGTTCTATAATCACCAAGCGAGTGGTTTGGGCAGTGGCATTGTTCGAATCGGTGATGCTGTAGGTGATCTCATATTCGCCCCGTGTGGTGGTATCGACCGAGCCGGTAATCTCTATTGCTGCGCTGATGTCGCCGTCTTCGTAGTCGCTGGCGGTGGCGCCCGGTTCGCCGTAGGTATCGCCTTCGGTCAAGCCGATCGGGTTTTCACCATTTAGTTCGATCTGCGGTGGGTTGTTCTGCACGATCACTGTTCTGCTGATCTGCTCTGCTGCTGTGCCGTTTGAATCCGTCACATTGTACATAATCACATATTCACCGGGCACATCTATCTGCAATGCCGAATCATCAACTGCAATCGCCGCTGTCAGTTCGGCATTGTTATCCTCGTAGTCTTCGGCAACCGCACCGGCATCGGTGTAATCGCTGCCCGCTAAAATCTCAACTATTGGTTCGCCGAGCAAGGTAAGGGTTGGCTGGTTGTTGTTCACCACCACCGTACGCGTGATCTGCGCTGCCGCTAAGCCGTGTGAGTCGGTCACGGTATACGTAATAATATACTCGCCCGGTACTTCGGTGTTCAAATCGCCATTCTCAACTATAATCGCTG
>CAZOZW010000066.1:1501-9931 GCA_964584385.1 uncultured Candidatus Peribacteria bacterium
ACATACTCACCCGGCACATCTATCAGCAATGCCGAATCATCAACCACGATCGCCGCCGTCAATACAACATCGTCATCTTCGGCGTCGCTTGCGGTAGCGCCTGCATCAACATATGCTTCGCCGGCGAGCAGTTCTACCGTTGGTTCGCCCAGTAGTGTTAACACCGGTGCCGAATTTGTAAACACGGTGATCTCAATCGATTTCGGTTCTTCGATATTGCCCGCCGCATCGGTTGCACGGTATTGTAGGGTTACGGTGCCGATCTCTTCTCGAATAATCGGTGATTGATATGGTAGCCAATCGGTACCTGAATCGAACCGATACTCAATGCCGGTAACGCCGCTGCCTTCTTCATCATCGGTTGCGGTTAGGGTTATGGTTGCGGAATCTAAATAGCCGTGCGCTGGTACCAATTCTCCATCGATCGTATGAGTGGTTACCGGCGCGATGATATCATCTTTCGGCGCATCTTCGGCGGCGGCGTTTACCGCGCGTGGCAGGCTCCATTCGTCTTCCATACCGTTTACCACCGCTCGTACTCGCCAGAAAATACCATTATCGAATTGCTCGGGGGTAATCGTGTATGCGGTTTCGCCGAGCACGATCGCATCTTGCCATTGTTGCTCGGGTTCACCCAGTTGCAGTTCGTAGTGCTCGGCATCGGGCACTTCATCCCAACGCAGCACCACCGCGGTATCGTTCCAGGTGCCATCCGCTTCGTTTTGCAGATCACCGATCACCAGCATTTTGTCGTTTTGTACTGTGCCGCTGTTTGTTACCTCGCCCACGACTTCAACTTCAAATCCCGGTGTTTCTTCGAGCAGTTCGAGCTTGGTATCTTGCGTTTGAAACCCGGTGCTATTGATCGATAAGAACTGATTCGGCGCATTGCGGATCACCCCTTCGTTATTGAGCGAGCCGTTGATATGGAGGAGCGCCCGAAGCTCGGGGATGTTTTGAAAAGTGACTTCGCCCTTGATGTAAACATTGCCGTTCAATGTGGTTGGCCCAAACGACTTGATGCCGTTTTCGAAGATCATACTCGGAGCGGTGACCGCGCCTTCGATCTGCTGCTCGGCATCGTCGAACAATAAAGTACCCACATTGAGGAATAACTCCGAAACCCGCACATCACCGCGAATCTTCAATACCCCGCCGCCTTCTATGCGTCCGCTCCCCTCGACATTATCGACCACTAAACTGAAATTTGCCGGAATATGGATGTAATTATCGCTCAAGTGCACCGTGCCTTCGACCTCGGTATCTTTTTCGACTTCGATATCGCCCGCCAGGATCAACGTGCCGGTGAACGGCTCCTCGCCGGGGATCGTATCGCGGTCGGGGAGGGTATCGGTTTGCAAACCGCCACTCCAATCGCCATTATTCACCACTTCGCCGTCGATATCGTTATCAAGATTATTGATCGATCCGTAGTTAAAGGCGTCGCCACCCACGCTGATTCGTATATCGTCGCTCGGCGGATTGTTGCCGGTTGGCTCTTCGCCGATCTCGCCGTCGTTGTACAGGTTGCCGATGATCGTCAGGCGGAACGGTCCGCCTTCGTTTGCTTTGAGCAAGCGACCGGTTTCGGTGATATGAATCGTCTTGATCGTGGCGTCGGTGTTTAAGATCACCTCCGAATCGATGATCACGTTATCATCCTCGCCCGGAACATTTCCGCCGATCCACGTGTTCGGGTCATCCCAATTGCCGCCGCTTTCTGCCGAGCGGAACGACGTAACCGGCTGCACGGTAACGGTGATAAGCCCATAGTTGACCTTGCCGCGACCGTCACCGACGGTGCCGTTGAGTTCGAACACGGTTTGCTCGGTTACCCATGGCGGCGTCCAGCTGACATTAGTGTAGCGCACGGTGTCTTCGGCGCTAAATGCGCCTGCCGAAGCGGTGTTACTTATTGCGTTCCAATAGTAGAACAGCAAATCGCCATCGGCATCTTGAATCGGATTTACCAGATCGAGCGTTTGATCGGCAGTCATCGTCACCCCGGTTGAGCCGTTTACCGTAATCGGTTCGGGAGCGGTGTTGTTCTCTTCATCAACATCTATTTGTTCGTAGAGTTTTCCGATCGAAGTCATTGCCGGAATCACCTCGGCATCCATCAAGCGGAACAACTGCAGTGCAGGTGTACAAGCTTCACCGGTAGCATTGCGCTTACTCTGCACTTCGGGGTCGCGGAAGAAATTTTTTGTATTCACCGCTAGTTTTGCCGCCTCGCTACGGAGTAATGTATTCGCAGGTCGGAACAAATCGTCATCGTATCCACGCATTAATGCGTCGTTTCGCACTCTATTCAAATCGAGGTCACCATCGGTGGTTCGTACTTTTACGTTCGACATCCAATGTACCGCATTGTAAAACCAATCATGACCGGCATTATTCGGCGAGACATCGCCATATTCTTTTACAATATCTTTTTCGATCAAACATGCCGCCTGTTCTTGACCGATCTCGAATACGCGGCTGAGCATGGTTACCGCTGCTGCGCGGTTAACCCCATCATTCGGATGGAATAACCCGTCACTCTCGCCGGTAACATAGCCCTTTGCTTTGGCGTCTTTTACCAAGTCGCAATACCAGGCATCGAGTGTTACATCGGCAAATGGCGGTTCATCGGTTGCAGAGCAAGTTTCAAAGGGTACCTTGCCTACTGCCCCATACGCCATTTTTAATACTTCGGCGCGCGTTGCAGGGCTGCCCGGGTTAAAGAACCCAGGGTCATCGGGGTTGCTATTGATGATATTCCGTACTGCCGCATGTGTAACAAATGGGTATTCCCACGAATCGGCGGGAACATCGACAAACAGTTGACCCGGTGAAGGAATATTCGCGGCATCGGTGGTGATCGTATTAAAACTGCTCCATGGTTGCCAAGCGCCGCCAATCATTTGGCGGTATCGCCACACGAGATGCTCGGTGGTAAGCAAGCTTGAAACATTGTATGCATTTACCGGACCTAATAATAAAGATTCTTTTTCTTCGGTGATTACATTATTAAGCTCTAGCTCTGTCAAAGTTGTACCGCTCGGCACTTGCCACGCGATAACCGTACGAAAATTGTTCCAAATATAAGAATTCGAGATGTTGCCATAGGCGTTGGTGTAAAGCCTACCACCACCGGGGTTGTTTTGGATGGTACCGAAATTGGTGAAATTGGTACCATCGTTTTGCACAGTGGCGCCACTTTCTACTGTTAAATCACCCCGCACAGTAGTATCGGCACTTATCGATTTAGCGCCATCTCCGCGAAAGATCACAGCGTCTGCTTGTATGTATCCGCCAATCTCTTGGTTATCGCCACCAAAAATCACCGTACCACCACCCTCTATCCGTAGGGGTAAATACGTAATACTGTCGAACCGCATCGATTGCTCCTTTGCAAGAGTAATCGTTTTGTCGTTAAAGCCTACCGGCCCTTCAAAGACCGGCGAATTCAATACTTCGATATCTTCGGTGAAGGTTATTTCACCTCGCATCGGATTATTCGTTTCGATTGAACGCGCTTCGGTGCCAATAAGCACGGTTTGTCGGTTGCCCCAGTAGCCGTTATTAATCAGATCGCCGGTACTGTAGATGTACAAACGCCACCCGCTAGGGTGATTTTGGATGCTGCCAAAATTGATGATATTGCCGGTAACTATCAATTCTTGATTAGTGGATTGCCTGTTGTACACGCGCACACCTTCTTCAACCGTTAAATTCCCAGTAATTCTGGTCGTATCATCGATTGTTTTATCACCACTTCCTCCAAAGATCACGTTTTCGGCTTTAATCGTACCGCTAATATCCTGATTATCGCCGCCAAAAACCAAGCTACCACCACCGTTTACGGTAACGGGCATATAGGTGAGTGAATTTGCAAAAATCGAGTATTCTGGAGCCAGAGTGATGGTTTGATCGTTAAAGTTCACTGGTCCGGCGAAAACCGGTGAATTCAATAATTCAAAACTATTCCAAAATGTGACCTCACCATATATCGGATTTCCTGTTTCGATTTTTCGCGGAGAAGTAGAATGTAAAACTGTATTCCGGTTACCCCAATAGCCGTTGTTCAATATGTTACCGTGAACATACATGAATAATCGATTGCGTTGTGGATTGTTCTGAATGCGCCCATTGTTGGTGACATCGCCGGTAATCGTAAGGTTGGCATTTAAGTTGTAATCGTTTTGAACTACGCCATTTGCCGTAATGATTAATTCACTAACAGTTGTGCCTGTACCTGTCGCCAAGGTTACCGTCCCGTTTATCTCCACCACATCGTCTGCCGTTGGCACGCGGTTTTCTACCCATGTGCTGGCACTGTGCCAGTTGCCGCCGCCGGTTTTTGAACTTATGGTTGGGGTGAGTTCGGTTGGCGGTGGGGGAGTGCTGGTTGGCGTAACGGTGATTTCAAAATGCCCTTCGCCAATGTAGCCGCGCCCGTCGCCGCGGGTAACGTGTATTTCAAAAGTAGTATCTTCGGTTACTTGCGGCGGTAGCCAGGTAACGTTGTTAAACGTATCGGTTTCGGCGCTGCCGGTATGGTTGCTTTCAAAGCTGCCGCCGGTGGCGTTCCAAAAGTAGAACATCTCGTCGTTGTCGGCATCGTGGGTTTCTTTGTTAAACGGCAAAGTTTCAGCGCTTGTAATTGTTGTGGTGTTAGTGCCGTTTGGATTTAAGTGAACCGGGGCTGGGGGGGTTGGGTTTGTGGGGTCGAAGATTTGTTCGTAGAGGAAGCCGATATGGGTGATAGTTTTATTAATGCTCAATATCTGTGGATTTATGCCATCCATATCCATCACTTTTGACCCGATGTTGGAGTTGTTCCTTGCATTGGTTATGATCTTAGCCATGTCTGCTCGCGTTATCTTTCTGGGTACTAAATCACTGTGATTTAAGAATGCAAACATTCTGCTTTCCTTATATCCTGATGCTATTTCTTCCTTTCTGAAGCTAATATTATTCCCACTTATTATTGTCCATTCCGCAGTATTGGATTTTAGCCAGTAGACTGCTTTACAATACCAGTCTTCTGCGTTGACATCTTGAAAAAGCTGATTTGAGTTTGCAGGAAGTGATTCACAGGTTCCGTCAAACCCATCTTGCCCAGTATACGTCATTTTCTTAAAGACAGCATGAATAATTTTTGCCGCTTCATATCTGGATATCGGTTCATTTGGAAAGAAACATATATTTGAACCACAACTTGCGCCTGATATATAACCTTTATTTTTAGCATGAGAAACATAGGGATGATACCAGTCGGTTATCGAAACATCCTCAAAACCAGTTTCCGTTAATGGTTCATATGAAAAACTCTTGCTGTAAGCCTCTATAGCCATTTTGAGCGTTTCGGCTCGGGTTACATCTTTTTCAGCTCCAAATGTACCATCAGGATAGCCGGAAACAATATTATCTTTGCTCAGTTGCAAGATGTAACCGTATGCCCAGTGATTTCGATGTAGGTCTGTATATGATTCAAAGGGAAAAAGTAGCTCTACGTTATCAATCCAAACTTCGGAATCCGCTGCAGTTCCACCTCCGGGTTCAATCCTGAATTCAATGCGCTTATTTGCTCCTTTTTTGCTTTGATCATTGCCAAAAGCCACTATTTGCGTGGTAAAATTATCAGATTCAGAATCTTGATTCAGAATCTTGCTATGACCTGCTGCAACAAGGCCGTTTATTAAAAAAATGAATCTGTCGTATATTCCATTAAGAGCAACATCATCTGCTTCATTAACCCTCAGTTCATACTTAATACCAGTAGCGGTTTTAGGGATATAAAACCAGTTATGCTTTTTTTCTTCATTTCCTTTATCCAACTCAAGGTGCCCGCGTTGTATAGATCCATCGCCACCACCACCAAAATACCACCATCCAGGATTATCAATATCATCAGCCAGCAGGGCACCAGCATTGTTGGCAAAATCACCGTTTACAATCCAGTCAGAGTTTCTGAATTTAACTGGTGTTCTGTGGTCTTCTGCAGGCGGTGGTGTGTCGCCCGATATTAGAGTTCGAGCGTGATTATAACCAGTTAAATGTCGTTCAGGTCTGTTTCCTGATCCATACCACCATTCAGCTACAATGGGATCGGTTATATTATCGTCATCTTTAATAGTCCAATGGTACCAACTATGAACTCTGCTATGACCGAAGCATTCACTTGGTGCTAAATTTTGGCATGTTGGATGTAATGGATCACTATAGCAAAGAAATGGAACATGATCATCGCAGGTTTTATCGGATAGTTCAATTTCATAACTACCAGGAATTGATCTTCCGTCTAAGTCGCTAATAATATCATCAGTGCTATAATAATTATCAGCCCACTTGACACCTTCCCAATTTTCAAAACCACTTTTTAGATCTAATGGATTTACATCATAATCTGTAACAACACTTTCAAATATAATTCCATGATCATGTGGATCTAGTGTTGTGACTTGTATTGTGGGAGTATGATATATGGTTGGATCCTTATGGTCATTTTCATCTGATATTAACCAAAGCAGACGTTCTAATGCCTCACTGTTTACAACAGCACCACGACTGTGTCCAATAAAATGTAGATATGACAAATCAAATTTATCCGATTCATACCCTGCTAGTAGAGCATTAAAAAGTGCATCACCAGCCGCTTCTGAATAACCTTTACCGGGGTCATTGCTCATAGAACTCCAATCCATTACTAAAATGTTGTGTTTTGCCCCATTGACGTTGTAACCTGGTAGGATGTCAAAAGAGTTCTCATCACTGTATACATATATTTTACTGTTTAGGAAGAATTGATCGCTAAAGATTAATTTGGCCATTTCGATTGTCCAATCTGGTAGGGACCCACGAGCCTGAAACCCATGGGTGATCACAGTGGTAACAGATTTATCAGCTTGTTCAAGATTGTGATCCAAGTCATTTTTAATAGTACTTCTTTTTTTTTCCGATTCGAGGTTTTCGCTCGAATAAATTTCACCATCATGCCCACGCATTAAGTAAGGTGGATCTGTAGACTTACCACTTAAGTCATAGTCCGGTGGTAATAAGCCATAATATTCTTGCCAGTCATCAACATGATAATACCGACCCAAGCTGTATTTTTCAAACTGAGTATCTACAAGCTTTGTTTCTTTGGGTATGTAGTTTATTAAATGATGAGGCAATGAAAAACTTCCCTTGTTTTCAGCAATCTGAGGTTGACCTGATTCATTAGTCAGCCAAATATTAATGAAATCCATTTGGCCTCGATATTTTTCGTACAACCTGTTTTCATTTTTCATGAATTGTTCTTCCTTTTGCATATACTCAAATTTGTCATCCTGCTCACCATTTAACAGTTTAGCTTTATACTCCATTTTCCAAGCCCTGTGTTGTTGTGAGTTTAACCTGATTTCTTCCGCGAGGCTTCTCATATTTTCGATAACATCGCTTTTAGCAGGCATTTCACCAAGCTCGGTTCGGAAAAAAGTTAATACTTCATAATGGGGTGTATCATCTAAATCATAATATACTTCTCTATCAAAGAGCTCAAACGGACCAAGATGCGGTACACGCTCCTCAACATATTTTTTTGCAACTAAAATTGCATCGTCATTATCATGCATCTCATCTTCAATCGTTTCTTCATCGTGAACTGGCGGCTGAGCCTCGCCCTCACCATCCTTCACTCGCAATATCTTCCCGTCTTTAACCTTCCCTTCCAACCCCTCATCACGCACCATCGAACCCAAAAAATACTCTATCGCACTTTTATAACTCACTCCACCGGTTTCTTCGGTGCTATCTTCATCTGCCGCAACATCTTGTTCTTCGGTTGCACTTTCGCTCTCCTCGGCAACCACCTCTTCGGCATTTGCATTTGCCAATGCAAAACCACCAACGCCTACCGTTTGCAACATTAACGCGCACAGCGTTAGTAATGCCAGTGCTTTTTTAAAGCTGCCGAATACGTTCATTTGCTCGGTTTTGATATTCATATTTGTATTGAGAAATGTTTGTTTTGAAGGATTTATAGTGTATTATACCATGCTCATTTTAATATATCAAAAAATAAATCCTAAAAAAGTAAAGCTAGTCATTAAATTATAGAAAAAATAAAAATTTCATTCCTTTTTTAAAATTCTTCAGCCGGAGTGGGTGTCTCGCAGAGCACCCGCTTCCCCCGTTTGGTTTTGCGTTTGAACAACAGCTGTCGTAGACTGCCATCTTCTCTTTCTTATATCATTCGCCACACATGCCATCACCCACCGTTAAACGAAATCTGAACACCGTTCCTCATTTCATCACCCTTACCGTACACAACCGGTACTCCCTGTTCGACCGTAATAACCGCTTCTCCATCCTCCGCGACTCGCTCATCCACTGTCATCATCACAAAAACCTCAAGGTCTACGCCTATGTACTCATGCTACCACCCCGGCACAGTCTCCT
>CAZOZW010000067.1:0-3032 GCA_964584385.1 uncultured Candidatus Peribacteria bacterium
ATGCCCGAAGATGATCGGATCGCTGACTTTCATCATTGTCGCTTTCATGTGGAGCGAGAATAAAACACCTTTTTCTTTGGCATCTTCGACTTGTTCTTCTAAAAACTTCACCAGTGCGTTTTTGCTCATAAAGGTGGCATCTACTACTTCGCCCGCTTCTACGGGAGCCTTATCGGCGAGCACTTTCTCGCTGCCGTCTGCACCTTTGAATGTTACTTTAAGGTTTGTATCTTTGGAAACCGTCGTCGATTGTTCATTATTACGAAAGTCGCCGGCACTCATGCTGGCAACATGGGCTTTGCTATCCGGTGCCCAATCACCCATCGAATGCGGGTATTTTTTTGCGTAGTTCTTTACCGCTTGTGGGGCGCGGCGGTCGCTGTTTCCTTCACGCAGAACCGGGTTTACCGCCGAGCCGAGCACGGTTTTAAATTTTTCGACCAGTGCTTTGTCTTCTGCGGTTTGCGGATCTTCGGGGTAGTTGGGAATGGCATACCCTTTGCTTTGCAGCTCTGCGATTACTGCTTTGAGCTGTGGCACCGATGCCGAAACATTCGGGAGCTTGATGATATTCGCTGCCGGGGTTTTGGCGAGTTCACCGAGTTTGCTCAGCTCATCATCAATTTTTTGTTCTGCAGGCAGTTGATCGGAAAACAGGGCGATCACTCTACCGGCGAGTGAGATATCGGCGGTTTCTACATCGACTCCGGCAGAATTGGTGAATCCGCGGAGGATTGGTAAAAGTGAGTAGGTTGCCAAGGCGGGTGCCTCGTCGATCTTTGTCCAAATGATCTGCGACATGGAATGTGGTGGTTAAAGAAATTTTGTCTGAGAGCGCTTCTTTACTCTTGCTTACCGCTTTGCGGTTGTATCTGCAAAGTTTGCGAATCTCATGTATCGAAATAGAATGTACTGGTATTTTTTTTTCTTTGTCAAAACGAAACGGCAACTTTTTCTTTACAAAAGCTAACTTTAAGGTGAATTTAATTTTGATCTTGTTTTTTGAAAATACTGCATTAATACGGTTGCTTGCGTATAAAAGCAGCATTTTTTGAGTTGGTATGAGATTTTTTTTATGCGGAATTGCTCCGTCAATATTTATAACGCGTTAGAACGAGATGAGTTACACTATGTATCATACGAGTATTAACCCATGGGCTTTGTAGTGATCGAATTCAGCATCTCGTGACATCATATGCACGCGGTTTTGTATTGCCTGCCAAATACGTATACGGTCGAAAGGATCGCTGTGTTCCATTTTTGGTAAATGGTGAAACGAGGCATAATCGATTGAGGTAAGCGGTAGCACCTCAAAGCCGACCTGGGCGGCTAATTCGGGGAACATGTCTGGAGTAACCCCTTTGAGGTGTAGTGACTTTATTGAATATTTTAGCGATATCTCTAAAAAGCTGATCGGGCTGATGTATATCTCATTATTCTCTGCATCAGACAATATCTGTTTTTCTCTGCTGGTGAGTTTTTCACTATCGAGAATAGACCAGAGTAAGAAATGAGTGTCAATGAGGATTCTCATGATCTCAAAAAATCATCATCAGTCATTTTCCAATTCTCTGAAATCGCGTATTCCACTTTTTTGTTCAGTATTCCCAGCTTACGCTTCTTCGCTTTTTTAAAGCTTTGTATGGGAATTATGACAGCAATATCTTCTTTTTGCTTTCCGAAACTGACGATGATCTCCTCACCTTTTCGAACGTCTTTCATTACTTGCGAAAAGTTGCCCTTTACATTTGCAGAAGTCATTTTTTTCATGGTTTAATTGTGTGTATTTATATGACACGTTATCAAGAAAATGATATTCGTGTACCTCCGTTCGGTCACGTCTTTTCCCAGCCCGATGACAACCGCATAGCCTGAAAGCGTTTAAGATGAGCACCAGGGTTGACGTGACCGTGTGCCAAAAATTAAAGTTTTACGATGAACACTCGAGTTACGGGTTGAGCGGTTCTCGGAATGATGAAAAACTGATCGCCATTTTGATGCTGCATTGACGCAGGATTGCGAATCAAAATATGTTAGTATTGGAGTGTCGATAAAAGATGCGTTCATCTCAACCATGGTGCAATTCTGATGTGCTTGAGGTTTGAACAGTTGTTATCAAGGTGAGACAAGACATGACCGAACGAAGAGGTAACTAAAAGATAATACCGTACTGCCTCTTAAGACTTCCTATTTTCTTTTTTCCAAATGACAAAACTTTCACCGTCATATACACCGAAAACAATATGCGTAACGTGATTTATTAATTGTCTGACACCTTCTTTCGATAGTTCATTCTTGAAATCAATGAATGATTCAATTTTGTCTGATTTTATCTTTAGAATAAGACCGATATCACCTATTAATTCTTTACTTTCTTTGATTACTGACAGAATGTCGTCTTCTGTATTGTCTGATGAGAGTTTGTGAAATAACTGATTACCACAACGGTATATATCGTGGTGCTCGGCACCACGATAATCATCATGACCAATTTGATTCTGGAAAAACAAAGATATGGAATCTGGATCTTTCTGAAAAATGTCCGAAATGTAATCTACTAAGAAATAATTGGCAGCATTTGTAATTTGTTCAATACGAACACCGTCCGCATAATAATTCACGGAGGAGCTAATAACCCCCCCCTGTTTCGAAGTCGTATATCTTTTTATTATTAGAGTCAGGTGGTGCAATTACAAAAAAATCACCGTTCTTCAAGTCTATATGCGGCAAAAAATTTCGCAAAAGGGATGGATAATACTCAATCGCATCAATAAAATAACTTAGATCCGGGTTCTTCAATGGCAATAATTTAAGCATTATGATTGATAAATTACATTAAACAATATCGTCAGCATCTATACCATTTTCTTCTTCCCACTGTTCCAACTCCTTATTATATTCTTCCATTTTGCTATCATACTGCTCCATCTGTCTTTTCTCCCGGCGGAGTCTCCTCTTTCGAGCGGAGCGAGTTAGAGGGACTCCGCCGTTTTAACATTTCCAAGCTTTTATAGCCTACCAAATTTTATCTA
>CAZOZW010000067.1:3085-7968 GCA_964584385.1 uncultured Candidatus Peribacteria bacterium
GCTCGAGTGAGGATATTTCTCCGGCAGCTCTACAAGGTTCCATGGTGATCTACAGGGGTTATTGTGGATGTACTCCAGCTTTTGAAGATATAGTTCGCCATTATCGATCACCTTTGAATCATATCGTTCCTCGAATACTTTATGCTTGGCGCCTTTATCCATTCTTGCATTTTCTTTAAAGATGCGTAGAACATCCTCATTTCCATCCTCCTCGTGCAGATGAACGATCTCATAAGCTAAAAACCGCTTCGCATTTTGGATGAGCTTGTTGATAGGCGGAGATTTGTCCGACAGATATATCAATCCGTGAAAATGATTCGGCATGATGACATACCCATGGATTCTGTTCTCATATCGTGCTCTTTGATAATCAAACCATTTATAGATGAGATCGGTATACCTTTCTTCGGTAAAAACCGATTGCCATCTGCATATCGTAAAGGTGATGAAATGCACAAAGCCAGGTTTGTGAATCTTCTTGCGTACTGCCATGGTGATTCATTTTAGCGGTATTTCAGGATTTGTCACGTTGAATATGACGGCGGAGTCCCTCGCTTCTTGATGCTTTTCGTTTGTTCTCTGATCGCACCCGGAGACACCGCCGGGAGACAATACATTCAACCGCTCTGATACTCGTGACCGTCTAGGTCAACACGAGACCGAACAAAGGATAGATTCGTTTGTAAGCGCCGTCCAAGTCAACTGCTTATTATTCGAGCTCACCGAGATTCTCTTATGCTTTTACGATGGTGATGAAAAGACTTGGACGAGCGTGGGAATCTCTCAACCTGTAACCGTCTCGAACACCGCCAGTGAACTGGACGGTTAACGAGACTGCTTTGAGCTAAATTTTAGTTGTAGTCAATGTATGATGATTGGTAGCTGATAACTGATAACTGTCTTAATTCGTCTCCCCCTTCGTCAAATACAACACATCACTCATCGGATACCGATACAAGCCTTGCCCAAGTCGTTTTTGGTCAAACACATGCCCCATAATCCCAATGCTTCTGCCCAGTACGAATAATCCATTAAGCATACCCAGTTCTACCGCTTGGTTTACTTCTTCTTCGGTAAACATTTCGGGCAGGCTTTTCATCATATCAACGAAAGTTATGCCAATGCAGCCATCGACATTTAGAATAAGGTTTGCTTTTTTCGAGGTGGTTAGCTCTTCTACTTTTAGGGCGTAGTCGAGCAATGGTGTGCTGTTAAAATTTTCTTTGGCGAATTTTTTCAGGCTTACTACGCGACGGTCGGGGTTTTTGGTGCTTTTTATGGCATGCCCGATACCGGGGATGTTAATGCCTTTTTTCTTCATCTCTTTTACAAACTCCAGTGGCTCTAGTCCCCTATCGTAGGCATCTTTAAAGTAGGTGGCAGCGCCGTCGATCGCTCCGCCAAAGCGCGGGCCGATTGTTAGTAAACCGCTTGCCAAGCTGCTCATTACGTCTTTACCGGCGCGAGCTGCCACAATGGCGTTATGCGCGCCCGAAACACACGGGCCGTGGTCGGCGACGGTTTGTAGAACCATTTCAATATATTGGCAGGCTTGAGGCGGGAGTTGTTTTTTAAACCACAATAAGCCCAAAACATACCCGATATTTTTGGCATCGTCTTCAACGACCGAGCTGATCGGTTCGCCGTAGTAGGTGGCTTCTTCGCCGGTATCGCACGAAATCGAACAGGTGATATCGGTTGCTTTGCGAACCTTTTTCTCTTTGACCGCGGTTGCATAATCCATTGGGATGCTTGGCGCGGTGGGCTCTTCGAACTCTTGGATGATGCCGTCTTTGATCAGTTCTTCGTAGGTTTCGCGGATTTTATCGTCGAAGTTATCGAATGAATCGGGAACGATCGCTCCGGCTTGTTTAAGCGCGGCGTTCTTCTCATCGGCGCTTTCGCCTGCGCCGCCACTTTTCGCTCCGGCATGGCCGAATTGTACTTCGGTGGGGAACTCTTTCGCACAAGTGCCCGTTACCCAAGCGATGAGTGGTTTTTTGATCTGCCCACTTTTTACCGCATCGGCGATAAGGTGTTCTTCGCTGCCGCCGACTTCGCCCAGCAATACCAACATTTTAATGGCGGGGTTTTGCTCCATCCGCAATAAGTGATCGAGCAGCGATGAGCCGGCATAGGCGTCGCCACCGATTGCCACTCCCTCGAAAATGCCATCTGCATTACGCGCTACTACATTGTACATCTCGTTACTCATACCGCCCGATTTTGAGACAAAACCGACCGAACCGGGGCGATGGAGTTTTGAATTGATGATGTTCTCGATCGTACCGCCGCTGTTGCCGATTTTAAAACTACCGGCTGCCACGCCGCCAACCGTTGCCGGGCCGATAATCCACTTGCCCAGGTTTTTTGCTGTGGCGACCAGTTGACGTGTGCGTTGCTCGGGGATTCCCTCAGCGATGATGACCACGGTTTTGATGGTTTCGGTTTCGAGCGCTTCTATACTGGTAGCATAAGCGCTACGGTAGCTGGCAAAATTGATAACCACATCGGTAGTTGGATGATTTGCCGCTGCTTCGGCCAAGGTGCGATACATGGGGATCAAAACTTCTTTGTCGCCAAAAAATGCCTTGTGGAATCCGCCGCGGGTGGGGTTTACAATCGCAGCCACGCTCGGGGTTTCGCGGTTGCATACGGCATCGAAATCGAGCATGCGTTGCACCGCTTTTTGCTGGTAGCCAAAAATAATCGCGGTCGTATTCTCGTCGAACAATTGGTAATCGGGTTTGGTCATGATCTGCTATCTAAATAGAATTAAAGAGTGTCGGTTGCCATTTTTACAACCGCGGTCATATGGGTTTCGGGGCCGAATACTTCCATTGGTATTTCCATTTTATCGGCAGCGGCTTTAATCTTTTTTAGCCCCTCTCCGTAGTTGGGGCCGCCGCGGCGTACGAATAATCGAATGCCTTGCTCGCGGATTTGTTCTTGGTAGGTTTCGAGTGCCTGAATAATGCCGGTAAAGGTTTTGGCGACATCGGTGAAATTGGCAATACCGCCGCCAATCACCAAAACTTTGCCCACTTGTTCTTTGGTCATTAGGTCTAGAATAGTTTCGGCATAGGCACGGGTCAGCTCTGTACTCGGGTCGCCGCTGTATTCGCCGTAGTTGGCGAGTTCTTGGCCAAAGCCAAGGTCACTTACGGTATCGGCGTAGATCACACTCGCCCCACCGCCGGCGACCATTGTCCACACCTTGCCCTTTGGGTTTAAAACCGTCAGCTTGAGCGAGGCGCCGGTTGTTTCATCGAGTGATTTGATGTGTTTTTCGGCAGGAGCGAGTTCTTTGCCGAATGGCGATGGGAATTCAATTGCTCCCCAGTCTTTCGCACTTTCAAAGGCGGCGGTATCATCGAGTTTTGCCACCATGTCGAGTGGAACGATTTTTTGATCTACAATCGCGAATGGGTTGATCTCTAAAAAGGCAAAGTTATATTCGCGATAAAATTTGTGCAGTGCTTGTAAGAAGTCTTTTAATAATATGGCATCATCGCCGGGCTTGATAATTGTATCGAGCTTTTCGGCGGTGAGGGTTTCGAGCGCGCCGATTTTAAGTTGGCTGACCTTCTCCCAATTTTCTTCGACCTCGACTCCCCCTTCGTACGAAAACGAGAGGACATCGCCTTCGCGTTCGCTTTGAATAGAGACATAATACTCTTTTTCGTGTGGGGTGAACGGTTCGAGTACAAAATGCGTTAGTTTGCCGGTGTTGTTACCGATGGTTACCGGAGCGGATGATTTTTCGGTGATCCAACTCTCGGCATCTTTCAGTGAGAGTTTTAAGCCGATCAGCCCATGCTTACCGCGTTTGCCGAACAGTTGATCGGGTTTGGCGACGAGTTCGGTATTTTTGAGCCATGGGTTTTTGTTCGCCAACTCGTTAAAATCTGTTTCGGGGGTAACGAGAGCAATCTCGCCCGAATAATCTATGTTCTCTGAAAAGCGGGAAAGCCCGGTCGCAAGAAGTTTTTTAGCGTGGAATTCCCGAATACCGACTTGAGCCATAAGATGAAAAGAAAAGAATGTCTAGAGAATGCAGTTGGTATCAACGGCAATGGTTCCGCGACTTTCGCTGACAATCAGAGGATTCATCTCGAATTCTTGGATTTGCGGAAAGTCGGTAAGAATTTGACAAACTTTTACTATTACTTCGGCTATACTGTCAAGGTTGACGGGCTTTTCACCACGTGCCCCTTTTAAAATCTTAATCGCTTTGATCTCTTCGATCATGCGCAAGGCTTCGCTATGATTAATAGGATTGATGCGGAAAACAACGTCTTTTAAGATTTCGACATAAATACCGCCTAAGCCGAACATAACCATATGCCCGAACTGCGGATCTTTTTTTGCACCGATGATCACTTCTTTCCCGAGGCTGAGCATCGCCTCTACGCTCACGCCATCGATTTTGGCATTGGGCGCTTTTGCTTTTACTGTCGACAATATATCGTCAAATGCTTCTTTTGCCTCTTTCTCATTTTGAATATCGATGCGAATCCCGCCGACATCGGTTTTATGGTAGATATCAGGCGAAGCGATCTTCATCACAACCGGGTAACCGATCTCAGCGGCAAATTCCGTTGCTTCGGTTTCGGTTGTAGCGAGCTTGATCTCGGGGGTCGACACGCCGTAGATCTCCATTAGTTGTTTGATCTCATCGATATCGAGCCGGTCGCCGGTTCGTTTGCCGGCAAAAAGTACTTCGGCTTTTTGCTTGCGATTTTTCGATGGCGGCATTTTGCTGACCTGCTCGATCCGTTTCTTTTCGTGATGGATCCATCTGCCGTAGCAATACATTTTATCGAGCGCATTGATTGCTCGCTCGGGAAAGACATAATTCGGAAACTTATGCCGGCGAAACA
>CAZOZW010000067.1:7997-9650 GCA_964584385.1 uncultured Candidatus Peribacteria bacterium
TTTCGCCTCGTTCTATGCTTTCGCCACCGATGAAAACACTGAGCACGGTTTTTTCGGGGTGCTGATGCGCAAGCGCGGTGGTTACGGTTGCTACGCGTTTCACCTCGGTCATCACCTGCGGGGTAAGAATCACCAGTAAAGCGTCGATGCTCTCGTCTTCGAGTAGAATCTCGATCGCGTTGCGGTAGCGGTCGACCAATGCATCACCGATCACATCGACCGGGTTATGCAGCGCCGCAGTTGCCGGCAGGCAGGCTGCCAGCTTTTGTTCGGTTTGTTCGCCGATTTCTGCCAGTTTCAGTTTGGTCTGCTCGACATAATCGGTCGCCATAATCGCGGGGCCGCCGGCATTCGTCACAATCGCGAGCCGTTTGCCGCGTGGCACGTTCTGATAACTAAAGGCCTTTGCGTAATCGAACAGTTCTTGTACCGAATGAGCGCGGATGATACCACCTTGCTCAAACGCAGTCGAAACCGCTTCATCACTCCCTGCCAGCGAACCGGTGTGTGAGCTGATCGCTTTAGTACCCGCTTCACTGGTCCCCGATTTTAAGATGATGATCGGTTTTTTGAGGCTGA
Source organism: uncultured Candidatus Peribacteria bacterium (assembly GCA_964584385.1). Classification (GTDB taxonomy): domain Bacteria; phylum Patescibacteriota; class Gracilibacteria; order CAIRYL01; genus CAZOZW01. Next base: position 8,577 of record CAZOZW010000067.1, read on the forward strand.
TCTTGCGTGCTAATTCTAAAAATTTCTCGCCATCGAGTATGCTCTCCAAATACAATAAAATCACTTTCGTATCGTCATCGTCACCTAAGTATTGCAGTAGATCGTTTTCTGAGAGCCCGGCTTTGTTCCCCATGCTAATAATCTTGCTAAAGCCCAAGCCGCTTTGGTACGCCCAGTCGATCATAGCTACCGCCATAGCGCCCGATTGTGAAATAAGACTGACGTTACCGGGAGAGGGCATGCCTTCGGCAAACGAGGCGTTCATGTTCACCGCCGTACTGATTACCCCAAGACAGTTCGGGCCAATAACATTCAAGCCGTATTCGGCGATGATCTTTTGCATTTCTTCTTCGCGCTTAATTCCTTCGCCACCAACTTCTTTAAAACCTGCCGAGATGATCACTACGTTCTTAATCCCCTTTTCTGCACATTCGATCAGTGTTCGATTCACCAATTTCGCGGGGATCGCGATCAGTACCAAATCGGGTGCAATCGGTAGATCATCGACCGAGGTGCTGACATCTAATCCTAGAATCTTACCGCCCTTGGGGTTTACCGGAATAAGTGTGCCGGTGTAGCCGAGGTTTTTAAGATTACTTAAAATATCGTAGCCGAGTTTACCGGGTATTGAAGAGGCACCGATTAAAGCCACCGATTGCGGGTCGAAGATTTGTGAGATCATGGGAGAAAATACTTACTCTTATTGTATCTGTATTCGGGGGAATTGACAATTGTGAGTGTTTTTTTCAGACACGATTCCGTGTTCTAAGGTGTACAGAAATATCTTCATCAGTTGCAGAATATATTACGCCGACTTGTAAGCCGGCACCGGCTCACTCCACGACTAATCTCAAATACCATCGAAACACAAATACTGGATTAATACGGTGAATGACGTGTAAATGCAGTATTTTAACTATTTCGTATTCAATTTTCGCTTGCGCGGGATGGATTCATTCTTCCTTGGAACACGCGAATCGGTGCGGCGACGAAACAGTAAGATATGAAGTAGTTCGGGGGGGGCTGGAGCCGGCTTGTAGCCGGTTTCATATGTTTGGGCAAACCGTGATAACC
>CAZOZW010000068.1:0-1168 GCA_964584385.1 uncultured Candidatus Peribacteria bacterium
AACGTCATTTACAACCGAACACCGCGAAATCGTTTGTATGTCACTCCGGGCTTGAACCGGAGCCCATTAATCGATTCAGAGGAGCAGCAAGTCTGCAATTGGCAAAGTTTTCTAATCATTCATTGTTATTAAGATTTTATATTTTTGCTTCTTTGGATTTATGCTTCTTTAATCATTTCGGCAAAACCCGATACAATCGGGACGACAACTTCTTTTATCCTTTGTTGATTGCGATATGCTCACCTTCGAAATCATGAGCGATATCAACAACTGCTCGCTTCACAAGCGCTTACGTGTCACCTTAGGTACTTATTTTGAAAGCCCGAAAAACATATTGTTGCCAACCAAAAATTGTTAGCGAATGTATCGCTTCATGCAGCGAAAAACTTGACATACGCTTTGTTATTTCTTAGTTTGAGATTTGTCACCAAGTTCTTTAACACCTGCGGTTTGCGCAAAACCTTTCGATCTTTGTTAAAAGTATCGGCAATTACTATTGCGGTTTTGCAATAATCGCAACCAAACGTTCACTGCCACGAAAAGCTTCTAAAACCATTTGGTGATTTTTTGGGGCGGTGAACGGATATATCGCTCCAGTAATCCTTTGCATGGATGCTTTTTTCTAAACTAGTGAGGTAGTAAAATGAGCTATTTCGATTTGAAAGCAAATCGCGCAGCGAAACGTGAAGAAGAGGCGAATGCCAAAATTGCCGCACAACAAGCGGCAGATTGGCAGTTCCGTAGTATGGCAGCCGATGATGAAAAAGGCATGGCAGATATTCGGGTGACCGTTGAGGCGCCCGTGGCCGAAAAGGAATTTCCTGGTCTGACCAGGAAAAGCCCGATGACTGCTACGACCGGTGCAGCACGTTTTGCCGTAACTGATGACGACAATTACGCTTAACCTGGAGACACGAGACGGGCTTAAAGCCCGTCTCTTTAACTTTAAATAAAAGGTAAATGAAATGACTACCACATTCTACCCGTACGTTGATGATGCAGAAGACAATGATAGTGAGTTATATCCTAGTTTCGAAGTCAATTTTGAATCGGGTGATTTACAATCAGGCTCATCTGCTGTTGAGCTAGAAAGCAAACTCCCCGAAGCAGAAACACTCGTAGCTATGATGAAAGCAAAGTTTCGACAGCCTAATACGGCTAAAAGGAA
>CAZOZW010000068.1:1178-3943 GCA_964584385.1 uncultured Candidatus Peribacteria bacterium
TACCCCTGAGCAGTTTGCTGCTATGTTTTCGGCAATGATTCCGGACGAGAACTCGGCAAATAATACCAGCGCTGCAGATTCGGATAAATTTGCTGGATTATTAATTGAGCCGAATCTGACTCATAGATTTGGATTGTCACAATTTAGAAATATCACGGAGGATACAAGCGAATAAAATGAATTTGGTGACTACGACGAGCTAAGCAATTAGCTCGTCTTTTTTGTATGCTTTTTTTTAGATCGGGTGCGCTGATTGCGCTGTTTTTCTGCTCGTATCTGTGGTCGTGAAAATCAACGAATAAGCTTAGCAATATTTGTGTATCACTCCGGGCTTGACCCGGAGCCCATTAATCGATTCAGAGTAGCAGCAAGTCTACAATTGGCAAAGCTTTCTAATCATTCGTTACTATTAAGATTTTATAATTCTGCTTCTTTGAATCTATGCTTCTTTAATTACTTCGGCAGACCCCGCATCAAGTGCGGGGCGACAATCTCATGTTTTTTTTATTTCTCACTTCGCATTCAACTTCGAAAAACCAATCGTCACTTACAGCCGCATACTAAAAATCGTTACGTGTCACTCCGGGCTTGACGGCAGAGCCTATTAAACGATTTGAAGGAGCAGCAAGTCTGCAATTGGCAAAGCTTTATTGTCATTCATTGGTTTTAAGATTTTATAATTCTGCTTCCTTGGATCTATGCTTCCTCACTGACTTCGGCAGACCCCGATACAATCGGGACGACAACTTCACTTCTTTTGATTTCTCACTTCGCACTCAACTTCGAAAGCACAAACGTCACTTAAAGCCGGATACTAGAAAATCGTTACGTGTCACTCCGGGCTTGACGGCAGAGCCTATTAAACAATTTGGAGGAGCAGCAAGTCTGCAATAGGCAAAGTTTTCTAATCATTCGTTGCTATTAAGTTTTTATATTTCTGCTTCCTTGGATTTATGCTTCTTTAATCACTTCGGCAGATCCCGATGCTTCGATCGGGACAGGCTCTCGGCACTTCGACCGGGGCGACAACACTTTGTATCACAAACATCCTGTTATTTATCGACTTCGAAACAAAAGGAACATAGATACCACAATGCAAATTGCAACAAATAGCAAAACGAATAATCAAAATACTGCATTAATACGTAACTCCCCGTATTAATACAGTATTTTACATTGTAATTTGGGCGTCTAGAAATATTGCATAAGATGTTTTACCAAAACGTCTCTACTCATTTAATCGTAATTCGTAATTCATTATTCGTAATTCCTGCTTCTATTTATTCCCACTCTCTATTCTCCATCCTCAATTCTCAAACTCCTCCTCTCTCACTTCAACATCTCCTTCAAATAATTCCCGGTGAACGATTTTTTGACCTCAGCGACTTCTTCCGGCGTACCGGTGGCAATTACCTCACCTCCTCCGCTACCGCCTTCGGGGCCAATATCGACCAAATGATCACAGCACTTGATCACATCCAAATTGTGTTCGATCACCAGTACGGTATTTTTCCCCTCGACGAGCGCATTCAATACATCTAACAATTTTTTTATATCGTCGAAATGTAAGCCGGTTGTCGGTTCATCTAAAATGTAAAAGGTTTTGCCGGTACTGCGTTTGCTCAGCTCTGTTGCCAATTTAATACGTTGCGCCTCACCACCCGAAAGCGTTGTTGCCGATTGCCCGAGCTTAATATAGTTAAGCCCCACTTGCATCAAAGTATCCAACTTCCGATTGATCGACGGGACGGCGTTAAAAAATTCGTAGGCTTCGGTAACGGTCATATCTAATACATCGGCGATGTTCTTACCACGCCAGGTGATTTCGAGCGCTTCGGCGTTGTAGCGTTTACCCTTACATACTTCACACGGCACGTAGATATCGGGCAGAAAGTGCATTTCGATCTTAACGACACCATCACCCTGGCACGATTCGCAGCGCCCGCCTTTAACATTGAACGAAAAGCGCCCCGGGCGGTAGCCGCGGAGTTTTGCCTCTGATGTTGCCGAAAACAGATCGCGGATATCTGTGAAGACGCCGGTATACGTTGCCGGATTCGAACGTGGCGTTCGCCCGATCGGTGATTGGTCGATCACGATCGCTTTATCGAGCGCGGCGAGACCGTCGATCTTATCGACCTTGCCGATTGGTTGCTGTGCCCGGTTGAGCTCATTTAATAAGTATGGTGCGAGAATATGGTTGATCAGCGAGCTTTTGCCCGAACCCGAAACACCGGTGATTCCCACGAGTTTCCCCAGCGGGATCTGCACATCGACATTTTGCAGATTATTCTGATGCGCATTGTAGATCTTTAGCGATTTACCGGTTCCTTTACGGCGTTTTTTTGGTACGGGGATTTCATCTTTGCCGCATAGATAACGGGCAGTAGTCGAATTTTCATTCTTGATGAAATCTTCATAGGTTCCTTCGGCTTGGAGCATGCCACCTTCGGCGCCGGCGCCGGGGCCGATCTCCATCAGCCAGTCGGCTTCGCGCATCATTTCTTCGTCGTGTTCAACCACCAAAACCGTATTGCCCACTTCTTGTAGGCCGCGCAGGGTGCCGATCAATCGTGAATTATCGCGTTGATGTAAGCCGATCGATGGTTCATCGAGCACATACAGCACACCCTGGAGCTTACTGCCGATTTGCGTCGCCAGACGAATGCGTTGAGCTTCTCCGCCCGAAAGGGTGTTTGCCGCACGTGAAAGAGTAAGGTATTTAAGCCCGACATCTTCCAAGAATTGCAAACGCGAAAGAATCT
>CAZOZW010000068.1:3953-9369 GCA_964584385.1 uncultured Candidatus Peribacteria bacterium
AGATCAGTCGCGCTACTTCATTTTCGTAGTTGGTCAGTTTCTTTGGCAAGCCGTCGAAAAACTCTCGTGCCTGTCGAATCGAAAAATGCGTGCAATCTATTATATTGCTCTCATCTATCGTTACCCCGAGCATCTCTTTTTTGAGCCGGGTGCCTTTACAATCGGGGCAGGTTTGCTTCTCCATGAACTTTTCGATCTGCTTTCGCGAAAAGTCGCTTTCGGTTTCGCGGTGGCGGCGTTCTAAGTTGGGGATCACGCCTTCGAATTTTACGGCGACATCGCCCGAAAAACGGTCGCTATCCATTTTAATCGTGTATTCTTCTTCGCCCGTGCCATACATGATTAGCTCTTTAATAGGTTTGCTCAGTTTATTGAGCGGCTTGTTGATGCTAAAGCCGTGCCGCTCACTCACAGCTGTTAAAATCCGCATGTTCCAGCCTTCGCGACTGGTCATCGTTGCCCATGGCACTATCGCCCCTTCGGCAATCGTCAGTTTTTCGTTCGGCATTACCGTCTCGGGTTTTATCACCATTCTATTGCCTAATCCGTGGCACGATTCGCATGCGCCGAACGGCGAGTTGAACGAAAAGTTGCGCGGTTCGATCTCGCCGATCACCGGCCCGTGAGTTGGGCAGATAAACTTTTCTGAAAGAGTGACTTCTTCTTTCGAGTCGGCATCGATGATCGTGATCAAACCTTCGCCATATTTTAAAGCGAGTTCGATCGAGTCGGCAAGGCGACTGCGGTCTTCGTTTTTTTCTTCTACTTTTTCGCCACTTTTTAACTCAGTGAATTTTCGTTTCAAATTCCGAATCACGATTCGGTCGATCACAACCTCTATCGTATGTGCTTTTTTTGGGTCGAGTTCAATCTCTTCGGCAATCGAAACCACTTCGCCATCGATGCGCATCCGCACAAATCCTTCACGACGGATCTTTTCCAAAGTTTTTAAATGCTCGCCTTTTTTGCCGCGAACCAGTGGGGCAAGCAGCATAATCCGTTTGCCTTCTGGGTAATCGGCGATAATATCGACGATTTGACTTGCGGATTGTTTTTCGACCAAGTGCCCACAGATCGGGCAATGCGGCTTTCCGATGCGAGCGAATAAAAGTCGTAGATAATCGTAGATCTCGGTAACGGTACCAACCGTTGAGCGGGGATTGCGCGGTGCGGTTTTTTGATCGATCGAAATCGCCGGCGATAACCCCGAAATGCTTTCGACATCCGGTTTTTCCATCATGCCTAAGAATTGGCGGGCGTAGGTGCTCAAACTCTCAACATAACGACGTTGCCCTTCGGCAAAAATCGTATCGAATGCGAGTGAGCTTTTTCCCGAGCCCGAAAGCCCGGTAACAACAACGAGCTTCCCCCGCGGGATCTCGACGCTGAGATTTTTTAAGTTGTGGGTCTTCGCCCCGGTAACGATGATTTTATCCTCCATGATAAGCGGTTTCTAATGAGATTCAAGCTTTAGGAAGTCTTCTCTTTTTTTTGGAGGATTGCAAGCCTTAATCAAGGAACAGGGAACAAGAAACAGAGAGCAGGGAACAACGATCAGTTTTTGAAAAGCAAAACACAAGAAACGGCGAACAGCGGGAATATTGTGAGAGTCGCTCATAAGCTAATTGGCAATTCGGGCTTATTTTGAAGGATACTTAGTGGTGAATCTCATAAAAAAAGAGACTATAGCGTTGTTTTGCGCATTAATATACTGGAACAAGCTATCGGCTATCAGTAAATAACTATCGATCAACAAAAAGCTGCCATCGGCTTATTTTAAGTCTGTCTGTTTATTGTTTTGAAGAGAGAGCGATTTTTTGAATCTGCTCATAAAATACTGCATTTATACGGTAGACATCGTCTAAATGCAGTATTTCTCCGTTACTTCGGGGTAATGTTTTCAGCAACTTTTTAAGACGTTTTGGCAAAACGTCTCTACAAAGACACTGCCTTTGATTCTTGAACGTATCTGACAAGAAATAAGCCGCTTGCGAATCGTGATTCCACATTCGTAATTCGTCATTCACTTCCACCAATTCATCATTCTTCGACAAGTGGTTGAAAATTCTCATCTCCGAAAAATCGCATACACCAACGAATCATACAGCGCCTGCATACTCGCCGAGATGATATTCGCCGAGCAGCCAACCGTGCGCCACACTTCGCCCGCTTCATCACGCGTTTCGATCTGCACATGGGTTTTTGCCGAAGTGCCGTTTTTCGAATCGATGATGCGTACTTTAAAATCGATCAGCTCAATGCCGGAAAGCCACGGATAATCGTGTTCGAGCGCTTTGCGAATGGCGGCGTCGAGCGCATTAACCGGACCGTTTCCGTAACCTGCCGTATGATACTCACCACTTTTGGTCACCACTTTTACCGTACCTTCGATTGCGGCGCAGTCGTTGATAGAATTCGCTCCCATGCGTGAGTAGACGAAATAGTCTTTGACCTCGAACGGCTTTTGCCTTTTTTCAAGAATGCTGTTTATCAAGAGCTCAAGGCTGGCATCGCCGCCTTCGTACGAAAGCCCGTTGTTCTCGGCGGCTTTTACTGATTGTAAAATTTCTTGTACTTGCTCCACAGTTGCACTAATGCCGCGCTGCTCCAAAAAATCGTTGATATTCGCCTTACCCGAAAGCTCTGAGATTGAGCTCGATGAAGCATTACCGACGAGTTCGGGATGGATGTGTTGATAGCTATTCGGATTTTTGCGCATTGCCGCCACATGCACGCCGCCTTTATGGCGAAACGCCCAGCGCCCCACAAACGGCAGATCTTTTCGGGGATTGAGATTGCAGAGTTCTTGCACGAAGCGACTCAGTTCGGTCAGCTTTTTTAGTTTTTCGGCAGGCATGACATGGAATCCCATTTTTATTTGCAGGTTCGGGATGATGCTGCACAAGTTGGCATTGCCACAGCGTTCGCCCAATCCGTTAACAGTGCCTTGCACCAGCGTTGCGCCACCGTTTACCGCCGCCAGCGAATTCGCTACCGCTAAATCGCTGTCGTTATGGGCATGAATCCCAACCGGCGTTTCGAACGCGTCACGTACTGCTTTGGTTGCTGTTGTAATACTTCTTGGGAGCATTCCTCCATTGGTATCAGCGAGCGTCAAATTCATCGCTCCGCCTTTTACGGCTGAACTAAGGCAAGCCATTGCATAGCGCTTATCTTCTGCGTAACCGTCGAAAAAATGCTCGGCATCAAAGATCACTTGTTTGCCGTGTTCCACTAAAAATCGAATCGACCCTTCGATGATCTCTAAATTCTGCTCCGCCGATACTTGCAAAATCTCTTCGGCATGAAAAAGTGAACTTTTCCCAAATAACACGATTACCGGGGTTTTCGCTTGTAAAAGGGCATTCAGATTCGGATCGGATTCGGGCGTATACTTTTTATGATGCGTCGAACCGAACGCGCAGATCTTGGCGTTACGCCATTTGTGCGCTGCGGCAAGCTCAAAGAACTCCCGATCTTTTGGATTGCTCCCCGGAAACCCTCCTTCAATATAATCGATACCGATATCGTCGAGCTTTTTGGCAATGGCGAACTTATCTTGTGCCGAAAAGTTGATGCCGCTCATCTGTGCGCCGTCTCGTAGAGTTGTATCGAATATGGAGATCTTTTCGGTCATTTTATGAAAATAACAATCGAGAGCATCTCATATAACGTCAAAAATGAAAAGACCGACTCAGGTACCGCGTTGATACCTGACCACGAAACAAAAGGTCTTTCATTCTGTCAACAATTCTGCTATAGTTTTAGCAAGATAAAAAAATAATTTCTTCTTTCACACAAAAATGAAAAAATCTACTCTTATTGTTTTGGGAGTTGTTGTGGTAATCGCCCTCATCGCGATTATTGTGATCAGTTCATCAAACCAAGAACAGGATGCACCAGTTGATCCGAATCTGGATAACGGTGAAATAACCGGCGGACTGAATCCTGCTCCAACACCGGATCCGATTCCCGAGCCAGAACCGATCGAGCCAGAACCGGTCGAAATCCCAGAGCCAGAAACCGATGACATTGTCCGAGCAATCGTTGAACCGAGTGATGAGGCGGAATTGAAGTTTTTGACCGAGACACAAAAAGAAGAGTTGAATTCGGCAACCATCTCGCGTACGAATCCTACCCCTCGCCCCGATCAGAAATATACTATTGAATGGGCGAACACCGACATCACCGAATTAATGCCACCCCTCGAAGAAGAAGCGCCGCTATACATTCTCGACCGACCCGAAGATAAGAGCATTTACAAGTTCATCATCCAAATCGGACAAAAGCTCGGTATTGAAGGGGCTGTACTTCGCATGAACGAGCAAGATTTCACCATTGCCAACATTGCAACCGGTGACACATTTATGAATTACGACCTGTACCACTTAACCTACACTGCAAACGATTTAGAAGTAGAGGTTGATGGCGAAGGCATTGACGCCGTTGAAAAAGCCATGGCAGGAGCCGGCTTACTCGGTTTCGATTACACATCCGAAGAGCACCAAGACGAAGCCGGTAATACATGGTATCGTTTTGTTCCCGATCTGCCACTTCCGGCGATCAGCTTCGCAGATAGCGACATGGTCACCGATGCATTTGAGCCAGGTCAAGCGGGTGTCGTAGATGTTGCGGTCGAAGGCAACACTATTACTGAGATTATCGCTAACTTCCCGAACATCCGACAAAAAGGAATTGTAGATGTAGCAGATGCTGAAGGCATTGCCAGCGCGGTGGTAGATGGCGAGTTCCGACTCGGTCATGTAGAATTGCAATACCCGGGTCCGCTTTCGATCGAAGAAAAACGTGCATTCTTCGATGATAGCCGACAAGAGCAGATCGATATCAACGAAGCAGAACTTTCAGTAGTCGATTGCGGATACATCCTTGAAGATGACGAAACTGTTCAGGCTTTACTCGCGCCATCGTGTGTAGCGTACGGAAAAGGAAAGCTCAACGAACGCTCTGTATTATTCAAAGTCGCCTTCCCGGTAGTAGATTAATCGACATATAGAAAAATGAAGAATCAAAAGCCGGTTCGCCTATGGCGAACCGGCTTTTTTATGAATGGATGTTTTGTGTGGTGCGCCAGATCTCCAAATCCTTTACTGATTGCGTTTCTCTCTGCTTAGAATTCCAAACTTGATTAATATCGGGCACCTCCGAATCGTTTTCGTGTCACTTCGGGCTTGACGGCAGAGCCTATTAAACGATTTGGAGTAGCAGTGAGTCTGCAATTGGCAAAGCTTTATAATGATTCGTTGCTGTTAAGATTTTATACAACTACCTCCTTAAGTTTGTGATTCGATAACTGCTTCGGCAAATCCCGATACAATCAGGACGACAACTTCACTTCTTTTGATTTCACACCTCACTTGTTCCTTCGAAATCTCAAATGTTTCTTTTATTTCTCACT
>CAZOZW010000069.1:0-5278 GCA_964584385.1 uncultured Candidatus Peribacteria bacterium
CCACGGGGTTTTCGACCCACTTCGTCGGGTCTTCATCCCACGGAATGGAAATAAATGGCAAACGAAGCAAGCTCAGCCTCTTCGCTGCTATTATGCAGCCAAATCATCCGAACCCGGAGCTTGGCACCGGGTTTAATGCTTGCCAAGTGCGGTGGTTCGTTGCCATTGTACTTTTTTGTGCATTTCTCCTCCTCCCTTCCGGGCTGCTGAAGAGAAATACGGAATATAGCCTCGAAATCTGTTTCGTTGATAAGTAGGATGTGGAGGTTTCCCTTGTCATTGTTGCAGGTGAAGACTTCCTCAATCATACTCCAATTATCCTCAACGAGTATTTTTTGTTGCCTGGTAAGCTCTCGATCATCTTGAAATGCTTTGACTTTGTATATCATTTTATTTCTCCTCTAGCACAAGATTGATGGTGTAGTGTTCTGATGAAAACCTATCAGAATAAGTATGGCGAGCAATATAAATCTCACCATCAGTGCTAATCGGATAACTTATCGGCAACGCCTTTTGGCTATTTGCCGGCGTAGGAAACATTCCTTCGAAGTTTTCCCCACTTAGAAAATAAGTCCTTCTTTCACCGGGGATGTCCTCGGCATAAATCATTACTGGCATTGCCGACTGCGGCACGCAAATCTTAAGGATCCGCTCGCCCTCCTCATCTGTTCTCACTTCGGTCGACTCGTAGGTCTTCTTCGTATCTATACTCTTGGCGCAAAATGAAACCATTGTTCATTCCTCAGTTAGAAGATTGCGTTTTCATGTTAAAGAGCTCGTGCACTTGCCATAATTCGGCAATGCACCGAAGCTTGCGTATTTTAATCATTATAAATATTTTGTCAATAAACGATGGTGTTTCGGTGCTTATAAAAACCTGTATGGTGTTATCATGCAAATAGGTTCTGCTCTGTGGCGAATAGGTAAGCTGATTATAATAATCGCTCTTTCAATCGTAATCATTGTTTTACTCACCGAATTTGAGCAAAAACGATTAGGCGATGATCTCAACATGCCGACATATTCTGTTGTAAGAGTTGCCGATGGTGACACGATCACCGTTAACTATAACGGCAAAAACGAGCGCGTGCGCTTAATCGGGATCGATTCGCCCGAGCTCAACGTCGAGACGAATAATCCCGAGTGCTTTGCCCGTGAATCGGCTGCGTTCGCAAAAGATCGAATGGCTGGGCAAAGGGTTGGTCTTGTGTTCGACGATTCACAAGGCAAGCGCGATCGCTTTGATCGATTGCTGGCACACATCATTTTGCCAGGTGGTGAGAATTACCAACAACTGGCTTTGGCAAACGGGTACGCAAACTACTTTCGATACAACAAACCGTTTTTGTTCGATGATGCATACAAACAAGCAGAAAACCTTGCCAAACAAAAAAACCGCGGCCTGTGGAAAAGTTGTTTATAGCAAGAAAAATTGAATATTATATATTTTGTATAAAGTATTAATACTTGAGTTTATATAAAAATTCACATTTTCGCGGATCATTGTTGAATATCAGAACGGGGTAATACACAAATAATCATCATCGTTATCTTTGAATATGTATACGAGATGTATATTTAATGTATACGAAATGTATACTTTGGTATACATCAATAAAATATTATTACATACTAAAATTATGCAATTTCAAGCAGTTTTGCGATTACCACAATCGTCGCTTATTACCAGTTGATTTGCAGTTTTGCACTCGTTTAATGTGACAGTCCTTTTTTCAACCTTTCTATGAAAAGTGTGCTTAAATTGCTCTTGAGCAGTGCTGCAACGCTTTCAATCCTGATAACACTTCAGGTGGCGCCAGCATATGCACAAACAACCTCAGGCGACGAATCAACGTCGATGACTGAGGAACAAACCGAAGAAGAATCCGGTAATTCAAACGGTGATGACATTGAGCCGGAAACAACCGACGATTCAGGTGATATTGAAACCGAAGATGAGCAGGAGGTTCCTGTTGATGAATCGGAGGATGATACTTCTGAAGATGATTCAGCAAAAGAAGATGATGATTCTGACGAAACGGACGATTCAAGTGATGATTCTGATACTGATGATGACAGCGAAGCTGAAGATGACGTACCGGTGATCGATGCCGATGATCAGTCTGATCCGATTGATGACGATGATTCAGCTGATATTGAAGAAGATGATGATTCTGATTCCGATGCATCTGATGAAGAGTCAGGCAACGAAACCGATGATTCACAATCTGAAGACAACACCAATGATCAGGACGAGAATGATGAATCAGCAGAAGATGATCAAGCCGGTTCAGAAGACGACCAGTCTGACGATCAGGGATCTGACACTGATGATGGCGATTCTGATTCTGATCAATCTGACGAAGATGAGCATCCTGCCCAAGAAGATACTTCTGCAGTAGCTCATGAGTGCTTGGGCGCAGTTGCGACTCATGTCGGTACGAACGGAGATGATGAGATCTATGGCACCGAAGGCGATGACGTAATCGTTGGGCTTGGTGGGAATGATAAAATATACGGTTTAGATGGCAACGACAAGATTTGCGGTGGTTCCGGCTACGATCTGCTTGACGGCGGCGATGGGAATGATGAGATCGAGGGCGGCAAGGGCAACGACGCCATAAGAGGCGGTGCCGGAACCGACGACGTTGATGGTGGTTACGGGGTCGATTTTTGTAACGATGAGTGCGACATCCGTACTTCGTGCGAAAACACCCAGCACACCGGCGGCATGCTCGTAATCGTGCAAGACAGCCAACCAGATGACGAAGTAAATGTCACCTACACGGGCGACCTTGGTACATTCGTACTCGATAACAACGGCGATGCAACCGACGATATCTCGGACACGAAGATTTACGAAGGTGCGGCTGGTTACTACAGCATTAATGCCAATCAGCCGAAAAAATGGAGCATTATGGGTATGTATTGCACCGACCTAACCGGCAAGACAACTATCGACACGGTGAACGACACCGTAAATGCCTACATCGGCGAGAACTCAGTTACTACTTGTGTTTTTGTACACAAAGAAGATGAAGATCCGGATGCTGAAGATAATGGCGCCGATGGCGGCGTGTGCGACACCGAAGATGATGAGATGGACTGCTCAGATGGCGGTTCGGGAAACGGCAGCGATGGGAATGGTGATGACGATGATGCCAACGGTGGAGGCGATGACGACGGTGATGATGACACGAATGGCGATGACGGAAACGGCGGAGGAGGTTCAGGTGGGGGCGGTGGATCTGGCGACGGAAGTGATGACGATGATGATTCAGACGACTCCGATGACGATACTGATGGTAACGATGACTCCGATGACGACTCAGACGACGATAGTGACGATGACACCAATGGTTCAGGTGGCAATGGCGGCGGATCTGGTGGCTCGGGCTCAGGCGGTTCGAGCGGTGGATCACGCAGCTCGGGCGGTGGCGGCGGCGGAGCGGCATTTTGTGCCGAACCTCCTGTGCTCTCACGCATCTCACCGATTAAAAACGGTGTCTACCGTGAGTTGAACAAAGTTACTTTTATGGCAGAAGGTTCGATCAACACCGACGATATCCGCGTTTTGATCAATGGTGTGAATGTAGAAGACATCGAAATCACCGATCTGCCAGATGAAAAAATCTTGGTAGTGGCCGATACTTCTGAGATCGCAATGCCCGAAGACACAATCGTCGAGATATTTGTGCCAGCCAAGCGTCCGCTCTGCTGGAAGCAAGCCGTTTATATGATTACCGTCGACCCAGATGCGACCAATACCGACGATGGCAGATTCAACGACGAATCTGACTTTAACCGCTCTTCGGGTGGTGGTCGCTTATTCTCAGATAAAGAAGACGCATTGCTCTTGCTCGAAGACGAAAGCCTGATCGATGATTCGTCGATGGTCTTAACCCGCGCAACCGCTTCAAAAATCCTCTTCACCGTTTTGGGTCTTGATATCGGTGAGATCAGCGTGGTGCAAAACCCCTTTCCCGATGTTGGTGAAAGCCGCTGGTATTCACCATACGTAAAGGCGTTGAAAGAAAACGACATTGTCCATGGCTACGGTAACGGTCTCTTTATGCCAACCCATAAGATCAGCCGTGCCGAGGCGTATAAAATCCTCTACCGAAGCTCAAAAAAACCATTGACCGAGCAAAAGGTGAGCAGCTGTATCGACCTGGTTCCAACCGCTTGGTATCTGCCATACATGTATTCGGCTTCTGCCGATGGCATTATCGAACAAAGCAGTACTGGTGCATGTAACCCCGACGAAAAGATTACTGCTGCCGAATTTGCCGAACTGCTCGCTTACTTCTTTGCAGAATAACCTCAGCTGAAAAAACACAGGAAACTCGCTCGCGTTGTCGAGCGAGTTTGTTTGTGTCTTGGCACCCGAAAAATCAGTCAGTTTTCGTTTCGCCACAATTTACAAAATTGCATAGCGATTTTTTTGCCCAAGCAAAGCGCTTTTACTTTGAGAGCAATTATCAGTTGCAAAAAAGTATTGCATTCACGCCTTAGGCACTATATGTTGTTATTTGCTCGCAAAAAAAACACAACATATTGTTTTCTCTCTCTTTTTTTCCCATGGCCAACGTTTCCATTCCCTATACGATTCAAAAACGCACCGGTTCGACGGTCGACTTCTCTGTCGAAAAAATCGCCCAAGCAATTTCAAAGGCTGCGGTCGAGGTCGGCGAGCTCGATGCAAAACTCCCAGCTTATTTAACCGATAAGGTAGTGCGCGCACTCGATGAGCATTTTATGCAACCCGAGAAATCGTTGAATGTGGAACAGATCCAAGACATGGTTGAAATCGTTTTAATGCGCAGCGGGCATTTAAAAATCGCCAAGGCATACATTCTCTACCGCGAAGATCGCAAAAAGGAACGCCAAAAAAAGCAGGAAGAAATTCGCCAAAAGGTCGAACACCGCACCTTTACCGTAAAAACCGAAACCGGCAAAGAAGAAGTCTTCAACCCCGGTGAGTGGGAAGAAAAAATCGATACCCTCTCGAAAAATCTCAACAACATTTCGAGCGAACTCATTGTTAAAGAAGCGGTAAAACTCCTCTACGACGGCATGCCTAAAAGCGAGTTGCCGGTGGCGATCCTCAATGCTACTCGCACATTGGTCGAGCAACATTACGACTACTCATTTTTGGCCGCCCGCTTATTGTGGGATCATCTCAAGGCCGACATTCACCTAGAGCCAGACCCAGCCGAGGCGTTTACAAAATACATCAACGACGGCATCGATTATGAATTGCTCAATCCTGAACTGG
>CAZOZW010000069.1:5288-9307 GCA_964584385.1 uncultured Candidatus Peribacteria bacterium
AAAAAATCGCTCAAGCGATCGATCACGAGCGCGATCATTTGTTTCAATATCTTGGCGCGCGTACGATCTACGATCGCTATCTTTTAAAAACCCCGACTTTTCCGCAATCGGTATTCGAATTGCCGCAATGGATGTGGATGCGCGTTGCGATGGGTTTGGCACTCGAAGAGAAGAATCGCGAGGAGCGGGCGATAGAGTTTTATAATACGCTTTCACAATTCCATTTTGTCTCAAGTACGCCAACGCTCTTTAACAGCGGTACTACTCACTCCCAAATGAGTTCGTGCTACCTGAACACTGTCGACGATTCGCTCAGCGGTATTTTTAAAACCTATGGCGATGTCGCCCAGCTCTCGAAATTCGCCGGTGGCATCGGCACCGACTGGACAAACGTCCGCTCAACCGGTTCGATGATCAAAGGTACCAACGGTGCCAGCCAGGGGGTGATTCCATTCATCAAAATTTTTAACGATGTTTGTTTGGCAGTGAATCAAGGCGGTAAGCGTAAAGGCGCCATGGCGGCATACCTCGAGATTTGGCATGGCGATGTGGAAGAGTTTATGGAGCTGAAGAAGAACACCGGTGATGAGCGCCGTCGCTCACACGATATCCACCCGGCACTGTGGATCCCCGATCTGTTCATGAAGCGCGTTGAAGAAAACGGCGACTGGACACTATTTTCACCGAGCGATGTGCCCGAACTCCACCATATTTACGGCAAAGAGTTCGAAAAGAAATATCGTGCCTACGAAAAAAACCCGCCGCGCAGCGCCCGCAAGGTAAAAGCTGCCGATCTCTGGAAAAAAGCGCTCACAATGCTGTTTGAAACCGGACATCCGTGGATCACCTACAAAGATCCCTGCAACATCCGCTCACCGCAAGACCATGTCGGTGTGGTGCATAACAGCAATCTCTGTACCGAAATCACCCTTAACGACAGTAATGATGAAACGGCGGTTTGTAACTTGGGTAGCTTGAATCTTGCCAGAATGGTCAACGAGAACGGGCTCGATCGCAAGATGATCGAGCAAACCGCAAAAATGGCGATGCGCATGCTCGATAACGTGATCGACATTAACTTCTACCCCACGAAAGAAGCCGAAAACAGTAATCTCCGCCATCGCCCGGTAGGGCTTGGCTTAATGGGATACCACGATGCGCTGTATAAACTGGGGATTGATTTTGCGAGTAACGAGCAAATCGAATTCGCCGATGAATGTATGGAGCTCGTGTCGTACCATGCTATTTTGGCAAGCTCTCAATTGGCAGCCGAGCGCGGATCGTACAGCAGTTACGAAGGTTCGAAGTGGAGCCGGGGGATTTTACCGGTCGATACCCTCGAGATGCTCGAACAAGAGCGCGGTGTGCCACTCTCGATCCCGAAAACAGGCAAGCTCGATTGGACCCCGGTTCGCGAGTCGATCAAGAAAAACGGCATGCGCAATAGTAATTGTATGGCAATAGCCCCTACGGCTACTATTTCGAACATTGCCGGGTCGATTCCGTGTGTAGAGCCGATCTTCAAGAATATTTACATGAAAGAAAACCTCTCGGGGAACTTTGTCGTGTTAAACCGCTACATGGTCGATGACTTAATGGAAGCGGGGTTATGGGATGAAGACACACTCTCGCAGATAAAATACCACAATGGTTCATTGCAGCCGGTCGAGGGAATCCCGAATCGGCTCAAGCGCAAGTATCTCGAGGTATTCGAGATCGAAGCGAAATATGTGATCGAAGCGGCGGCACGACGCCAAAAATGGATCGACCAGGCCTGCTCGACAAACATCTTCTTAAAAACCACCAGCGGAAAAGTGCTGAGCAATACCTATACCAACGTCTGGAAAATGGGCATGAAAACCACATATTACCTACGAACACTGGCAGCCAGCCAAATCACCAAAACGGTCGAAATGCCAAAAGTCGCTACCAAGCCGGCACCGGCTAAGTCGCCAACGGCAACGAACGAAAAACCGGCAGTAGCCACACCCGATACCGGACAGAAGCTCTGCTCAATCCTCGACCCCGATTGTGAGGTGTGCCAGTAGAAGCAGAGAGTAGCGCGTTGGGTTACATGCTGAGTGACTGAGAAGATGGTTTGAGAATTATGAATTAGGAATTAAGAATTATGATTAAAACTCGTTTACATTACCGCAAAAGTAAGACAGCGGTCACCCCCCTGCCTGCCTGACGTAGCCTTGGCGGAGTTGGGATAAGGGGTGCTAGGAGGGGTTGTGTTTGCTCCGCTGGCTCAACCATGAGATCCGCTTATCGCCGCACACTCGCGGCATGAGCAGTCGCCCGGGCGGATATTGGATGGGGCACCTGCTCCGGTTTGTCATCTCAAGAATGTTTTTCTCAAAAGCACGTGATCGTAACTGCGTCTCCGTCCTCTGCCAAAACTTCTTCCCGATTCCGTCGCTCCAGCTGTTTAAAATCCCCCTTTTATTCCCCCTTTATTAAAGGGGGATGCTCCGCGCCAAGAATCCCCTGAAAAATCATTATTCATAATTCTAAATTCGTAATTCAAAACAAAAAAATACTACATTAAGGCGCAAAAACCCGTTTAAATGTAGTATTTGCAAAAAAGTTTACTCATCATAATTTTAAACGCTTTATTCTGGATTGCTTCGTTGCACTCGCGATGACGCAAGCGAACTCCAAACCTCTGGTCACCATCCTCAAGCTCCTTGATACTTAAATCCGGAATGTTTAAATCCTAAATCCTACTTCAAAACCTACTCGATAATGAAACCACAGCCTTAACCAACATTTCTATAACCAACAAACCCCATGGCCCAAAAAGAAATCATCTTCGACCCCGCCGCCGCGCCAACCGCCGCGCGCATCAATAAGCGTCGCGTAATCAACGGCGAAGACGACGGATTGATGCAAGTCGCCCCGTTAAAGCACCCCTGGGCGCAAGAGCTGTTTAAAACAATGCAGCGCAATAACTGGATGCCCGAAGAAGTGCCGATGGGCGAAGATGTAGAGCAATGGCGTCGCGATGACTTTTTAACCGAAAACGAGCGCCGTGTGTTCAAACGCGCTTTGGCGTTTGTTTCGAACTTAGATGGTATTCAAACCGAAAATCTTACTACTAATGTGGTGCGCCAAGTGACCTCGCCCGAAGTAAAACTCGCCCTTGTGCGTCAGGCCTACGAAGAGGCGCTGCATGTGCACAGTTACGCCACCATGGTAGAAGCACTTGGGTTCGACCCCGATGAGATCTACGGCATGTACAAAAAAGACCTCGAACTCTACACCAAGAACAAATACGTGCTCGATTCGTTCAGCGAGGTTTCAAAAGTCGATTTTAAAACCGGCAGCTTTAAAACCGATCAAGACTTTCTCGAAGCCTGCATGGCGAACATCGTGCTCGAAGGTATTTATTTTTACTCGGCGTTTTTGGTGTTTTACGTTTTGCGCCGCAATCAAAAAATGCCCGGCAGTGCGCAAATGATCCAATTCATCAACCGCGACGAAGACTTACACCTGCAAATCTTCATCAACATGTTCAACACCATCATCGAAGAGCAACCCGAGCTGTGGACCGACGAGATGAAAGAGCGCGCCAAAAACATCGTTCTCGGCGCCTACGAACACGAACTCGATTGGGGAAAATCGTGTATTCAAGAGGGGATTTTAGGCTTAACCCCCGAAAACCTCGAACAATATTTGCAGATGGTTTCTGACACGCGTTTAAAACAAGTCGGTTTACCAAAAGTGTTCAATGCGACGAATCCATTCCCGTGGATCGATGAGATCACCCAGAATTCGATGATCGAGACGAACTTTTTCGAAGGCACCGTGCGCGAGTACGCCAGCGGCGCGCTTGAGTGGTGATCAATCGAAGGTGACATCGGCGGTAACCCCCATGCCAACCGGGGTGAGTTCTTGCACGAGTGAGTCGTATTCTACGACTAATGAGGCACCGAGCTTTCGATTTTCGAGGTCGCCGTCGCTATCACACAGATCGGGGCTCGTACCACAATCGACAAAGAACGGGTTTGCTGCGG
>CAZOZW010000070.1:0-9158 GCA_964584385.1 uncultured Candidatus Peribacteria bacterium
AGATGGAGTTCTCTGCCGAATGGAACAACCAATCCACCATCCGCAACGGCACCCTCGATTCTGACTGGCATCTCTACACCCTTACCTACGACGGATCGAAAGCAAACCAAAACCTCACTCTCTACATCGACGGCGTACCAATAGCCACCGGCAACCAAACCGGACCCAACGAACATGAGGACGAACCCTGGCTGATCGGCAGAGCCACCCATAACCTCTACGACAACGCCTGGATCGGTGAGATCGATGAGGTGCGGATGTATGATAGGGCGCTCAGTGCGGAGGAAGTCGAAACACTTTTTAATGCCGCATGGCAATAGGTATGTTTGATTATCGCCGATTTAGAGAGACAGATTCAAAAAGCAAGCCAAGAATATGGTCTTTACTTGCTTTTCTCCTAATCGTCGAGGTTGCATTTCCAACAAGTTCGACATCATAAAATTTCATAAGTGTTGCATTTTTCATCTTTGCAATCAATAATCAAAGCGATATTTATTTTATAAAATGGCTCTTACCGAATCGCTCAAAAACTTACTTGGCATGCAGGCTCCCGATTTTTCGCTTAAAGGAACCGATGACGAGATCCATACTTTAGAGTCGTATGCCGATAAAAAAGCTCTGGTTGTCATCTTTATGTGTAATCATTGCCCGTATGTGCAGGCAATCGTACCGCGGCTGAATGCCTTGGCAGATCATTTTTCAGATCAAAATGTGGCGTTTATCGGTATTAACAGTAACGATACAAAAAAATACCCCGATGATTCATTCATCAATATGAAAAAGCTCCCCTTAGCGTTCGATTACTTGTTCGATGAAACCCAAGAAGTTGCCAAGGCGTACAAAGCGGTGTGCACACCCGATATTTATGTTTTTGATGAAAACAGGGCGCTGCAATACCACGGCAGGCTCGACGACAATTGGCAAGATGAAGCCGCGGTAACGAAACACGAATTACGTGAGGCGATTGAAAAAGTAAAAAACGGGGATTCGATTTCTGCCGAAGAACAAGTTGCGAGCATGGGGTGTGGAATCAAATGGAAGGAGTAGTAACGAAGTCCGGATGAATCTCGAAATATGGAGCTAACATAACCGAAATCCGCGTGAGTGTTCCTTTTGGCACACTTCGCTCAGATTTCGGCCTGATTCCTTGATATGAAAAATATAACCGGGTTTCCCCAATCGCTTACTCCGCACTCAGAATAAATAGGAATATCGATGACTGGTCAGTTGTAAATAACCTTAAACTACTCAATCGATTTTGCTCTTTTTCTGCAAAGGGTCAGATGCGTTGATGAATTGCAATTACGCCATAATTTTGATAAAATAGACAGAAATAAGAAAAATGAACAAAAAAGGATACGCGTTTCTACTGGCAATGATGAGCCTCTGGCTCATTTCTTCGGGGAACGAAAGCGATGATGCGCTTGAGGCATCAATAATCCGTGCTGAAGAAAACGAGCCTGCGATCACCAATGATCCCGAGTTGGCGGCAATTGAACAAGAGCTTGCCGAATTACGCGAAACCGTTGCTGAAGTGGCAAGAGAAAACTCGCAAAATGAAGAGCCACAACCGATTGAGCGTGAGATGAGTACCGAAGAAATGTCTGAAAGTATTGAGAGTTTGTGGGGTCCGGCTGATCCGGTTGTAATCGATCAAGACGAAATTACCGGCGAGCTGCTTTCAGAAACCGACGACGATGAGTTTGTGCGGGCTGCCGAAGACAGCGTTGAAATGGAAGAATTGCTTTCGGCACTCAATCAATCACTTGGTAACGATCAAAACGAAAAAGAAAAATCGGTGATCGAAGTGATCAATCCGCCAGTAGAAGAAGATGAGCCGATGGGGGAGTTGTTCAGCGATGACGACATGCTATACGTTGACGGCATTTATTCCGTTATCGGTGAGTATGAATCAAGCGACAAAAGCCAGAACATCGCTGTTGAAATGCGAATCGATGACGGCATTATCATTGCCGTACGTGTGGTGCCGTTAACGCTCGATGACACCGAACGCCAATTGCAAGAGGCGTTTGCCGAAGAAGTGAACGAACTGATAATCGGTGAAAAACTACAAAACGTTCCGCGCTTTGTTAATGTTGCCGGTGGCTCTGCGGTGCCAAGCGGTTTTCAGGATGCGCTTGAAAAAGTCCGCGCTGAAGCACTGTTGCCGGTGCAGAATGAATTCGAATTACAGCAGGATTCAGCACAGTAGCTGATCTTCGTGTAATCGTCTGAACAGATCGATTAATTCTTGTGCCGAAAACACACGTTGCTTTTGGGCGAGTCTTTCACCGGCTTTGCCGTAAAAAAACGCTGCCGTGCGGGCGGCATCGACTGGCGAATAGCCTTGCGCCAACAGCCCCGCGCAAATTCCCGCCAAGCCATCGCCGGTGCCGCCGACTGTCATTTGCGGGCAGCCGGTTGTGTTAGATTCGTTTTCTTCGCGATTGGCGATGATATCGGTAGCACCTTTGCTTAAAATGGTTATGCCGAGTTGCTGTGCTTTTTGTTTTACGTTTTGTTGCGACGGTTCTTGCTCGAACATGCGCTTGAATTCACCGGCATGCGGAGTGATAAGAAGATTGTTCCGCCCTGCTATCTCGCCGGTGATATTTTGTTGCAATGCTCCGCCGTCTATTACGAGGTGTCCTTCGTAGTTCTTGAGAAAGTGGAGTACCGCATTTGCTTCGGCACCAAAAAAACCGCAACCGATAACGACAACATCTGCCCATTGATCGGCGATATCCGCAGCGATCTCGGCATCTGGAACGGCAAAGATATCTTCTGCAAACGGAGTGATCATAAAATTGAGATCAACTCCTCGCAAAACCGGAGCGTGGCTTTTTGGTACATGTAAACGTACCAAGTCGATACCGCTCGCCAAAGCACCTAGTGCCGCCAATGCCGGAGCACCATGGCTGAGCAGAGATCCGCCGATTACAAGGACTTTGCCCGCTTGACCCTTTATCTTTGCCGGTGATCGCTGGGGGAAAAGTATCTTTTGCATAATCATAACATCTGTTCCGGTTATTTTCGGTTGTTTTCGGCGTTGCAATTGCATTAAGCTCGTAGCGTTGTTTTTATGATTTTATGGCATCTGCGGCTGATCCACAAGTTTTGGTGATTTTAGGGGCGCAATGGGGTGACGAAGGCAAAGGCAAAATCGTCGATCATCTTTCAGAAAACCTCGATGTAGTGGTACGAGCCAGTGGCGGAGCCAATGCCGGACACACGATTTATGTAAAAGGCGAAAAGCATGTCTTTCACTTGGTACCATCGGGCGTGTTACACGAACAAGTTGTGTGCGTGATCGGCAATGGCTGCGTAGTGCATTTACCAACCTTGCTCGATGAGATGAATATTCTGCGCAAGGCCGGATTCGACCTTCATGGAAGAATCTTGATTTCTGACCGGGCACATTTGGTATTTGAACACCACATTCAGGCAGATATGGCACAAGAAAAGCATCGCACCAAAAAAATCGGTACGACATGTCGCGGTATTGGGCCGGCGTACGAAGACAAGGTTTCGCGCCGGGGGATTCGCGCCGGTGAGATGGTAAGCGATTTTAGTAAATTCGCCGAAAAGCTCAAAGCGAATGCTCAGTGGCGAATGAAACGTCATGATTTTGAGATGGATATTACCGATGAATTGAATACCTATCGCAACTTGGCAGATGAATTCGCGCCGATGATCACCGATACGCTCGGCTACTTACACGACGTGATCGACGAAAAAAAGAAGCTGTTGATCGAAGGGGCGCAGGGTGTACATCTCGATATCGATTTCGGTACGTATCCGTTCGTAACGAGTTCTTCAACCGCTACTGCGGGGGTTTGCACCGGAACGGGGATTCCACCGAATAAGATCGACGCGGTGATCGGTGTATTAAAAGCCTACACCACCCGCGTTGGCGAAGGACCGTTTCCCAGTGAATTAATGGATGAAACCGGAGAGTTGCTGCGCGAGCGCGGCGGCGAATATGGCGCTACCACCGGTCGCCCAAGGCGATGCGGCTGGTTTGACGCGGTTGTTGCCAAGCACACTGCTCGCGTTGCCGGCATAACCGGCTGGAACATAACCAAGCTCGATGTATTAAGCGGCATGGAGTCGCTTAAGATCCTCACTGAATACACGTTGAATGGCGAACCGCTGAAAAGCCTACCCGCCGATGCGGCATTGCTGTACGACATTGAAAAGCAATTTATCGAAATGCCCGGTTGGAATGAAGACATCAGCAAATGCCGCAGCTTTAGCGATTTGCCGAAGAATGCGCAGAAATATTGCCGCGAACTCGAAACCATCACCGGGGTGAAAATCCACAGTATTGGCGTGGGGCCGAATCGGGATGATATGATACTGCTGTAGATTCGAAGGTTTGGTGAGGCGTCATTCCCGCGAAGACGGGTAGGGGATTTATGATTTACGATTTATGAATCGCAAGCGGTTGACTGGCTTTGGCGCTGTCGGATTTTAGGGTTAAATGAATCGGATAATAGCCCCCTTTTTCAAAGGGGGGTTGGGGGATTTTGCATACTTTCGAAAAAGTGGTAACGGTTCCGGTTCAGGTGCCCTCCGGGACACCTGAACCTGCTGTAGATTTATGATTTATGATTTATGATTCGTAAGCGGATTTTTTGGTGAAGGTCTTTTTATTGGGAAGCGGAGGTGCTGCTTTCTGGATTGCTTCGCTTCTCTCGCAATGACGCCAAGCGCAAGGTTGATTTCGAGAATGCAAAATACGGGCTTCATACGGGTAATCACGTTTAAAGCCCGTATTTTTTTGCTTGATTCCGCATTTTTCCGCCTTTAAAACCGCCAGTGAACTGGTCGGTTAACAAGACTGCTGCTGCTTAAAAAGCAAAACACTATCATACCAACAATCTTGTTCTCAAGAATCGCCCCTGTATTCCCTTTCGAGTCGCGTCATTTTCGGGATAGGTTCTTTACGACTGGGGGATGAAATGAGCCTTCGGCAATTCTTTATATCTGAAAATCTCTTTGTTGCAGTACTACGGTTTTGTAAATATCTTCACCAATTCAAACGCATCACTTTGTTCCATAAAGCCGGGGCTGGTTGCCATAATCACCGCATTTGCATTATTCCAAGCTTTGGCGATTACTTTCGTTTTTAATTCTGCGCTTACCGCGGTGCCTTCGGGACCGTAGATATCGAGGTCGAGATTTAGAACATACGGGTTTTTCGGAAGTTCGAATCGTTCAAATTCACTGCTTTGGGTGACCGAAATAACATTTTTGATGATACCGCCTTTTTCGCCGCAATCTAAATAGTCACTCACTCGGCACTGCTTAATAATCTGCGGCGTATTTTTAAGCGTTAACGATGATGCTTGAAAAGCTATTTTTGCATCATCGGGATGAGCGTCGATGTGTACAATGTTCAGTGGGTTTCGTGTTTCCTTAAAAATCTCAACGAATGCAAACAGGGCTTCGTGGTGGTTATCTACTAAGTAGATCGGGCGATTGTTTGAATCGAATACGAGTTGCTGATTTGCTAATCCTGTGTGGTCTACGTTTTTTTCATCGGTAAAAACCGCGGTCTTGCCAAGTTGTAAGGTAAATTCATTTTGTGAGTAAAACTTGTTGTACCACTTGTTGCATCCACCCGAGTCGTAATTCTGCCGAATATTCGTAAGATCGAGTTGCGGTTGAAACGAAGAGGTGCGGTGCTTTTGAAATACATTTTCTATCTGCCAGAGGAGCGGTTTTGCGATCATCGTATAAAAAAACGGGTGCCTGCTTGATTGTAGCAGGCAACCCGATTTTCGCTGAATTTTTCTTCGACTCGGCGCTTCCCTCATTGAACTGGGGGGTTAACGTCGATTGGTAATCTTGCTCTTTACAAGATTGATTTATACTAAGCGGGTTTTGAGCCAGCAGGAATACTAGCCGCTTTTGCTTCTTTTTTTGAAGCTGCGCCGTGTCCGTTTTCGATCATGTGTTCGAAGTGCGGGTAGGCCGAAATGCCGTGTTTGCTCATATCGAGCCCGGCGAATTCATCTTCGGCTTTAGCGCGCAGGCCGATTGTGGCGTGTAGAGCGCCTAAGATAATACCGCTGACGACAATCGTCCAGCCGGCAACAGCCAATACACCAACACATTGTGCCATGAATAACTCGGTTCCGCCTCCGGTGAGCAACCCGCCTTCGGTGGCGAATAGGCCCAGTGCCAATGTGCCAACCACACCGGCAGCACCATGAACCGGAAAGGCACCCACCACGTCATCGATTTTATTCGTTTCGAGTAATACGGTTGCCAAGTACACGGTTGCTCCGCCAAGTGCCCCCATAAGCATTGCAAAGCCCGGGGTTACCGAAGCACAACCAGCGGTGATGGCGACCAAGCCACCGAGCAAGCCATTAAGGGTGAGGCCGGCACTGGTTTTGCCGCTGGCGAGGTATGAAATAAATAGGGCAACGATGGTTCCCATCATTGCGGCGAGTGTGGTGTTGACCAAGATCAAGCCAACGACCGAGGCACTTTCACCGTCGATAGCGAGTTGTGAACCGGCATTAAAGCCGAACCAGCCGATGAAGAGGATGAGTGTACCGAGAGTGGCTAATGGAATACTGTGTCCGTCGAAATCGCGCTTGTTCTTTGGGTCGAAGCGACCAATACGCGGACCGATGATAATGGCAGCCACAAGAGCGATCCATCCGCCGACCGAATGCACAACGGTGCTCCCGGCGAAGTCGGAAAAGCCAAGCTCGCTGAGCCAGCCGCCGCCCCACACCCAATGGCCGACCACCGGGTAGATGAGCGCGGTGATGAGAACCGAAACGATGATGTAGGCAAAAAATTTGGTGCGTTCGGCAATTGCGCCGGCAACAATAGTTGCTGCGGTTGCGGCAAACGCTGCCTGAAAAAAGAAGAAAGCATAGGTCGAAACACCGTTACTTACCTCGGGCAGACCGATCAAGGCGAAACCCTCCCAGCCGAAGAGTCCGTTTCCTGAGCCGAACATAATCGCATAACCGACCAAAAAGAAGGCAAGAACGCCGAATGAAAGATCCATCATGTTTTTCATGAGAATGTTGATGGCATTTTTGGCGCGTGTGAAACCCGATTCAAGCATGCCGAAGCCGGCTTGCATAAAAAATACGAGGATTCCCGCGATGACGACCCAAAGCGTGTTTAGGCCGAGTGTGAGATCTGCTTCCATTGAGTGTGGAAAAAAAGAAAAAAATCACTGTCATATTCCATAAAATAAGAATCCATGTCAATAAATTTGTACAATAGCGTACAAAAAGTAGTACATAAAATCATTTAAAACTAAAAATAGTTTCTGGTGTAAACTTAAAAATGTTCATATTGAACAATTATAAGCTAACAGCCAATAGGTAGTAATCAAGATTTATGCGACAGACGGTGTTTTTAGTATTCGTCGTGCTGGTTTCACATATTCGTATAATTACTCCTTGCTCCGTTTGCGAAGTTGCCAGACCCCGATGCTTCGATCGGGGCTGGCTCCCGGTATTTTTGCAGCCAAAACATTCTTTTATCTATCTTCGGGGTTATGAGCTTTGCTACGTAGGCAAAAAAACGGGGAAGCGAATCTCACCGTTTCGCAGCAAAAAACTCATTCATGCAATAGGCTCTATAGATGATTCCAGTAGATTAAGGCGTACTTTAACGCTATAATCTACTGGAATTTACTTTTAAGGAAACTCTGATAAACCCCGAAATACTGCGTCAGCTTCACCGAAATCCACGTGAGTGTACCATTAGTACACCTCGCTAGGATTTCGGCTTACTTCTTGGTCTTAGAAATTTATCAGAGTTTCTCGGTTCCTTTGCTCTTTGCTTAGAAAAATAGGATTATTGAGTTTTACAGACTTTCCCTAAGATTTGATTCAAAAGCGTTACGAATCACGAACAACGGGTTAATGGAAAAAAGTTGGGGGGTTTTTAGTCATACCAATTTTCCAATAAATAGTCGGTCATCTTCTTCTTCCGTTTTGGCGACAGACCCCTGTGTCTTCTGAGGCGCTCTTTTAGATGTGAGAAGAAGCCGTCACAGGCGTTGGTCGTATTCGGGATATTCCTTTCCGGGTATTCTTGATGGGTATACAGATAGGGCAGGTTGCGCTTTAACGAGTTATAAGCGCTTCGTAGTCTTTCATGGGTGAATCTCGACCTCCGTTTCCCGTCCGTATCGACATAGTCCGTTCTCTCGTCCAGGAATCCTCGGTGTATGTCATGCCAAGCATGAAGGGCTGTCTTGAACTCCGCATGCCGATGATCGGTGAGTTGCATCGCCAGTGCACGCAGACTCCTGGCAGCCTCACTCTTCGCCCGACGTGGGATGTATTGCCTGATGGTCTGCATCTGGTGGAATTGGCAATACTGACATGGTATGCCGGGGTAGTCTTTTTGGAGCATCCTGATCACACCCGGCTTACCGTCGACGACAAAGCCCCGGATATCATAGCCGATAGTGATCAAGGTATGTACGGCGATCTTGTAATCAGTGACACACTCACGGGCGGTATATCGCCAGTAGAGGTTCTCTTTCTCACCGCGACAGAGGAGGAGTCCGCCGATCTTGTCCAATGAGGTGACATCCATCGTCACGACGATCGATCGTCGCTTGATGCGGTATTCACCGGTCACCGGTGTCAGACGGTCGAACCTGCTTTGCATCGTACGAACGGTGACACCTCTCTCTTTTGCCAGAGAGTCCAGTGTCCGTTGACCTTTGGCGTAATCGGCATAGGCACTCAGATCATCACTCCTCCGTTTGCCGATCGTTCGTCGTCGGTTCCGGAACCGATGTTTGCAGTCATGGCATTTCCATTCTTGGAGACCGTTCTTCTTTCCCCATTTCTGGGTATGGTAAGAACTGCATTGCGGGCATTTTTTTATCCATGGTAATAAAAATCGATGACTAAGTATAGTTCTCACCTTGGCTTTATGGCAATTTAACCCCCCAACTTTTTTCCATTAACCCCCAATTCCTGATATCAATCTTACAAAACCTTCCACAAACCCCCTTGATCCGCCCTATCCCTTCATCGCCAAGGCTACGCAGAGCAGGCAGGAGAAGACCAACGCGTTGCATGTATATTGATAATCGGGAAAACAAAATACTAAAAATGAAACACGAATTAACAAAATCTGATAACTAAAAAGAGGAT
>CAZOZW010000071.1:0-9098 GCA_964584385.1 uncultured Candidatus Peribacteria bacterium
CCTTTACGATTAAAGAGCACGTGCCGAAAAAGCACGAAGCAAAAGACAAGAAAAAGAGTCGTGGCTAATCCGTTACAAAGTCTTTAAAAGATTCGTTATCATCTTTATCATATAGGAATGTCATTCCGCTTTGTTCTGGTTGTGTTTGTGTCTGTAACAGGAAGTCGCAAACTGAAATACCGATGGGATACTCGCAATGAATTTGTAATCGGCATCATTACTCGGTTACGAGATGAATCGGTTGCCTAACCTCCTACTACCAACATCTTTTTCGCCCCGCTCTCAATCGTTGCTTTATCTCCCGTCCAGTCGTGAATCGCGTCGATCACCGTTTCATACGCATACGGAAAGTCTTCGCCACGGCGGGTTCCTGGATCGTTTGTATAAAATTCTTGTTCATTATATCCGGTGATCACCAGCATATGGTACGGTGGCCCCTCGCCGCTGTAATACGGGTTTGCCAACACCCTCCCGGCAGCAGGGATGATTACCGGATGCCCAAGGGCAATTAGCTTTTTGATATTCTCGATACTCACCTCTTCACCGTCGTAGACCTTTGCCGAAAGGTTGTAGAACTGTCTGGCAAGTAACGCGGTTTCGTTGGTAGTAATATCTACCGCATAGCCCTGCGATTCAACCCAATCGGTTGCTTGGCGGATCTTTTGTGCAGCATCGCCATTGAATTGTTTATCATTCAGGTAATGCTCAACCATTAACACCGAAGACTCTTCACACGCTTCATCGAACGGTGGGTTCCAGTTGCCGTTTGGTGCTTGGGGAGTAAACGGCACTTCAAGTACAACACTTGGCGGCATTGTATCAAGCTGCTCTTGAAGCGGGTCGAATGCATCTTCGTTCACGCCGGGTTGATTCGATTCTGCTGAATCGGTTGCAGAATCGGGCTGATTGTCAGATTCGGGATTCGGATCGATGATCTCGAACTGGAATTTTTCTTGTTCGATCAATCGACCATCGGGCAAAACCTCACCCAACCGAAAGTTCGCGAATTGCGGCTGAAAATCGAGCGGTACCTCAAGCGTAAAATCGCGCCGGTTCATGTTAGACCCAGAATTGAGTTTGCCCTCGGCTTGCTCACCGGGATTGGCTCCCGTTACCACATATTCAAACGTAGAATCTTGCATCAGCGGACGCACCGAACCACTTAGCATCATTGTTTCTCCTGCGGTAATGGTTTTGGGCGGGTTTTTGAACACTATTGCTCCCGGTCTACGCATCACCGTTTGCCCGTTTTGGTACGTGCAAGCAGCACCGGTGTTGATCTCAACAGAATTCCCCTGCTCCACGCAATCGGCAAAACTTACCGCAAGTGGCTCAGATTCCACCCGAAAAAACCGTGCGCAAGAATTCTCAGTACAATAATAGCTACCGACCAACAAAACAAATGTCACTCCTATTGCCGCAAAAAAGAATAGTCGTTTCATCTGTAACCATGCTAAAAGTTTCGCTTTTGTTTATGCAAGTAAAAAAAAGCCGCGAGTTTTCGCGGCTTTCTCATTATAAAACAAACGATATCAGAGATTACGACTCGTCGCCGCTCTCTGCAGCCGCCAACTCTTGTTCGATCAACTCTTCGAACGCTTCGTACGGGTATGCACCTTTCAGCGACCATCCGTTGATGAAGAAACCGGGAGTTCCTTCAACGCCGTAGCTTTGCCCTTCGGCCAGGTCGTTGTCGATCTCACTTCGATCATCGGCATCTAAACATGCGGTGAACTCGCCTTCGTTGAGCTCAAGCTCGTTGGCGTACTGAACATACGCTTCACGATTGAGGCCTTGTTGATTTTCGAACAGTTTATCGTGGTACTCGAAGTAGACTTCATCGCCACCCTGAGCCAAGGCGCAATTAGCGGCAACCGCAGCCGGGTAAGCGTTTTGATGGAACCCGAGGGGAAAGTCGCGGAAAACATATTTCACCTTGCCGGTATCGATATAGTTTTCTTTGATCTGCGGATATACCGTAGTAAAGTGACGAGCACAGAACGGGCATTCGAAGTCAGAGAATTCGATGATCGTCACCGGAGCATCTTCGGCACCTTGCACCGGGTCGTCATCAACCGAGACACCGGCGACCTGTTGCGGCCTGCTTGCCTCTTCGGCAGCTTGACGTGCCTCTTCTTCTTGCTTGGCGATGTATGTTTCAATCGCCGCTTCTACGCGTGACTGAAAATCATCATCACTCATGTTCTCATCAACGACCACACTCTCACCGTCACCCGGAGTAGTATTTGTCATTTCTTCTTGAACTATTGTCCGAATTTGTTCTTCGGTTAATCCGCCCGTATTTACATTTGGCGTACAAGCAGCCAAAACGAGCACCGCAAAAGCGCTCAGGAACATTGTTTTCTTCATGTGTTTAGAAATAAATCAGCCGTTATTATATGGGTTTTGCCAACGAAAAGAAAGCGAACGCCGTTTTGTTTAACCTCATTTTATTGTATAATTTACTTTGATGAAGAAAATCCCCATCTCGATCTTGGCGGTCTTAATAACGATTTTTTGCGATTACCATACCGCGTCGGCGTTTGTCGATGTTCCCGATCATCACCGCTACCACACAGCGATTTCTACGCTCACCGACGAAGGGATTGTAAACGGATACGCCGAGAATAAGATCTTTGCGCCGCAAAAACCAATAAGCCGCGCCGAGTTTATAAAACTGATTCTTTCGCTGGCAAAACCAAACGTAGATTGTGAAGTAGCTGCGATTTTTTTCACCGACGTATCGCCAAGTGATTGGTTTTTTCAAGATGTCTGCAGAGCGAATATGTACGGAATACTCGATACCGTTCAACGTCAATTCTCCCCGCATCAGCCGATCACACTGATACAAGCAAGTATTTGGATCGATCGTATAACCGGGCAAAACCAATCGCCACAAACCGTCATCGCTTATTTACAAGATGCAAATGTTATTCCCGCAGAACTTACGCAGCCGAGTCAAATCATTCGTCGCGGGCAAGCGGCGGCGATGATTGTTGCTGCTGGCGACCTCACAAAAAATCAAACATCAAACGCGATACCACCAAAAGAAAGGGGTTCGATAACAGCACCGAATAAAACCGATAAGATTGACGAAGTGCTACAAACAACCCTCGAAAACGGCGCTTTGTTCTACGAGCCCACTCCGGCAAAAACCACCAAAACGATTGCCGAATACAATATTATTGACAATCGGCTTGAACGCATTACAGAAAAGCGGATTCTACCGCAGCACCAAAAACTTTTTGATATTTACATCGCACTCTTCCCGCAAAAATATCGTCAACGGTTTACCGAGTTTCATATTATCAGTGATGGCATTGGCGGCACTACCGGCGAAGTTTTTGTTGTAAAAGACCCCATCGGCTGGGCGATTAGTTTTGATATAGCCGATATCGATGATATTTACTACACCATGGCGCATGAACTAGCACATGCGATTGCAATCAGCAAAAGCGAGCAAGCCAAAGATGCCGCCTATATGATATGCCGGCATCGGCAAGAAAATGATTGTGATGATTTAAAGCGCTCATTCTTTGTCGATTTTGAACAGGAGTTCTGGCTTCCCTATCCACGCTTGCAAAAAGCGGTTATGCAAGGGTTTTCCGCCGATGACATGGCGATTATAATAGAACCGGAACTGCGCGGCGGATTTTTGACCGATTACGCCACCACCGCAGCGATCGAAGATTTTTCAGAATCGTTTGCGCATTATTTATTTGTTGCAGAAACAGATGATTACACTGGTATTGCCAAACAAAAACTGGAGTTCTTCAATCGCTACAGTGAGCTGAAAACATTACGCAAAGACTTCCGCCAAACCGTTTACAATATGATCAACAAAAATTCCAACTGAGATTTCACCCTGACAAGGGACGTGAAAGGGGTTTTACAAAAAATCGCCGAAGGCTCCGCTTTTGCCCCCTTTTTAAAAGGGGGCAAGGGGGATTTTTCAAGCAAGTACTCGACAAATGGAGAAGTGTAGCCAAGAATGTGACGAGAAAACCCTATTCAATCTGCGAGCATTTACTAATCACCCCAAGAAACATATGGAGCAGGGAGTCTGTTCACAACGAGATAATGCCTTGAGTTCTAGTTTTTAATATATCTCATATCGAATTCAGACATCCCAGCTCCGGCGAAAAAAATAGATAATCGCCGAAGGCTTCTATACTTCCCCCCTGATAAAGGGGGAACACAAGGGGGATTTCTGATCAGCCAGTTTTCACAAATATTTGACAAATCACCCTCAACCATTTACATTTTTTTTCGATGAAACACATCTTCTCTCTCACCGCCGGTATGCAAATGATGATGCAAATGCGCGCGAGAGGATCGTGTGATGTGTTTTAGTATCATCAACTAAAGTCGCATTCAAAACCTCTCGTAAGCAAGCGAGAGGTTTTTTTATTTTTCTTTTTTTTAAAATCATGCCCGAAGTTCTTTCTTCATCTAGCGAGTCGACAAGACCACCACTCCCCAAAAGCTTGAACGATGTTATTGCTCAAAACGAAGCCGATAATCGCTTATGGGAACAAATCCGCAATTCGAGTGAAGCAAATAAGACCGACTTTCGAGCACTCAAGGCACAAAAACAACAAGCGTTTAAAGAATACTGGAACAATACTCAAGAGCAAGAGCCAACTGCCAGCGATTTTAATAGATACCTCGAACGCGAATCAATTCATCGAGAAATTACTGACGAAACGAATACACAAGTGGCAGAAGTACTTAATAAAGATGATGATTCGCTGCTCGGCATTGAAGCGGATATAAACCCGAATCGCTAACGAATAAGAAGACATTAAGGCGTATTTTCACGCCTTAATGTCTTCTTATTTAATTTTGATGATAAAAACCTTACACAAAAAATCAACCTCGGCACAATCTCCGTGAAGGTTACTGTGCCGTCATCCCGAGCGGTGAATTTATACGAAACAAGCTTTGTTGTACAAATCGCAAACACCTTGCCAAAACAAAACCATGTGTGATAAAAATATCATCAGATCTTTTACACCAAAGTAACTTTACAAAGAGCCACGCGTTTCTCAAATTATTCGAAACGCTTCAAACTGCTTTCATTTTTGAAAGCGATTCTTTTTTGGGGGACGGGTTCCCTCTTTGTAAAACCGAGGAGATAACCATGACTAAAAACACTGAACAAGAAATCCTACAACTGAAAACGAACCTTGAAACAATTCGAAGAGAGCGAGATGAGCTTGTGCAAGTGAATCAAGGGTTGGTCAAGCAACTCTCAGAAAAAGATTCGCTGTTAAAAAAACACCATGACTCCCTTATTGGGAACGGTGCTCAAATTGCGCTATATCGGAACGCTATCCAGGAGGCGAAAATACATAGTCTCAAAAAGCTGAATCTTGTTGCGATAAAGATCCTTCAAGGCAAAGATGAAAGCGAAATACTAAATGAAATTGAAAGTTTGATGGATTTTCTTAGATCTCTCAGTGAATAAACGGGGAACCACCTTTACCCGCTTCGGCGGGTTTTTTTGCCATTCGGATATAGTTGCTCATGTACATAAACAGGGAACCACCATTACCCGCTTCGGCGGGTTTTTTGCTTTTCGGATAATGTTATTCATGTACATAAAAGCGTAAGCTCACGCGAAGATGTACATTATTTATTACTCTATAAACTTTTTTCATAAACGAGCAAAACCGAGAATTGCTGCCGCGCCTACAACAAACCATTGACACATTCATCAAAAAAAACGAATATTACCTTGCCAAATCGAGAAAAAAAGTTTAAAAACAAATCTTCTCGAAAAAAGACCCTTGCTGCACCGTTTCAAATCATTTTAAGAATAATCCGCTTTCGAATATATGACGCAATCTTCACCAAAATCACAGGTACAGAATACACCGGAACAAGTAATGCTGCAGATCAAACCGAGTCGCCTTAGCGAAAAAAACCCGGGCGCTATGGAGCAAGTCTATGCTTCGATGCATGGTATTCACCGGGGGTTATCGTTGTATAAGCGCTTGACCGGTCACGATCAACCGCATTTCTCGCTAGAAATGGTGTTTAGCCATGGGCAGATCTACTTTTTGGCACGCGTCGAAAAACGCCACGCCTCGTTGTTACAAAGCCAGTTTTACGCGCATTACCCCGATTGTGAAATTATCCAGATTCAAGACTACACCCCGTTTTTGCCGCAACACGTCGCCTGGACCGAACTCGAGTTCACCAGTGCCGATCTCTGGCCGATAAAACGGTATAATCAGTTCGAGGATAAAACATTGAAAACACTCAACTCACCGCTTTCGGGCGTGCTTTCAACCATGTCGAATTTAGGGCAAGGGCAGCAAGCGGTGATTCAGATCTCGATCAGCCCGCTCGATGCGCAAAAGTTTCGTAAGCGCGGCACGCAATGTTTGCGCATACTGCGCAATGGTGTGTATCAAGACAACTCCACCGAAGAAAAATTCAGCAAAACCTTTATGACGCTCGATACCAAAAAGCGTCTCCTCAGTTCGCCTGTTCTGGCGTATTACGCCTTAAAACGACTTAAACCAAGTGTCGCCGGTGGTAAATCGATGCCCGACCGCGACCCCGAAATGGAGATGAACCGGAGCCACGATCGCGAGAACGAGATAACCGCAGCGAGTGATAAGATCAGCCGCTTACCGTTTAAAACGGCGATTCGGATTGCCTGCTTTAGTAAAAAACCGGAACACACGGTGCTATCATCGAAAATCGAAGAGATTTGCGGCGCATTCAAGCAATACAACACCCCGCAGCTCAACGGTTTCGATTTTAAAGGCGTAAAGCAGAATAATCGCGAAAAATTGATGAGCGCCATAAAATCTGCAGAGATTAAAAACCAGATGATCATGAGTGGCGAAGAACTGGCTTCGATCTACCACTTGCCCAACCGTGCGATGAACGTGGCAAATATGAGCGCTACCGAATGCCGCAAAATGGAACCGCCACATAATCTGCCAAAAAAAGACCGTGAAAAAGAATTAACGCTGATCGGCAAAAGTAATTTTCGCAATAACCGCAATATCTTTGGTATTAAAGAAGACGACCGGCGGCGCCACATGTACATCGTCGGAAAAACCGGTATGGGAAAATCGACCCTGCTCGAGAACATGATTTTTTCAGATATTGAAAAAGGTAAAGGCGTTGCGGTAATCGACCCGCATGGCGACTTGGCCGAAGCAGTGATGGATTTTGTGCCGAAAAGCCGCACCAACGATGTGGTTTTGTTCGACCCGGGCGATGTCGATTTTCCGATCGCTTTTAACATGCTCGAATGCAAAAACCCGCTGCAACGGCATTTGGTGGCTTCGGGCGTGCTCGGTGTATTTAAAAAGATGTTCGCCGAAAGCTGGGGCCCAAGGCTCGAACATATTTTGCGCAACACATTAATGGCGTTGATCGAAGTTGGCGGCACATCGCTACTGGGAGTAATGCGTATGCTCGGCGAAAAGCGCTACCGCGAAGAGATCTTACGAAAAGTCACCGATCCGATGGTGCTCAGCTTTTGGGAGACCGAATTTAATAAATGGCAGCCGAAACAAGTTGCCGAAGCGGTTTCACCGATACAAAACAAAGTCGGGCAGTTTCTCTCATCATCGCTGATCCGCAATATTTTAGGGCAGACCAAGTCGACGATCGATCTGCGCTTTGCGATGGATAAGGGGAAGATCATTATTGTAAATCTTTCGAAAGGAAAAATCGGTGAAGATAATTCTGCGCTGCTCGGTTCGATGCTGATCACCAAATTTCAGTTGGATGTTATGAGCCGCGCCGATACGCCCGAAAAGCCACCGATTCGTTTGCCACAATTCTCTCCGAAGCTCGAAAATATCGCCTCAACCTTACCGTGGCGAACCAGTATTTGGCACAGATGGAAGAAACGGTTTGCGACGCGATTTTTGGTAACGTTGGAACAATGGCGAGCTTTCAGGTTGGTTTTGATGATGCCGAAGCGCTCAGCAACCAGTTTGGCGGCGAAGAGATTATCACCGCGGCAGATATTGGCTCATTGCCAAAATATCAGGCCTATTTACGGCTGATGATCGACGGCATGCCGAGTACCGTTTTTTCGGCCGATACCTTACCGCCACCCGAACTCGAACACGATGATGAACGTCGCGAGCGGATTTTAAAAGTCTGCCGCCAGCGCTACGCCCGTCCACGAGATCAGGTTGAAGAAAAGATCCTCACGTGGATGAATTCGGGGCGCGAGAAAAAAGAAGAGAAAACAGGGAGCAAGGAACAGGGAACACGGAACAAAGAACAAGGAGCAGCGAATAAAAAACAAGCAACCGAGGGCAATTCGCAAGTAGCAAATGGCAATACAGAAGCGAAAAAAGACAACAAACAAGGTGCGGCGAATAAGAACATGGGAGCCGACAATAAAGAATACAGAACTGCGAATAGTGAACAAAAAGCGCAGAACAAAGAAAAGGCAGCAGAAAGCAATCGGCAACCGGCAGCTGGCAATAGAAAAGCTCCCTCAGGTGATAATAAGCAGAATCACGCTACGGGGAATGCGGACCAAGGGTCTGCAAGCAATTCGCAATTTAAAAGCGGCAATCAGCAAGCCGGAGCAAAAAGCGAAACAGCGAAACCTAATGTAAGACGAGAATCGGCGAGTACTGAAAAGAAACACCGATCGCATGCGAACGCGAATCCTGAAAAAACCACTAATGCCAAAGCAGAAGATGAATCCCCTGCTGTAACGGGTTTATCGGAAAAACCGCTTGTAAAGCACCCGAAAAAAGACAATCGACCCAACCAAAAGCCACCACGAACTGAGCATATTACGCAAAGAAATAGCGGTAATAAACCGCCGCAAAAACCAGCGAATGCTCCATCTCACAATAAGCGAATTAGTGATGCCAACCCTGTGAAACCACTTTCGAGTCGCCCAAAACCTGCCGCAGAAAAGCGAGAAAAAATCAAACAGCCAGATTCGCCAACACCCGAAAAAGAGCTTCAAAAACAGCCAGCTCCCTCGGTTTAGAACGGCGTCGAATGAAAAAGCTGACGAATCGATCTACTCGCTGATCTGCCAATCGATCGGCTGTTTTTCATGTTCAACCAAGTAGGCATTTGCCTTCGAAAAA
>CAZOZW010000072.1:0-8705 GCA_964584385.1 uncultured Candidatus Peribacteria bacterium
TTCTTGCTTTCGAGCGTGTACATGTACACTTGCCCAAGCCCGCTGGCGTCTGGCCCTAAGCGCGGCGTTACGTTTTCGGGCAATATTCCACCGATCTGATTCAATCGCTCGCTCACCCGGTCGCGCGCAAAGTAGACATCGACATTATCATCAAAGATCACCGTCACCATTGAAAGCCCCAGTTGCGACATGCCGCGCACATCTTTTACCCCCGCCAAGCCCTGCAGCGAAACCGAAAGCGGATAGGTGATCTGATCCTCGATATTCTGCGGGCTTTGCCCCTGCCACTGAGTCATCACGATAACTTGGTTCTCTGACAGATCGGGTAATGCGTCGATCGGCGTACGAACAAAGGCGATGGCACTTATAATCGTCAGCCCGATAAATACGCTCACGGTAAGAAAGCGGTTGCTCAGCGTTGCGGTTATCAATTTATTAAGCATATACGGTGATATTAGAATTGATTGAGAATAATCCCAAGGAGGACTACTTGCGGTAAGGTGACCAGTGGCAGAAAGAACGCGATTTTCCAGCGTCCGGTGGTTTCTTTGAGCGACATGATCTCGGTGTAATCGGTGGCGACGCCGGTCATCAAGAACGAAAATGCGTTTCCGGGGGCTTGGGCGCGCGTGAGGATATCGGCGGCGATGGGGGTCGATCCTTCACTGCACACCTCTAAAATCGTCGCGACGAGCAAGGTGATGCCAAGCCCCGCCAGTGTCGGACCAAAGGCGGTTTCGAACATCTCGGGTGAAACAAAAGTGCGCACCGCCGCTGCCAATATCGCGCCAAAAAAAATCCATTTCAAAATCATCTTCGAACCTTTCAAGCCATCTTTTAGCAAGGGGATCAGTGATCGCGGTCGAAGATCGATGCGTTGGAACTGCTCTGTGATCGTTGGGATTACTCGCGCTTCGGTGTTGAATTCGGCAGAATGCGGATTATTCGGGAGTACATTGGCGGTAACGAGTTTATCGAAAATAAAACCGCTGATCACTGCCACCACCAGCGAGAGAACGACAAAGGCGAGCATCCACCAAAAGCCGACCAATGCCCACAATATCAGCGTTAGCGAGAATGAGTTCCAGGGGCTGGCGATTAAAAACGCCATTACCTGCCCCAAGCTGGCGCCGCGTTCGTAAAACTTCATCCCCACCAGCAATATGCCATGTGAACACATATCTAGCAACAAGCCCGCAATGGTAGCACGCAGCACGCCTTGCCTACTGCCCGGTTTGCCGAGCAGGGTTTGTACGGCTTGTCGCGGAATCTTATTCAAAATACCTACAAAGACAATGCCGAGCAGCAAGCCCCACCACATCTTGTTCAGTAGCTCAAAAGTGTTTTGCGACCAATCAGAAAGCCATTCAATACCGAATGAGTAATCGATCAGTGCCAGTGAATAGAACGCCACGATCAAAATACCGGTTATGATTAAAAACCAATCTTTGCGATTTTTCTTTTGCGGTGCACACTTCGTTTCGCAACAAGAAGACATGGGTATTGTAAGAGAGAAAACTATTCAATAGCGAGATGTGGATTGGTGATGATGTTTGTCTCGGCGGTAATATTGCCGGTAACATGCGCCCATTCGCCATCTTCGGAGAGAACATGAACACCGATCTGCTCGGGTGAATCACCTTGTAGGATCCAAAGCAGATTTTCGCCATTCTCTCGCTTTACCAGTGAGCTTTTCACTTTGAAGATCGGCTGATGCTCGGTGATGAGTTTGACGCGCACGGTGGTGTTGTGAGCGAGAGCGATTTGTTCGAGCGGCTCAGCCTGCACTTCATATAATCGCGTTTGCGGGTCTACGCTCGCACTGCTACGGGTGACGGTTGCACCGAGCCAAGTATTCGCACCCTTGGCGTCTACGGGCTTGAACATGATCTCGTCACCGATTACAATCTCCTCGCCATAATTCTCGGGCACGCCGAAGTGGATCGTGGTCGGGGTTTTTTCGGCAAGGCTTGAATCGACTTCGATCAGCTCAAACGCCGCTTGTTGCATTGCTGCCATTTCACCGACTTCGATATTGCGTTTGGTGATCTGCCCGGCAAAGGGGGAGGTGATCTCGATATGCCCACTTGTTGCCAGCTCGGCACTGAATGCGGCGTTTAGTACATTCAAGGTATTTCGGGCGGCGTCTGTATTTCGCTTTTGCGCGGCGCGTACGGCATCGACATTTTCTTTGGCGATGCGAATCTGCTCGCTGAGAACGCTGATATTCGCATCTTCATTCGATGCGATCACCTGCTGATTCTGTTTGGCGGTTTCTACCGCTTGTTCGGTTTGCGATCGAATCAGCTGTACGCGTTTTTCTGCCGATAACAGCTGTTCTTTCGCGGCAGCGAGTTGCCCTTCGAGCCGGATGATACTTTGCTCGGTCGCGGTTTCGGTGGTTTGGTTACCGTTTGCTGCGAGGCGCGCTTTTTCGCGGGCGGCGGCAAGTTTATCTTCGGCGCTATGAATGGTTTGAATCTTGGTATCGAGCTCGGCTTGTGTGAGGTTGTTGCCCGGTGTGCTGTTTTCGAGCATGGTATTGAGTTCGGTGAGCATGGTTTCGGCAAGATCGATCTTTGCCGCCGATTCCAAATCGTCATCACTGTTCCGGAGCTGAGCCAAGCTGAGCACAAAATCGACTCGGCTCTGCTGATCGCGAAAGCCATAATTGTAGGGGATGTCGCGTTCTTGGATGACATCGGCACTCGAATCTT
This sequence comes from uncultured Candidatus Peribacteria bacterium, assembly GCA_964584385.1. Taxonomy (GTDB): domain Bacteria; phylum Patescibacteriota; class Gracilibacteria; order CAIRYL01; genus CAZOZW01. The sequence continues at coordinate 2,718 of CAZOZW010000072.1, forward strand.
GGTCGAACACCACTTGCTCGGCGGTTTGACGGGCGTGGCGTACGGCGAGTTCGATCTGCTCGTTGGCTTCGGTAGCAGCAATCTGCTGTTCGCTTACCCGGCTTTCGGCATTTTCGCGGGCGATTGCCAAATTCGCTTCAATCGTTTCCACATTCTGCTCGGCGACTTTTACATTCTGCTCGGCATCTGCCAGGCTCGCTTCGGCAACATTCGAACTAGTATTCACATTGGTTGCCGCCAAGCTCTCGGTGGTTTCTTTAGTATTTAGCGCTGCGGCAAGTTGCGCCTCTTTTTCTTGCAAAGCGGCTTGTGCCGAAATAATGCTTTGCTGCTCAATCGCCAGCACATTTTGGTAGTTGGCTTGCGCTTTGGCGAGTTCGGCACTCTTTTGCGCGATCATCGCCGCCGATTCGCCCTCAACCCCGCGTGGCAAGAGTGTTGCCAGCACTTGCCCTTCGGCTACGGTATCACCCAGGTCGACATACACATCTTGCACCAACCCCTCGCGCCGGGCAAAAACCTTGGCGGCTTCGTGCGACATCACCGTGCCGCTTAAAAGGATCGTCGAGAATTCTTCAGAGAGCTGTGGTTGCATCGTCTCGATCTTCGGTTTGCTCGATTCGGTTGATAGTGAGCCTTGCGGGGATTGCACTGTCGGCTCTGATTGCTTGCCGAGCAGATTCATGCCGATCAGTCCGCCAACGATGATGATTGCAGCGCTTATGATGGCCTTTTTAGATGGAAAAAGAGTTCGTTTCATAATGAATCAAAAAGAAGCGGGGATGCAAAACCGCATCCCCAAATGGCTATTGGTGATCCATCATGTCGTGATCCATGTGTCCTTCAGAAAGATGCTGCTCAACCGTCATGTTCATGGCGGCGGCATCTTGCTTGGCTTGTTCGTATTCTTGCATCGTTAAGCCGTATTTTTCTGCCATATCTGCTTCGGTCATCGGAGCAGTGTCGCCATTGCAAGCGCTTAAGGTAAATGTGGCAGCGAGCATCAGGCTCGTGAAATAGATTCGTGATTTCATCGTATAGAAAAAAAAGGAAAAAAATCGTAAGAGATTACAGAGTTTTCCTTTGATCAGCGAATCAGCACGATCGTCTTTTTGATTTGTAAATGCGGGCTTTCAGTTGGTGGCGGATCGGTATTGCAATTCCGAACACGATTATCCGATTGCCCGATTATAAGTTCGAGCGGTGCTGCTGCGGCATCATCGGTTTGAATGGTTTCGAGTTGTTCTCCCGAGGCAAAACCGGCATCGTGTTGTAAGGCATCGAATGCTAGGTCGCAACAGGTCAAATGCGTTTTTTCGGTCGTGGGATTGCAATGCGAACTTTTAGCAAAAGTATTTTCAATCGGGGCAACAGCAACGCATAAAACGAGTACAGAGTAGAATGTTGCCGCCAATAGGGCGATTGCTTTTTTATTCATTGCAAAACAGAAAATACCATAAAAAACGAATCGATGCAAAAATTCATCATCGAAAATCGAATTGCGTTTGAAAATCATTCTCAAATGCCTTGCACATCGTTTCATTTTGGGCGTAATGTCAATTCAGCATTTTTAAATCCCATGAAAAAAGTATTCCTCTTCGCTTCGTTTGTATTCGTGCTTGCAGCTTGTGCGCCGAATCAATCAGAAACCAATATACAGTCGAATTCAGAACCAATCGGTCAATCGATGTCGAAAACCGATGACATGAAGATGGATGACACCCATATGGGCTGCCAAGAAGGCGAAATGGAAAATGGCGTCTGTACGGTGGCAAAAGAGGGGAACACCAATCGCGAATTATTCGCCGATATCGACGAGCTGCCGGTTACAAGCGAAATGGTCGATTACTACGATGGCATAATGGGCTTTTTGGCACAGCCGCAAGAGGGTGGCACCTATCCCGGTGTGGTGATGATTCATGAATGGTGGGGGTTGAACGAAAATATCAAAGATATGGCAAAACTGCTCGCCAACGAGGGCTACATCGTATTGGCGGTTGATATTTACAATGGCGAAGTCGCTACCGAATCGGCAGACGCTATGCGGCTTGCCGGCGCCGCTCGCGAAGACGAAGATGGTTCGGTTGCCAACATGCAGGCGGCGGTCGATTATTTGCAAGGTTTGTCGAACGTACCGAATGATAAAATCGCCTCGATGGGCTGGTGTTTCGGCGGGCAACAATCGTTAAACCTCGCTTTGGCAGAAGATGATTTGGCGGCAACGGTGATTTATTATGGCAACGTGATCGATGATACCGAAAGGCTCTCGAGTATAAATTGGCCGGTACTCGGTATTTTTGGTGCCGACGATACGAGTATTTCGGTGGAAAGCGTTGAGGCATTTGAATCTGCCTTGAACGAAGGAGATGTTCCGAATGAGATAACCATTTACGATGGTGTTGGGCATGCCTTTGCCAACCCCTCGGGCAGCAGGTACGCACCCGAAGAAACGTTAGATGCCTGGAACAAAACGGTAAGCTTTTTGAATGAGACGACGAAGTCGACTGAATAATTTGATAATCTCAAAGCGAAATACTGCATTAATACGGTGATTTGCGTAGTAATGCAGTATTTTTGGCATAAATGAGGAATCACACATCGATTAACAATACTTGTGGTATTCATGCAGCGATCAAGCCATTGCGACAGTGTATGCACATTGCAATGCGTCTTTTTGTAGACAGAGCAATAGAAAACAACCCCAAGAAATACAACATTTGGGATGTCTTTTTCAGCAAAGGATAACGGAACGATGGGGTTGCCATCGTTCCGGTGTGGGCGGAGCTATGCCGCGTTTAACAATTTCGTTTCATCTCGGTCGGTTAGTTAGATGATCACGAAACCATTTGTATGAGTTCCCACGGTTGAAGCAAGATAATTCTTCTTCATTGGCGTGTTCTCCATTTTGGTTGAAAGTATCTTCTCGGCTATCTTACGATGCCAAGAAGGGCTTTTGTGTCCGACTCGGCTTATGAGCGGACAAAAAGAAATATAGTCGATTTCGATTATACTGTCAAAAAAATTGGCTTGAGTTAGGGCTATGTTGTTGTCTTTGAAAAACTGCTCTGCTTTTGCTATCGGAGCTTGAGCAGGGTTATATGCAATCTGGAGCAGAGAATTGATTTAAGATTCAAATACTATGAGCGAGGAGAGTGCATCGGCTCATCGAAGTGCGGAGTTTAAAATCCTTTTCATCCGTACCGAATTTCACAAGAATCATAGTATAACTGATCCTCCAGCGCGCATGTGCACTGCAGCGCCTTAATGCCGTTGAAATACTGCATTAATACGCAGAGTTACGTTTTAATGCAGTATTTGTAGATGTGTCTATTCGCAATGATTGAGTTGTTGTGTTTTGCGAAGCTCGTCCTCTAACAAACAGTACAAGATGGTTGCAGAACCGCACCGGCAGAATGGCATTCACTGTCTCAGACAGCGCACCCGGAGTGACGCATTACAATGCGTCACTCCAAACTTTGTCGTCGCCAGACCCCGGTCTTTTGCTGCCAACCCGAATCCTACCGCAAAAACCGGGGCGACAAGCGCTTGGTTACGGTCCGTTTTACAAATGCTGTGTTGCGATCCTTCAGTCAAGGTGGAACGTGGAGCTAAGAGCTCGGTTCAGATTCTTTGACAGAGTTTAAATGCAACTGGCTTGCTCATAATTCGACATTCGTAATTCCCCACTCAACTGCTCAATTAGTGCATTAGTGCAGCGAAATGATGTTATATCTACTCATCCCATCCACGAGGTTTACGTAGTTTTGCAAAGTTTGGGCTTTCGATCTCTTCTTCGGCAATCATCTTCAGGCGGCTTATCTCTTTCTCGTTCAATTCTTTCCATCTGCCTTTGGGTATGTTGATATCTGCAAGATCTAGCGCGCCAACTGCCACGCGGCGCAGTTTTTTTACCCCGGTGCCGAGTTCGCGGAACATCCGGCGGATCTGGCGATTTTTGCCTTCGCGCAGGATCATTTCTATGCGCGCGCCACCGAGGATTTTTGCCGGTGCGGGCTGCATCCTTCTGCCCAAGATTTGAATATCCCCATTGCGGATCTTTTCGAGTTGCTGGTCGTTGATCGGCTTGCTGAGCAGAACATGGTAGGTTTTACTATGGGCAAACGACGGGTGGGTGAGGCGAAATGCCAAGTCGCCGTCGTTGGTAAGTAATAATAAACCACTGGTGTCTTTATCGAGCCTGCCAATCGGGAACAGCCCCTTATACTGTTTGGGTAACAGGTCGAAAACGATGTTTTTTTCGACCGCGGTGGTTTTGGTGCTCGTAACAAAACCGGGCGGTTTGTTGAGGGCGATCACCACTTTATCAACTTCCTTTTTTTTGAGGATTTGTTGATCTACTTCGATTGTATCGGTTGCCGGATCGGCTTTGGTGCCAAGCTCGGTCACGACCTTGCCGTTTACACGCACGTGCCCGGCGGCAATCAGTTTTTCGGCTTCGCGGCGGCTGGCTATGCCGCGTTCGCTCAGTATTTTTTGCAGGCGGATTTGTTCGGGTTCTGGGTTTTTCATGTTGCTAGTCTAATGGTTTCTGTTGGCTACGGCTATTGATTTTTCGGCTACATAGAATTTCCGATGGCAATATTTCTTAGTCTGTCTTTGGTTAAAAGTGGAGATTTTTTCAAAAGCAATAAAAAGAAGACATCAAGGCGTGAAGTTTCGCCTTGATGTCTTCTTTTATTCATCCATGCAAAAAGACGTAGCATGCTACGTCTCTAAGATTGTATTGAACGATTATTTCAATTCGATGGTTGCCCCAGCTTCTTCGAGCTTGGCTTTCATGTCGTTGGCGTCTTTTTCAGGAAGGCCTTCTTTAATGGCACCACCTGCATCTACCAAGTCTTTTGCTTCTTTAAGACCTAAACCGGTAAGTTCGCGTACGGCTTTGATCACTTGGATCTTAGCAGCACCGGCGCTGGTGAGTACTACGTCGAAGCTGTCTTTTACAGCGGCTTCTTCAGCACCTCCACCTCCTGCAGCAGCAACGGCAACCGGAGCAGCGGCCGATACACCGAACTTCTCTTCCATGGCTTTTACCAAGTCGGCGAGTTCGAGTACCGTGAGCTTTTCAACCGCATCGAGTACTTTTTGTGCTTCGGCGGACAGTTTGATGTCGTCTGACATAATGAGAATAAAAAAAGAAAAAAATGTTTGTTACGTTTACGATTCTGAGGCGGCTTTTTGTTCGCGGTAGCCATCGACCACCCGTGCAAATCCGGAAATGAGCTGATTCCCCACCCCGACAAAACCTGTAAGTGGCGACTGCATAGAGCCAAGCATTTTGGCGAGCAATTCTTCTTTGCTCGGTATTTGCGAGAGCTGAATGGCTTCTGCTTTGGTAATGGCTTTACCTTCGAAAATACCACCAACAATCTCGATTTTTTCGTTGGCTTTGGCGAATTTGGCAAGTGCTTTAATTCCCGTCAGTTCATCTTCCATCGAAAAGGTTGCACCAACCGCTCCGTCTAATACTTCGTTGGCAACTTCGACATCTAAACTGTCTTGCGCGGCTTTTTTAAGCAGTGTTTTTTTCGCGACTTGGTATTTGGTTCCTGTTTCGCGCAAGGCTTTGCGTAGATCTGAAATCTCGCTCACGGTTAACCCCAAATTCTTTGCAAAAACGACTGATTTCGCATCTTTCATAAAGGTTTTTAGTTCGTCGAGAATCGCTTCTTTTTGCTTTTTGGTAAGTGCCATGGGTTCGTTTTATAAAGAAAACTGCAGATGCCGCAAGAGAGTGGCAACAACAGAAAATCAAAACAAATCGATGGTCTATTGCCATGCGCGGGTTTTACATTCTCTTGAAAAGAAAATTACCTGCGGTCTTGGGCGAAAAGAATATACTAGAATCGAAACGAATTGGTCAAGTTTTTCTTTTTTAGGAAAAGTCTGTAAAACCCAATAATCCGATTTTGCTAGGTACTGTTGACATATGTGCTTTTCGATCAGAGATTCTCAGATTCCTTGCGA
>CAZOZW010000073.1:0-8508 GCA_964584385.1 uncultured Candidatus Peribacteria bacterium
ATTTTGCATTGGGCGCGAGCGATTGTAAAAACCCTTTTCGGCTGGTGCCGATCAGAACTCTATTATCGGAAAAGCGCTGCTTAAGTTCGGGTAGGCGCCGGAGCAATTCAAAACTATATTTCGGCTCTGCCGAAACAAAGGCGCCCATCCCCGGGTCGAGGATGATCCGTTGCGGATCGATTCCATTCTTTTGCGCAAATGCTAGCCGCTCTGCCAAAAAATCACCGATCGTCACAATCACATCTTCATATTCTTTTTGATCTAGCGTCGTACGCGGCGAATAGTCCTTTGAATACATAATGGTAATCTCACAATCCGCTTTTCGCAAAATCTCAATCATCTGCTCATCCCCGCGAAAGGCCGTAACATCATTGATCATTTTTGCACCAAGTTGCAGTGCTCGCTTGGCAATTTCTGCTTTGTAAGTATCGATCGAAACCGGTGTGCCAAGTTCGATTATCGGCAATAAAACACTTTGTAGGCGCTGCCATTCTTCTTCAGTAGTCACTTTGGCTGAGCCGGGGGCAGTGCTCTCGCCGCCAATATCTAGAATCTCGGCGCCATCTGCAAGCATCTGCTGCGCTTTGCTTATCGCATTTTGTGTGGTAAACGCCTCACCACCATCCGAAAACGAATCGGGGGTAATATTCAAAATGCCCATGATCTGCGTTTTGTTCATCGATTGCATCATATTCGAAAGTACTACGATTTAAAAATCATTTTACCTCTTGTGTGTAATACTGTGATGTTGCGCTGTGGTTCACAAGAGTCGTATTGAGTGGCGCTAGAAGGCTGTAATCAATAAATGGATTTATTTACCTTTATGTGGTAAAATATAATGATTGATTCTATTTTTTATTGAAAAAAAGATCTAAATCATCAGCATTATTATCTTGGTTTGTATTTTCAGAAGAAGATCAAAGACGCCGAGGAGTGATTAAGTATAGACCCGACATCGATGGGCTTCGGGCAGTTGCCATATTGGCGGTAGTATTATATCACACCTTTCCTCAAATTTTTCCTGGTGGCTTCGTAGGTGTCGATATATTCTTTGTTATTTCAGGCTACCTGATTACTTCGATAATACTCAAAGATTTGACAAAGGGCACTTTTCAATTGCGCGATTTCTATGCGCGACGCATTAAGCGATTATACCCGACTTTATTGATTGTACTTACCGCAACCTCTTTGATTGGTTGGTTGGTGCTCTATCCCGATGAATTTCGTCAACTGGGGTTTCATGTCCTTGCCGGAATTGGATTTAGTTCAAACATTTTATTGATGTCCGAAAGCGGTTATTTCGATGGATCCATCGAGCAAAAACCTTTGATGCACCTCTGGTCTCTTGGAGTTGAAGAGCAGTTCTACATTTTTTTTCCTTTGCTGCTGCTTATCGCCTTTCGACACCGCTCAAGGATGTTGACAGTGCTTACTTATTTGCTGGTACTATTTTTGGCGGCATCTTTCTTCCTCAGTTATTTTTGCGATAGTTGTGGTGCCGAGATTTCGTTCTATTTGCCGTTCAGTCGTTTTTGGGAGCTCTTTATCGGGGTTATGTTGGCGTACCTCGAGTTTTCCAGGCAGCATCAAGTCTCAAGGATGAGTGATTTATATCCCAATTCTTTTGCGATTTTTGGTGTTATTTGTATCTCAATTGCGTTTTATGCAACAAACCCCAGTTCTGTGCACCCCGGTCTTATCACACTTCTTCCGGTATTGGGCACGGCTTTTCTTATCGCTGCTCGCAAATCTGTAATCAATCGATATATACTGAGTTGCCGGTTGTTGGTTGGCATTGGATTGATCATGCACTGTACTTATGGCACTGGCCATTGCTTGCGTACTTGAACATTTTTGGTGTCGAGAATCCTTCTGTTCGAATTCTTACAATCGCTCTTGCTTTTTTTATTGCGTTTATCACCTACGCAGCGGTAGAGCGTAAAGTTCGGATAAACGTATATTCTTTTTCTATTCCAAGGCTTACGAGCTGCAGCTTGTTAATCGCATTTTTGGCTTTTTGCTATTCTACCGGGGTGATTTCAGTGAAGAATTCAGAAAGTTCTCGTATTATCGAAGCAGCAGTAAGCGATTGGGATGAGTTTCAAGGATTCGAGACAAAAACGTCTGATGGTATCTCTGTTTACCAAAAACCTAGCGGAAAGCATACTACGGTGTTTTATGGTGATTCACATATGGCACAGTATTCTTCTCGGATATCACATATTATCAGCACTTCATCAGATTCGACGAACACAGCATCTTTTATTATCGCTACAGGGTGTTTACCGGTTTTAGGCTTTGATAGCGATCGTAAAAATTGTAGTGACGAATATAAACAAAGAGTTAGAGACTATCTGCTTCACTCCGAAGACATCAGTACGGTTGTTATAGCAGCAGCATGGTCGCGACTTGGTTTCGATCATACTGCCAGAGTTTTTTCTAACGGCAAATGGGTGAATATCAGAGAAGGTGGTCTTCCTATTGTACTTGATGATTTAAGCTCTTTCTTGCAGCAGCTTGCGGCGACGAAAAAGGTATATCTGGTTGTCGATAATCCTGTTGACCCGCGATTCGACCCAAAAGTAGCTTTTATGCAACAGCGACTTCAGGCAAATTTTTCAGTGCCACAACAGAAATACCCGTATGATCAGAAACAAGACTTTGTGCGTCGACAGCTGCTGCTCGTCGCAAATAAGACAGGTGTTAATGTTGTCGATCCGATTCATCATTTTTGTGACGAACAAGGTTGTTCCGCGTTTACCAATAATGGTCAGCCGAAATTCAGGGACAAAAATCATATTCGATCTTCGTATGCGAAGGAGTACATCAGATATCTCGACCAAACTCTGATCAGCCCTGAATCATCAGGTTTTTTTCAATAAAGAATTTAAACAGCTGAATAGTTTTGGCAATCTTATCAATTGTATTATGCCGCTGGATAGTGTTGTGACAATTTGATATACTGGTGAGATTGATAAATGCTTATGTCCGATTTACTTCGAATTGAACTCGACCAAGCGACAAAGCGCGTACTTTGTGTGTTATTTTTTGCCAGCTTGGTGCCACTCGCTGTTTCGATGTGGCTACCGTTTGGTTTGAAGCGATTCGTGATGATTCCGTTTGTGATTTCATGCGCTTGCGGACTACTACTACTCTCTGATTATCAGGTAAAAGGGACATCATTGATTCGGTCGGTTCGAATAAGCAGTTTTAAGACCATTTTATCGACCACGATTTTAACTATCGGTTTTATTGCATTTACTTTATTGTTTCCAGCCTTGTACACGGGGGGGTATACCGATGAATATCTGCACGTTGTTACTGGGCTTGAGCTTATGCAAACGGGTGAACCAGCAGAGATCTATCATGCCGAGCCGTACGTTCGCGGACTGCATACCTCAGCACTTGTCGGCTTTTCGATGTTCTTGTTTGGTGAGCATTTTTACGCAGCAAAGCTTGTACCGGCATTGCTCGGGATTATTACATTTGGGTGCTTATGGTATATCTCTCGCCGAGTCTTGACTAATGGTTTAATGGTTTTAATGGTGCTTTTTATCTTTGCAACGAATTCACTTTTGATCTTTCAGCACTTCTTCATTCGCTCATATGTACTCACAGAGGCGTGTCTTATGGCTGTATTGGCACTGGGCATACTTATGATTAATACACTTCGTAAGAATAAGCTATGGTCGGCGCTGGCTTGCGGCACTATCATCATTGCTATTTGTTATGCATTGTTTCACTGGGGAGGAGGGTACTCGGGGTATCCGGTGATACTTGCAGGAGGCATTGTGCTTGCGTATGTTTTTATATACGAAATCGGTTGCTTAAAGTTTACCGACAATAACCCCTTCGGTCGTTTTGCAAACGTTTTACTCAATTCATCGATTATAACGAAGTCTATCGTTGTTTTGGGGATTTTCCTTGTTGTGAGTTTCTATTTGGGGATCCCGAACAGACTCGATTTTTTATTGAATGGTCAAGTGCCATATGGTTCTGTAGGAGGTCGTAATTCTTTCGACTTGTTTTTTCGGCAGTATCCGATTTATATAGTTTTATTCTTGCTTGGCTTCCCTTTGCTCTTTCGAAAGTCTGATGTTTACGAATCATCGCTAAGCATGCTCTTTGCAGCCGGATTCGTGCTTTTTTTCTTTCACATGGTTATCTCAGATTCGTTGCAATTGATCAGAGGGATGATCTATTTATTGCCACTGATCTTTTTGCTTGCGATCTGCTCACTTGAAAATATTATGAAAAATTTTGAGCATTGGAATATGGTTCTCGGTGGTTTTGCTTTTCTTTTGATTCTTGCAAATGCTGCTGCTTATCCGAGTGACTTTTGGACTCGGCCAGGTCTTATTGGAGAGCAAGAGTATACAGATTATGAAAAGGCGTACGGTTATGCTGCTGACAATTGCAACAATAAAACCATCGTCGAGACGAATCTCATGCCGATCAATGCCGCACTGCATGGCGTTAAGCTTGATTACAACGTGATTACTAATACAGCAAAGCTCGGTAGTGATGTATATTTCTTCGAGAATGAACGCTATTGGCATGCTTACACCAAAATCCCGGTCGCGACAGCCGAAGAGATCAACATAATCGCACAAAAACCATATTGTTATATCATCCGCATTACTTCGAGTAACCGTTTGGCGAGCGGTGAGCCTGTTGATCGGCTAAAAGAAAACGCCACGCATATTGCCGAGTTCTCGAATATGTCAGTGTATGTCAAAGAATAATCGGTTACGATTCTTTCTGGAATATCAGCAGTACGCTATGGTGAAATAGTGGTGCTACACTTCTGCTGGTCAGTTCTTTCGCGGCTCGTGTGAATAATGATTTGCTTTTTGAGTCGTACAACTTTTGTAGTGGTTTGCGCAGCGTCTTGATCTCATCTTTTAAGCCCTTGATACCGTCGAAGCCGGTTTTTTTTACCAGCTTGAATCGATGTTTGTTTAAGTCGGCAATCGCCTGCTGCGGATCAAGCGCAAATTGGTAGAATTGCCGATGATCGATACTGGTATCCCACAAATCATATTTCTTCAGTCTTGCCTTTATCTTGCGGATCGGCGACATACAGGGGAATGTTAAGAACAGATATCCTCCTGGTTTGATAACTCGCTGCATTTCGCTTATAATCGGATGATACCCAGCCCAGAAATGCTCGATCACCCCCAGCGACCAATACCCAGCAAAATAATTATCTTTAAATGGTAGGTCTCGCACATCGCCGAGTATTATCTCGAGCCCCGGATGGTTTTTATGCAATTCTTCGACTGTTTGTTTTGCCGAATCGAGTCCAATTGCTCTATATTCGTTTTTTTGGAGTGACCACACCTTGTCCGCCCTGCCGCAGCCACCTTCTAAAATCGGACCATCACCGGGTTGCAGATATCTTTTGGTGATTCTGCTGACAAACGTATCTTTTTTTAATATATTATCTTCTTTAGTCTTTGCCCACAGTCGATCCCAATAATCGGGGCTGGCTTGCTCACCGATATATATCAAACGCTTGTTTTCGGGGTCGAAGTATCTTTTCAGGTGACGAGAAAATGGCGAATGTATTTTAATCTATTTGCACATAAGTGAACAGCAACTTTTTTTTTAGATGCTTCGTTTGCCGATTTTGTCTACAATTATGTCATGAAGGTTCTACTGACCGGCGGTGCCGGTTTTATCGGCTCACATGTCGCCGAGGCATATATCAATGCCGGGTTTAAGGTGGTGATTATCGATAATCTTTCAATGGGAAAAGTTGGTAATCTTCCAAAAACAGCACGGTTCTACCAAGCTGATATCACTGATTACAGGGCACTCGAAGAGATTTTTAAAACAGAAAGACCGGATATGATCAACCACCATGCAGCGCAGATCAATGTACGCACCTCGATGGATGATCCGCATGGCGATGCCGAGGTGAATATTCTTGGGGGGTTAAACCTTTTAAAGGCAGCGAGAGAATTTTCGATTAAGAAATTTATCTTCGCCTCGACCGGTGGGGCGATTTACGATGAAAAGAGTCCTCTCCCCACGCCTGAAACTGCCAAAGAACAACCCTGTTCGCCGTATGGCATCAGCAAGCTCGCTTTTGAAAAATATCTCGATTTCTATCAAAAATCGTTCGGTGTTCCATACATCATCCTGCGTTATGCTAATGTTTACGGTCCGCGCCAGAACAGTAAGGGTGAAGCGGGGGTGATCAGTATTTTTTGTGAGAAGATCTTGAGTGGCAAACCACTGATCATCAATGGTGATGGAGAGCAAACACGCGATTTCGTTTTTGTTGATGACGTGGCGAAGGCGAATGTGCTCGCTACAGAATCATTGCTCAGTAATGAAATATTCAATATCGGTACGGCGTCGGAGTCATCAATACTTCATATCGTTACCATGCTACGTGATTATTTTACTATGCAAAGCGTTGTGGTTGAACATAGGGCAGCACTAAGTGGTGAGGTGTTTCGCAGTTGTTTGGATACATCTTCTGTTCGCCGGCTACTCGATTGGCACCCAAGGATGAACATGAAGGATGGTGTAGAAATCACTGCAGCTTCATTTGAGAAAATGAACTGATTATGCGGCGAACGATCGGTTTTGTATTGGCTTTGAGGAGATATGCTAAAAATAGTGCCTGGGTTGTTACCGACCAGATATTTCGTATTCTGGCCGGACTGGGGGTGTCGATTCTATTTGCTTACCTGGCGCCAACAGAGGTGTTGGGTGATTATTATTTTTTACTCTCACTCGTTGCTTTGGTCACCATCGTGTCGATTCCGGGGGCAAATGCGGCATTGCTTCAATCGGTGGTAAGGGGTTTTGAAGGCAGTTATCGGCCGGTTTTGTATATGCGATTTCGGCATAGCCTGATAGGGATTTTACTCCTACTTCTTATTGACAGTTACTATCTTTTTAAAGATGCCGATCTTGCGTACTCACTTTTCATCCTCGCAATATGTTTTCCGCTTTTAAATCCTTTTAGAACGTATGAAGCCTTTTTACGGGGCAAAGAGGATTTTGCCACTTGCGCAAAATTCGCCATCTTCTATGCTGTACTCAATCTTGCCGTAATGACCGCTGTATTGATGGTTAAACCAGATTCATTGCTGATCATCATATTTGCGTATGCAACAACAATGGCACTTTCGAACAGCTTTTTCACCTTTTTGAGTCTGAAGCTGGTTTCCAGATCTAAACAAGACCCAGGGCTGAACGATTACGCCTTCTTTTTAACAAAGATCGGGGTGATCCAAGTGATTGCACGCCATATGGATAAAATACTTGTAGGTGTGTTTCTCGGATCAGCACAATTGGCAATATATGTCATTGGTTCGGTTTTTGCGCTCAAAATAATCGATTTTATCAAAAATATGATTTTTGTTTATAGCCCAACGATTGTTCGCAAAAACACAGCAAAGCTTTCGTGGTATTTGGTACTTTTTCTCATTTCAGTGGCTGCAACACTGCTCCCGTTGATATTGCTTCCGACAATTGTCCCTTTTCTTTTTTCGCAACAATATGTGGATTCGATTTACATTTCACAGATCATTATCATAGGCCTTCCATTCACCATCATCGCACTCTTTTATCGTAGTCATTTCTTATATCACCTTAAAGACCAGCGTGTTCTGCAAAATGAGGTGATTGCGGTCTCTGTGATCAAAATCATTTCAATGCCGCCGTTCTTATTTTTTTTGGGTAGTGGCGGTCTTGCTACGGTCATTGCCTTGCAGGGATTTATCAGTCTTTTGTGTCTCTCGATTTTGAATAAAATTTTCAATCGATCTTCTTCAATATAAAAAAGTATCCTCCGTGGTACGCTTTAAGCTTCAGGTTTTTCTGTACGAATTTCGTTTTATCTAGACATGTTATGAGACTGAATAAGGGCTGAAATGGATAGAACAGGAGTTTCATCGGATATGAAAATGAGAAAAAGAACTGCTTGATCATATCGGAAATAACGGTGAAAAAATTTCCTGTGATAATCGTTTCAATGGGTTTAAGGTTCATCTTCTTAAATTCTCTTAACCACTTTTCCAAAGTCCATCGTTGAAAATCATCCGGATCACCATGTACCTGATATAAAAACGGTACACTAAGGATTATTACTCCCTCGCGATTGAGCACTCTTATGCATTCATTTAATCCCTTTTCTATTTCGTAAACGTGCTCGAAGAGTTCAATCGCACTTACAACATCAATGCTACTACTCGAAATCGATCTCATGTTAGTGACATTCAGTACTATGTCTGGAGAATGTTTTTTCTCGATATCGGCGAATATCCATTGCTTAACCTTGTGCTTTGGTTTTTTAAACCTCCCTCGGTCGCGCCCGCCAATGTCGAGTACTTTGCCCCTATAGTAATCGACAAACTCTTCTTGAAGTGCATCTAAGATTTTTCGCCGAAAAGAGGCCCAAAAGTAGTACTTCAGATGCTTACGCCAGGTTTGTGGTAAAGGGATCATTCTAATACAGGTTTAATTATGACTGCAGTGATGAATTAG
>CAZOZW010000074.1:0-8133 GCA_964584385.1 uncultured Candidatus Peribacteria bacterium
ACGATTTGTTGGAGCAGTAACTCTGCAATTGGCAAAGCTCTATCATCATTCCACTAAAATACTGCATTAAAACGCAACTCCGCGTATTAATGCAGTATTTTTTAAGGGAACTGGTTATATTTCGTTTGCCAAAATTTTTCGAGGATGTCGCAAAAGCGGGTGACGATATTATCGCCGCGTAGTTCGCAAACGCGTTTACCATTGGCAAAGACGATTGCCGTATTGCCCTCATCTCGCCCGGGGAGAAAAATACCGATATCGGCGTTTTGCGCTTCGCCGGGGCCGTTTACCACGCAGCCCATAATCGCAACCGTTAATGTAGCGAATTGTGGGTAACGAGCAAGCAAGGTAGGCTGACGGGCTGAAAGCTCTTGTTCGATTTGCTCTACCAGTGTTTGAAATTGATGCTGGCTTGTGCGACCGCACCCGGGGCAACTGACGATTTTTGGCGAAAAGCGCCGCACGTGATTCGCTTGTAATATTTGGCGGGCAACGCGTACTTCTTCGGTGCGCGGCTCATTCGGCCGTGGTGTGATCGAGACGCGGATCGTATCGCCGATCCCCGCTTGCAAAAGTGGGCTCAGTGCCGCACTGCTGGCAACAATGCCTGCTATGCCGCTGCCGGCTTCGGTTAACCCCAAGTGTAATGGTAAATCTGTTTTTGCTGCCAATTCACGGTAAACCGTGATCATTTGATGTACGTCAGAAAGCTTTGCAGAAAGAATGATCTTGTTTTTGGGGATGCCGAAATCGCAAACCGAGATGAAACCAAGGCAGATTGCACCATCGCTTCGGCGAATACTTCGTTGGCAGATTTGGGATGAGCGCTGCTGCTGTTTCGATCCATCAATCTTGTAAGCAGTTGCCGGTCGAGTGAACCGCCATTAACGCCGATGCGAATCGGCTTTTGGTTCTTGGCCGCAATCTCGAGGATTTGCTCAAAGTTTTTATCACGCGTAGAACCGCTGCCCAGGTTACCGGGATTAATGCGGTATTTATCGAGCAAAGCCGTCATTTCGGGGTACTCGCGCAACAGACGATGCCCGCTGAAATGAAAATCACCAACTATCGGTACCATGCTTTGCTGGCGGACTTTTTCAACGATTTTGGGTACTGCTTTTGCCGCCTCCGGGCGATCGACCGTAATGCGTACCACCTCGCTCCCCGCCTGAGCCAAATCGAGGATTTGTTGTGCAGTAGCCACTATGTCAGACGTATCGGTATCGGTCATCGATTGTACGACGATGGGATTGCTCCCCCCGATCTTAATATCGCCGACTTCTACCGCAATGGTTTGCCGACGAGTGATCGAAGCGGTCAAAAATTACAAAAAAAGTGTTGCTAATCTACCTCATAACATGGCTTAATGGCAATCTCGTTACTCTTTCCGCTGAACAAGAAACATGAATCAGACAGATGCAATAGTAGGTTTTTGCTGGCAGCAGCCGCTAAAAAATGCGATAATACAACTGACCGTTATTGAGCCCCGACACCAAAAATGAAATACGTCGTGTTTAGCTTCTTCGTTGGCATTGTGCTGTTTTTCTTAACCACAGAGCGTGTGAATCATGAAAATGAGGAGTTTCGATATAGAACCGCATTTATGACGATCGGCGACACCGAGTACACGTTAAAGATCGCCGACACACCACAAAAACGCAGCTTGGGACTTGGTTTTACAAAACCGCTTAAAGAGAATGAAGGCATGTTATTCGTTTTTGAAGAACCCGGTGCTCACGGGTTCTGGATGAAAAATGTCGACTATCCGCTAGATATCATCTGGATCAGCGACGTGCTCCGCATCACCGATATTGCAGAGAACATACAACCCGAAAGCTACCCAGATACCTTTACTCCAACCCAAGACGTACGACTTGCCGTAGAACTCCCTGGTTTAGCGATGCAAAAAAACGGTGCGGTCGTTGGTGATCGGGTACAACTTGTTCTGCCCGATTAAAAGGTCAACAGCTCGGGCATAAATGCCAGAATCACACCAAGGGTGATCATTAGAACACCACCGATGATATTGGTGACTTTCGAGAATTTATGCGTAATACCGATCTTTTCGATCGAGTAAAGTGCGATTGAAAACACCACCAAGTCGTCGAACATATAACCGAGGATGTAGATCGTCATCATCAAGGTGGTTTCGGCGGTAGTGAGCGCCGATTGACTAAGAATTAATGTGAACGCCTGTGGAATACCGGCACTGCAGGCAAATTCGATGATATTGACCGAAAACGCGATTCCCAGAATGGCGAGGAACATCCCCCAGCTCCACGGGTTTTTGGCAATGCCTTGGATGCGTGCCGAGATCTTTTGTCGTTGTTTAACATTAGTGACCTTACACGTGCCATCGGTGAAAATTCCTTCGTACAAAAAGAAGAGCCCTGCGCCAATCGCAATCACCCCAACGACGGTATTGATCCAGCCCCATTGTACAAACTCAAAAGCGTTAAACCACACCACAAGGATCGCCGCATACATAATCCCCTCAGCGAGTAAGAACGTGCCAGCGACCATTGCCATCTTGAAACGGTCTCCTATTTGCACCAATGCGATAAGAAAGATCACCAAAACCCACATCGCACATGGATTAAAACCATCGATGATGCCGAGGATCGCCGAGAGGGTTGGTAGTGAATAATCGGAGCTGACGAGCTTGCCTAAAAACGGTACCGCTTTTATGCCGGCGAGCGGGTCGGCGCCAATTGGAGCGGCACATGCGGTGCCATCTTCACAAATTGCAGCGCCCTCGCCAGAACCAGCCGAATTCGCGGTTACGGGAACGGTAGGACACGAATCTGGATTTTGCACCGGACCGGCATACACATGTCCGCACGGATCACTCATTAATTCTTGCGGGTTCGGGAATGCGTTTGATGATTCAAGCGCTTGCACTATGCGGGTACCATCACCAAAGCCGCTGATCACCGTTGAACCGATGGTGGTAAGGGGTGTTCCTTTTTGGACACCAAAATGCGTGGCGACTTCGTTGAACAGCTGCATGTTCTGCGGATCGGTATCGATATCGAGTTTTTCGAGTGTTGTATCGGGCAGCTCCTCTTCTAAAAATTCCAACATATCTTGGCAATGACTGCACGTTTCACGTGAGAACATATAAATAACCGCCTCACGGTTGATGGTTTCGGTAACTTGAACATCGGGCACCGATGGCGGGGTTTGCTGTGCATTGGCATACATAGCCGTTTGCGTTACCGCAAGGGTGATTAAAAATGCCGAAGCAAATAGTTTTTTCATTTTCATGGGAGGAGTATAGTGTTCACTTAACTTTTACAAAAAACACACCGAAAAACAAGTAACTTGTTTGTTATCGATTCGTCGTCGCCGAGTACGCAATCGCAATCGCGTCGGCGGCATCATCGGGTTTGGGGATGTGATCGAGCTTGAAGATAAGCTGAATCGCCCGCTGTACTTGTTGCTTTTCGGCATTCCCGTAGCCACAAACGGCAATTTTAACATCTTTTGGCGATATCTCTTTTATGGTAATTCCTTCTTTGGCAAGTGCAGCAAGAATAACCCCACGCCCGTGCGCCACCGCAATGCCATTGGTAACATTTTGCACGAAAAAGAGTTGCTCAACCACGGCAATATCGGGGCGATACTGGTTGATCAGTTCTGCCATGTCTTCGGCAATAATACGGAGTCGCTCGGGTAAACCGAGCTTCGCCGGGGTTTTAATAACGCCAAAGTTTTGCAGTTTTGAGTTTTCGATAATCGCAAAACCGATGGTGGCAATGCCGGGGTCGATACCGAGAATCTTCAATTCTTTAAAAAGTGTGGTTTCAGTTTGCCAACTTATGACGCAATTTGGAAAGCGAACTATAAAATCACAAACAGAGAATAATCCATTAGGAATCGAATATGTTGTGCTTAAAATTATTTTACACACAACATGTTGTGTTTTCTCTTGCATTTTATTTATAGATTTACTATTTTTTAAGTGATTTTTTATTATTTATTATGGCTACCAATCCACCAAAAGGTGACGGTCATCGAAAGGGTGCAGTTCGCAATCGTTCTCAGTTTGAAGCACCCAACGGGAACTATGTAAAAAGGGATACGTGTACAGGTCGCTTCATGGACCAAAAAACAAGTGGAGGCAAGTTTAAAGGAGTAAGAAAAGAGAAATAGTGGCACGTAAATTCCTGCCGATAAGCTTAATTATCTCTCTGGAAATCAATAGCACCAATACATACAAAACTCAAATATCGATTATGCTAGCTTAATTATGTTCATGACAACGTAACCAGAACTAAGCTGATAGAGACGCTGTCAAAATTCCCCTTGCATCATACAAAACGCAAGTTTACGTTGTTTATGCCTAACGATTATAAATGCTCTCGCACGTCTTTTGCTACGGCACGCTTCTGGTCCCCGATTTGGTTTCTTCGCTCATCGGCGTAGATGCCGACGATTTACAGTACACACCGGCGGTGCTGCCGAAATACAAACGTTACTCGGTAAAGAATGAGCGGTACCCGGTAATCAAGCCGCATCATAAATGCAGTACCAAAGGCTATCTTTTGCTTATTGAGAACGAAGCCCAGCTAAAAGCAATCGATGAATGGGAGGGCGACCTCTACAGGCGGATCGAGGTCGAGGTTGAATCTGAAGGCAAAATAATAATGGCGTACACCTATGCCGATACCGAAGACAAGCTCAAAATCGTCGACAAAAAATGGAAGCTCGAAAACTTTACGAGTGACATCGCTCGGCACTACATGTGGGAATAAATAGTTTTCATTCAGATAAGACTCCGTTACAATCGCAGACGATATTTAAACGATTCTATGAAGCAGCGAATTTTGGTAACCGGTGGGGCGGGCTTTATCGGCTCTAACTTTTGTAATACCCATAAAAATGATTATGAGGTGATTGCGCTCGATAACTTATTACTTGGAGACAAGAACAATTTGGATGACGGCGTGACTTTTATTCAAGGCGATACCTGTAATCGTAAAGAATTGGAGAAGATCGGCGCGGTTGATTTTGTGGTGCATTTCGCCGGCAGCTCCTCGGCACCGATGTTTACCGGTAGCGGCTTTGCTAAAGCGTACACAAACTCGGTCGATTCGTTTGTAAACGTGTTGCAATGGGCACAAGAAACGGGGGTCAAAAAGCTGATGTACGCTTCTACCTCGTCGCTCTACGGCAATAACCCTATTCCACTGGTAGAATCACAGAATGTGTATCCGCAGAATCATTATGCGGTTACCAAGTTTTTGTACGAAAACACCGCCAGCTGTTTTAATAAAGTCTATCCCGAGTTAGATATCGTCGGCTTTCGCTTTATGAGCGTGTACGGACGAAATGAAGAAGCGAAAGGCAAATTTGCCAACATCGTTTCGCAATTCGCCTGGGATATGGCACGCGGCAAAGCACCGATCATTTACGGCGACGGCACGCAGTTTCGTGATTTTACCCATGTCAGTGATGTTGTGCAGGCGATAACGCTCGCGATGGAATCTGAAAAAAAACTGGGAGCAACGGTGTTCAATATTGGTACTGGCAGTGCGTGCACGCTGAACGAGATTGTAACACATTTAAAAGATGCCTTCGGCTCGGAGATTGAACCCGAATACATCGAAAACCCGGTTAAAGAAGTATACATTCACGGGCAATGCGCCGATATTTCGAAGATACAAGAAACACTCGGCTTTGCGCCAAAAGTAGAGCTGAAGGATGGCATTATCGACCAGGTGAAGAATTTGCGAATGGAGCGGATTCGGGGAACGAGCTCGGATGAATTGCGAGGGGGTTGAGGTGGTGATTTATTGTTCGCTGGTTTTGAGATAAAAGAAAAGAGGTAAGAGATATGAGATAAGAGGTAAGAATCGCAAGCGAGATAGTGAATTGAATATGAGATAGTGAAAAATACTGCATTAATACGGTGAACCACGTTTAAATGCAGTATTTTTAATCTTTTTAGCGTATCGGTGAATTCGTAGTCAAAGTGAATCCCCCGTTTAAAAAGGTGAAACACGAAGCGTGCCCCCACGTAATAAGTGAGACTCGTAAGAACTTTGATCTACGACTTATGATTCAAGAAGCTCAACACAGTCTTTTAATTCTTTTCTCTTATCTCGTATCTCTTACCTCATGATTACGCTTCGATTGCGCTTTTTTGAATATTCTTCCAATCATACGGGAACTTAAAGTTCTCATGCGCGCGTACGATTGCGGCAAAAGCACTCCATACGTTTTGATCGGGAAATAAAAACCCGGTCCCCGATTCTTGATTCGGATTATAATCTTCGACGATATGACCCATACTTTTTGGCGCGATAGGGAGCGAGGCATAGCTCAATGCGGCTTGTGCGAGTTGTTCGTTCGGCAATCCGCTGGCAAAAAAGAACGAGGCGTCGGTACCGGCAAAAATCTTGCGCAGCCCTTCGTTCGTATCGGGTACGATTGCCACTCGGCCACTGTGTGACTTGGCAAATTCACCAATAATCTGTTGGTATTTTTCGGTGCCCACAGCCCGCACTGCTAAACAGATGTTGAGCGCAGAAATACCGGGGAGGAGATCTTCGAGCAATTGAGCGCCGTTTTTTTCGCTCAGCTCTAATTCAACCCCTAAAAGGAGCTGACGTTGCTGGCAGACCAAATCGAATTCTTTGCAGAACTCGGCTTTATTCTCGGCTTTTTTTTCAATTGTCCGCTTCGAAAACTTGGCATAGATCTTGTTATCATACGCAGCACTCGGCAGTGATTTTTCGGAGGTGTTCATACCTTGTTTGAAATCTTTTTGTTTTTTTCTTAGCGAACTCATAGTATTATAGCGCAAAAAATTGTGTATTTCTAGCGCTTGAACTTGACCGTCCTCATCCATGTTTTAAAAATATATGAATAAACTCGTAATTGTTGATGTATCGAACCTGTTCTTTAGAGCGTTTTACGCCGTGCCCGGGCATTTTACGATGCAAAACGGTACCCCGAGCAATGCGGTGTACGGGGTGATATCGATGATTTTTTCGCTGATCGAAGCCGAAAAACCAACACATATCATTGCCGCGCAAGACTTAAAAGGCGACACTTTTCGCCACGAAGAGCTCGATGGCTACAAAGCCGGGCGCCCGAAAATGCCCGATGAACTGATTGAACAATTACCATACGTTTTTGGATTTTTCGAAGAGGCGATGCAACTGCCGCTCTTGAGCAAAGAGCGCTACGAAGCCGATGATATTATTGCCTGCATCGCAGAGCAGTACCGTGGTAAAGAAGGATATGAGATCGATATTCTTTCGAACGATCACGATTTATT
Organism: uncultured Candidatus Peribacteria bacterium; assembly: GCA_964584385.1. Taxonomy (GTDB): domain Bacteria; phylum Patescibacteriota; class Gracilibacteria; order CAIRYL01; genus CAZOZW01. The sequence continues at coordinate 7,289 of CAZOZW010000074.1, forward strand.
GCAACTCGTTGGTGATAATATTTTTGTGTTGCAACCGCAAAATGGCGGAAAACCACCAAAAAAGATTGATTCCGAAGCGGTGATCAAAAAACTGGGAGTGACTCCAAAACAAGTGATCGATTACAAAGCGATTGCTGGCGACAGCAGCGATAAGCTCGCCGGAGTACCGGGGATCGGCCCCAAAGGTGCCTGCTCGATCCTTGATGCGTACCAAACCCTTGAAAACGCACTAGAACATGTTGATCAGATAACCGGGAAAGCCGGCAAACTTCTAAAGGAGTACCGAGAACAAGCCCTGCAAACCAAGCGGATGGTTGAATTACAATGCGACATCGAATTGCCGGAATACAAAGAAGAAAATGCCAAAATCCCCTCGTCGCTCGAACCCGAACTCGAAGAGTTTTTGCATCAGATCAGTTCTGGCAGGTTGATGAGTTGGGCGCGGCGCTTATTCGGTACGAAGCAAACGAAAGTTTCGGCAGAGCAAATGGGGATGTTTTAAAAAAGCCGGAAAGATGAACTCTCCGGCAGAACTTTAATCTCACTACTATGTTGTGAGGTAACCTTTAAATATATATAATGACGCTTTCAGACGCCACACGATCAATACGAAAAGTCCAAGTAAAATAATAATGGGATCACTCTTATTTGTGACTGCCAAGCCGTAGAACAAGAATGCCAAAATAAAGGTTCCTATTTCAAATACTACGAATCGAATGAATCTTTTCACCGTCCAACACTGGTTGAAAATGATAAGATTCCGAAGCCCTTCAATGACAAGAAAGGTAATCAATAAGCCAAATATAAAATCATCCATATGGTTTCCCCCCGAATAGGAGTGAGTG
>CAZOZW010000074.1:8143-8430 GCA_964584385.1 uncultured Candidatus Peribacteria bacterium
CTTTTTACAATGTTTTAAGACTATCCGCAAGTATTCGACCGGCTTACGGCTGAAAACTCTGCAATTGCCAGTGATTGGTTGCACAAGCGGTATCGCGGCAACCGCATTTCCATTGGCTTTCGTTCGCCATCCATTGGCAACTGTACGCCAAAAAGTAGGTGTTGGCGTCTGCCGGTGCATCGGTGATGTTGACCGTGCCTTCGCCGCTGAGCCATACGTCGCTGCCGCCCACCGTTGCGCCTTGGTAATCGATCCGATTCCAGTTGCTATTGCGCAGAACATAACCG
>CAZOZW010000075.1:0-5198 GCA_964584385.1 uncultured Candidatus Peribacteria bacterium
AAAACTATCTATACTCCGGATTCGGAAAATCGAACCGGCAACCCGCTTCCCATTTACTCCGTTGATTCCCATAGGCAGGAATCCCACCGTTTTTTTGCAATAGATTCGCCATGTGCATCAAATTCCACGCCATAAACGTAGTGTTACGGTTAGTAAAATCGTTTTCTAATGCGCCCGAATCATCATCTAAATACGATGGACCCAGGCCGGCTTCGCCGATCCAACCGGAGTCGGCTTGTGGCGGAATTACAAAACCAACGTGTTGCAATGCATACAAAATGCCCATCGCACAATGCTTTACGCCATCTTCGTTACCGGTGATGATACAGCCGCCGACTTTGCCGTAAAACAAATACTGCCCGTCATCATTTGTTTTGCCGCTCTCGCCATAAATCCTTTCGATGATTTTTGTACAGACCGACGATTTCTCACCAAGCCAAATCGGCGAACCCAGAACAAGGATATCGGCTGATTCGATTCTTTCGAAAATCTGCGGCCAGTCATCTTGTGTAAAGCCGTGCTCGGTCATGTTCGGGTACACGCCTTGCGGTATTTCGTAATCTGCGGCGCGAATGTGCTCAACCGCCACCCCTTGCTTTTTCATGATCGCGATTGATTTTTCCATCAGTCCGGCAGTGTTCGAAACCTGCGGCGAAGGCTTTAAGGTGCAGTTGATGTACACCGCCTTCAGATTCGAGTAATTGTATTGCATAAGTGAAGAGAAAGAAAGAAATACTGCATTTACACGGTAAACTGCGTATTAATGCAGTATTTTTAATTTGCCTAAGCACCTCCACGCTAAACTTTTACAGACGAAATGCAACCCCTTGCGTATTTTAAAAATGTATTGAACAATACAATCCCGTTCTTTTACAAATCGTTTGTTGGCAATTTTCTGTGTTTGTTTCTTGTTCGATGCCTTAGCGGCATGCGAACGAATGAAGAATGCAGAATCTGTTAATAAAAAAGAGGAGATTGTATTATGAATCTGGTTATTATTGTTGCGACAAGTTGTTTTATTCTGGGTCTTTGTCTGTTCGGTCTGATCAAATTGATCGAGTATCGCTTTCGATTAATGAGGTCGCATAATCCAGGCGACATCAAAAAGATCGTTGCAAATCGAGGCTTAGAATTGGCGCTTGCCATTCTTTGTATCGGTTGCATTCTCGTTTTGGTGCTTGCCGGTTATATTCATTTTGAACAATTGTAGAGGTGAAACAATGCATACAATACTTACTCCGCTCTTCCCCATTGCGGCTCTATTCGCCGTCTGGATACTCTTTTTCACCACAAAGGAGTTTATGCTGCTTTTTTGGAAATTTGCTTTTTTGCAACACCTGTATCGCAATTACTTTAGTGGCCGTTGTTTGGCTTTATATGTGGTATTATGATGATTACACTTTTATCATACATCTTAAAGAAGGTTGGAAAACCCTTTTCTTGTTTCTCATTATTTTTGGACCTTTTCTTAGCGTTCTCTTGCCTGTGATAACTAGCTTGGATGAACCGCCAAAATACGACTTGTTAGACCGTCCGGTGCGCAGTGATTCGGAGATTTTAGAGCTAAGAGAAGAAAGTGCTGATGATGCATATACGACCATGGCATTTTTGCATAGCCTTGTTTATGTTGCTGCGGCAACCATTCTGATTATCGGGCTTCTTTTGTAGAACTGATTGATTTATAAAGGAGGAAAAACAATGCCTTTTGAGTTCATCTTATTATTAATCGTACTCCTGATAGTTGGGAGTTTTGTTGCCGAAAAATACCTCGAAGAAGAGGTTATTACATACATCCGCGTTTTACGTTGGGTATTGGTGATAATAATTCTTGGGGTGTTTGTCGATATTCTTGCAGGAGGGTAAAATGGTATATTACATGTTTGGTGTCGCGTTATTATGTGCAGTGGTATTGGTAATTCATTCACTGATCAAGCCGTGCTGGCTCAAGAGTTTTATCGAAAAACGGGTGCAAATTATAGCCGCGCTAGCAATTACTTGCGTATTCTTGGGAATCATCAATTTATAATGAGGTATGCGCTATGTTAGCCACACTCCCACTGAATGTAATGTTCTTATTGCTTGTCTTTCGTGTCGCCAATAATTCACCAGAGCCGGATCTTTGCGATGAAGATGCGGAGTCCATCCTAAAAAGGCAAAGGAAAAGCGATGCGCTGTTCTTAGTGCTTATTATTCTCGGTTTTATGTGGCTCGGTCAAATAATGATCGAGGTGATTCCGGCGCTCTATTTGGACGTAATCAAGATTACGGCTCAGTTTTATCTTGGCTCTGCACTGATTGCGATTTTCGCATTTTGTGAATGGCGCCGCAATAAACTGTCGCCGTTATCGGAGAATCGCAAATGGTGCAATGCATTACAGATTGCTTCGTTTGTTACGTCGTTCTTGCTTTTTATCTGATCAGAGAAACAATGGAGGAATCGACCATGAAACTAGTCGTTCTGATTGTTATGATCTGCTGCCTGATTGGTGCTGCCGGGATTTTTCTATTCAAGCTGCTTCTTAGCAATACCGATAAAGAGAAGAGAATCAAACTCCCGGGTGGCAAAACACTTATCGCCAGAAGTAAGACACTTTGGTATGCCCTCGCTGTATTCTTATCGTTTGTAGCCATGGTAATGGCACACCTGATTGATTTGTTGGGAGGTTTTTGAATGGAAAGTTACTATTTGTTGTTTGCGATTATTTGCATCATTGGTGCATTTATTGTTCTAGTGAGCAAGCTGGTAGATTCAAACGCCGATTTCGATGAGATTTCTTTCGCACCGTTCGGGCGTGAGATTTTTCGTTTCAGTGCCAGCTGGTTCTGGCTCGGTGTTCTTGTAGTTTTAATAGCCGCGGCAGCTGTTGCTGCTTACTTTGGTAATGTGCTTGGAGGTTAAAGATGATAGAATTATTAACCGACTGGATAATGTGGGCTTTTCTCATTCTCGCAATTCTCTGCGGTATAAACGGAGTAATTGGGTTTGCTCACTTCTTTCAAAATGAAGAAGGTGAAAAAACCGATCCTAAAAATATTACGAAGGGCAATTTCTTTCATTCGATTGCCCTGCTTGTTGCTAGCTTTCTGTTCTTTGTAGCCGCTGGTGTTCGCATCGCAATTCTCTTATTCAGTTGATTCCTCTTTTTTTTAACGACACAGGCGCCGATTCATTCGGCGCTTTTTTTGCTTTTTTATAAAAATGGTTTTATAGTCGAAATCGTTCTTTAACAATTCTTAGGTTGATGGCTTTCTGCGCTTTTTCTTTAACGAACAAAAGTAAAAAGTGTAGATTCTGTTAACATGAAAACGAAAGGAGAAACCAATGCAATCTTTCCTTCTCATTTGTGCCAGCGTATTCTTTGTAGGAATATTCTGGATTATTCTCGGACCGCTCAATAATAATACGATTATTGAGGAGCGTGAAAGGCATGACAATAAGCGGGCGATGAAAGATAAACCGAGTAAATCGACAATCTGGAGTTTGATCATGATACTAATGGTCTTTCTATGTGCGTTCTTCGTGGCTTGGGCAACACGACTGTAATGAGGTTATGATATGCTAGATCTTGCAAAAAATCTGTGGCCGATGTTTTTTATACTCGGCGGCATATTCGGTACGGTGGCGTTTTGTGTTCACGCCGCGATGCCAGATCACATGGTACCGAACAAAAAGCTTCGAACCGCTTTTGATATTCTTGGCGGTTGCGCCTGGTTTATCGCCACCTTGGCGGTGATTAGTATTGGCATAGCTGTTTATGGTGCTGCTTTATTCTTTGGAGGTTATGAGCCGATAAATACTGCAATTGTGGTGTTTGCGGTTATCATTCCGATGATCACCGCCATAAGTGTATTCTCGATGATGCCGAAAACACCAAAAACGCCTTCTCTAGGTGCATCTCAGCAAGAGTGGGATGCGGCGATTCAAGCGCATAGGCGGCAACGCGATATGGCAAAGATGGTATTCATGTGCATCATCATGATAGGCTTTGGAATCATAATCTTGTTGATTCGTCATCCTTAATAAATCAGGAGTAAAAATATGTATATGAACTTTATTGTCTTTGTTTGTATTCCGTTCTTTATCTGTTGCATCACAATGCTCGGCTACCTAAGGCAGCCGAACAAGCTCGACTTATCGGCTGACGAAGCCGATGTCGTCTTACGAAAAAAAGTTGCTTTTGGGTTGTTGGCTTTTTTGTTCTTTCTAGGAGGTGTTTTTGGTTCGTATCACTTTTACGAACTCATCGCCTGATGTTTTCATGTTCCTCATGCGTTGGCGACCTTTGTGTCGCCAACGCCTTTTTGGCAAATTCAGATTCAATCGATAGCTAAATTGCTTCGAGACTATTTACAATTTCGAACGACAACATCATGTTGTAACCAGCAAAAAGACGAAAAGTGGGTGTTGCTGTGTTATGGTGGAGGCTATGGAAGCAATTCAATCAAAACAGCAGCAGCAATCCGGTGAGATGAATCGCCGTGAGTTTTTACAAACAATGGGCGCAACTGCCGCCGTAACCTTCTTGCCACCGGTCAAACTCTACGAAAAAATCATCCCAACAGAACGCATTCATGCTGCAAATGAATATGCGGCGGTTGTGTTACATAATATTCTGGAAGAAATCCGCAACTCTGCCATAGAGCTAGATGAAAAACGACTGATCTTTCGCGAAGCCGAAAATGTAATCGCACAATACTCAAGCAAAAACCGTCTGCAAGAAGATGATTACCGCGCAGTATTATACAAAGCTCCCGATCAAAACTCGCAAGAGTTGATCGATTACGCGGTGAATCTTACAAAACGCTATCAAGATCTACAACTTACAAAGTATTTATATGGCAATACGGCAGATTATTGGGATGCGCGAGATGAGAAATGGCTCAGCCACACACCGAACGAGGATGATAATAACTGCGATAAACCACTGCCGATAAATGCGAATCAAGAAACGGTCTTTGAAATTCGAAATAGGCTCAATCGCGTCACCGAAGAGGTGCTGAACGCGCTCCCCTTTCGGGCAGAATTGGTTCCGGGGTTTTCACAAAATCTGCAATTGAACATTTACCAAGGCGCTCGCGGCAAAAAGAGCTTACAAAAAGGAAAAAACTATTCGCTGTTTCTTCGATATGGGTTGCCCATTAGCAGTGAAAAACCACTCACGGTGAATGCAAAACCACGCGAATACAAGCCCTTTCAA
>CAZOZW010000075.1:5208-8282 GCA_964584385.1 uncultured Candidatus Peribacteria bacterium
CCCGTGCTGGATGATCGGCTCAACTATACGTTTATCGACTACTATCTCTTGCAAGAAAAAAACGAAGCGCAACTCCAAAAAATCCTCCAGCACGAACTCATCCACGCCTACACCAGTTGGATCCGGGTTTTGGAATATCATCGAATCCTTCCTGAAATATTCGAGCAAACACCCCAAGGGTATTCGCCGATGAATGCCAGCAAGAACCTTGATGATGAAGATGCAAAAAGGAATACACTCTATGGCAAGTTACATGCGGTTATTACCGATGAAAAGCTTCAAGAGTACTACTTACAGGTCAGCAATAGAGATAACTCCTTTAGAAATCGATATATGTATCGACCAACGAGTAACTCGCTGTATTCAGGCGGATTCCCTTTTCATGAGATCGAAACGACGATCGGCGAAGCGTTTGCACCCGATCAAACAAAGCGGTTGCAACAACTGGCAGATGTGGTGATCGGCATGCAAAACCGAATGATGATTGCGGTACTCGAATTGTTCATCGAATACGGCATTGTTCCGAATGATGCGTTCGAGCGGTTGGAGTTTGCCTATCGGCAAGAATCAGCGTAGAAATACTACATTAAGGCGATGGATTACGCCTTAATGTAGTATTTTCGAATAATCTCTTTTGGTAAGAAAAGTATCGATCAGCTCTTCACTTCATCGACCACCGCTTTGGCAACCGCTTCGCTTACGCCTTTGTCGAACACGCCCGGGAGAATCTTTTCGGGGGTCGGGTTTGTAACTAAATCTGCCAAGCCGCGTGCTGCTGCCATAAGCATGGTTTCGGTAAATTCTTTTGCGCCGCTATCGAACGCGCCGCGAAAAATACCGGGGAACACCAACACATTATTCGCCTGATTCGGAAAGTCGCTTCTCCCCGTTGCAATTACCGCCGCACCACCTTTGGAGGCTTCGTCGGGCATAATCTCGGGCGTTGGGTTGCTCATCGCGAATACGATCGGCTGCTCGTTCATGTTGGCGATATCTTCGGCTTGTAGTAAGTTTGGTGCCGACAAGCCGATAAACACATCGCTCCCTTGCAATACTTCTTGCAGACTGCCGCTTTTGTTGTGCGGATTCGTCATTTCGCAGATCTCTTGCTTCGATGTATTCAGGTCGCTGCGCGAATTGCTGATAGCGCCTTTTGAATCGCAAAGCACAATATCTTGCACGCCGGCGGTCATCAACAGTTTTGCAACCGCTATTCCAGCCGCGCCCGCACCGGCGAACACCACCGAAATCTGATCAATTTTTTTGTTCACCAGTTTAAGCGCATTATAAAGCGCCGCCAAGGTTACAACCGCTGTGCCGTGTTGATCATCGTGAAACACCGGGATCCCCATTTCTTCTTTTAAACGTGCTTCAATCTCAAAACATTTTGGCGCGGCAATGTCTTCGAGATTAATGCCACCAAAACTCGGCTCAAGGTTTTTAACGATATTGATGATCTCTTCGGTATCTTGCGTTTGCAGGCAGATCGGCACGCCATCAACATCACCAAAGGCTTTAAACAATGCACATTTCCCTTCCATCACCGGCATGCTCGCCGCTCCGCCAATGTTGCCGAGCCCTAAAACAGCCGAGCCGTCGCTCACGACCGCAACTAAATTTTTGCGCCAGCTGAGGGTTCGCCCCAGGGCTGGGTTTTTTTCGATCTCTAAACAAGGCTGTGCTACACCGGGCGTGTAGGCGAGGCTCATATCGAGCTTGGTTTTGAGCGGTACTTTCAAACCCGTCTCAATCTTTCCGCCGTGCTTTTCGTGCAGCTCTACCGAGAGTTTTCCGTAATCTGACATATTGGTGTAAAAAATCGGCGTTATTATTACGGTATTTTTCACTGTCGGTCGAGTGTTTTTTTGTTGCGAGGTCAAAATCTAATGGCTTTATAAAAACTTCTCTTGAATCTATTACAATATTTTGTGACCATAATTTTACTTTTTTGTGATTCTCCCATGGATACCAGTAATTTATTTCATTCGGTCGAGGCTGGTGAAAACCTTCCTGCTGAAATCAATATCATCATCGAGATTGCCGAAGGCAGCCGCGTAAAATATGAATTCGATAAAAAACACGGCACCATTATGGTAGATCGTTTTTTGCATACCCCGATCCCATACCCGTTTTCGTATGGATTGATCCCTCAAACCTGGAACGATTACGATAACGACCCGCTCGATGCGATCGTCGTTGCCAGTGAGCCGATCATCCCCGGATGCATTGTGCCATGCCGCGTAATCGGCATGCTCAGTGTTGATGACAGCGGCGAGCGCGATGATAAGATCATCTCGATTCCGGTGGGCGACCCCTATTTCGAAAACGTCAAATCGATCGAAGATCTGCCCGCCAAAAAGCGCGAAGACATCACCTACTTTATGGAGCACTACAAAGATTTAGAAAAAGGCAAAGAGGTAAAAGTAAACTCGTGGGATTCAGCCGGTGACGCCGAAGTATTTATCGACGAGTGCCTTGAGGTGTACAAGAAAAAGTTTGCTTGATTTCGGTAAAACATTCGTGAATAATAGTTTGGCTTAGAACGTGGGGCATTAGCTCAGTTGGCTAGAGCGCCCCGATGCTCGGGGAGGTCAACTGGTTGCGACTCCGACCTTTCAATTTCTTATCAAGCCTTTCACCCTTATGGGGCATTAGCTCAGTTGGCTAGAGCGCCTGCTTTGCACGCAGGAGGTCATCGGTTCGACTCCGATATGCTCCACCACTTTTAAACAAAACGATGACTGCTCAGCCGCCCGGTTTCGTTTATCTCTTAAGAAGCGATTCAACCGGGAGGTTTTATTTCGGCAGTACGAACGATATCAATCGTCGATTTCGGCAGCATAATGGAGGTCAGGTGAAATCAACAAAATATGCCATTCCCTGGGTCCTGATCACAGTTGTCCGGTTCGACTCGGTTTCTCGGGCACGTTCTGCAGAGCAATTCATCAAAAAGCAAAAGCGTAAAGTCACGCCAGCTCATTTCTTCGAGAGTATCGCTACATGCATTAGCTCAGTTGGCTAGAGCGCCCCGATGCTCGGGGAGGTCATCGGTTCGACTCCGATATGCTCCACCA
>CAZOZW010000076.1:0-7516 GCA_964584385.1 uncultured Candidatus Peribacteria bacterium
GGTGGATAACGCCTTAATGTAGTATTCTTAATCCTGAGGGAGTTGTCATATTGTGTCAAACAGAAGAAACCGGCTACAAGAGAGGCTCCAGCATGAAAAATTCCCCAAACCCCTTTAAAAAACTGGGCTGCTTCCCGCTACCCCTCCGTAACCTTAGTGAAGGTGGGGTTGCGATTCTTACATCATAAATCATAAATCCAAATTCCTACATCTTACATCTTATCTCATATCTCCTATCTCTTATCTCTTATCTCCTATCTCTTCCCTCCTACCTCCAACCTCAAACTTCTACTTCTTCCGCTTCCTCCGCGGTGTCAGTTTTTCAACCACACTCGTCGGATCATCGGTGATATGCGGGTTTTGGCGAATAAGCCGGCGAAACACGAGCGGGAAAAAAATAGTGGTAACAACAGCCATAAAGACGATTGCCGAATAGAGTTCTTGGCTGATCAAACCATTTTCAAATGCCACATGGGCGAGCACCAACTCCATAATCCCGCGGCTGTTCATCCCCCAGCCTACCAAGTACAGCTGCTGCCAACGCAGTGTGGTAAACGGCTTGGCAATAAGCGTACCAACGATTTTACCAACGAAAGCGGCAATCAATACCGAAAGCGTAAGAATGGGGTTTTCGAACAATACGTGATATTCAAAGTTGATGCCGATGTGGATGAAAAAGAACGGCACGATGAACGAGAACAAAAGCAGGTGCAGGGTGTGATCCTCGCGCTCGCGGACTTTTTCATCGCGAAATGATTTCTGTAGCAGAATCCCGGCGATGAATGCGCCGCTGATCGTACCAAGCCCCACCCAATCCGAGATCATCGCCAAGATCAAGCCTAAAGCCAAAAAGGCATGAAACACGCTCAAGTCGCTGTGGGATTGCTGAATGCGCTGCATCAACCCCGGTATGTATCGAAACGCCCACAACAGGATTATCAAAAACAGAAGAAACTTGGCAGGGAACAAGATCATCTCGCTATTGCTGCCGCTGTGAGTAATGCCCAAAACGATTAAAAGGAAGACGATTTCGACCAGATCGTCGATAATGCCCGCGCCCAAGATAACACTCGCCAAATAGGTTTTTTCTTTGCGCATTTCGTGCAGCGCAATATGGGTGGTGCCTTCGGCGGTTACCGCCAAACAGGCACCAAGAATAACACCGGTGATAATACCCATGTTGAACAAATACGCGACGAGTAAGCCGCATAAAAACGAGAAGATGACTGAGGTAGTGGCAACGGCGATGGCGTCTTGCCTGCCTTTTTTGAGGTATTTGAGATTCAGCTCGAACCCTGCCTGCAAAAGCAAAAAGATGATGCCGAGTTCGGCGAAGACCTCGACGATCAAGATCGCATCGGCTGAGAACAAAGCCGATTGCAGCAACGGCACAGCGAGGATAAGACTAAAGACCAGCTGCCCCAGTGCCCGCTGAAACTTGAGCTTTTTGGCGATCTCGCTCGCCACAAAGGCGAACAAAAGCGTAAAGGTGATGCTAAACAGTACGGTCATAGAAAAATCGGGTTATTGTACCGTTGAAGCGGAATAAACGCTCTTGAGCAAAGATCAGCGGTTCGTCATGCCCACTTCAAAACCGTCGCGGTTGGGGTTTGGCATTTCGACGTTTACCGCAGGCAGAGAAAGTTCGCTACACGCTGCCGGAGTGGCTTCGAAAAACAGCTGATAGATACTGAGCGGGGTGTCGTCGCCTTTCCAGCGAAAACGCTGTTTAATATCGGTAAAATCGGCAAGGCGGAGCAGATAATGCGTTTCACTTGCCGAAAGCTGGTTTTTCAGCTCATCGATAATCACTTGGCGTTCGGTGTCTAGTAAGCCGAGTTCGCTTTGAAAATGGCTGGCGAGTTGATCGACATCGGCGTTTCTTGCGCAAAACTCGTGCGTGTAACTAAAATCGAACGGTTGGCGCGCTTCGTATTCATAGTACAATGCTTCGGTATCGGCAAGCGTTGCGCTCCAGCCATTGATCTGGTCGAACATGCGGTCGCTGTAGGTCACTTTGATCTCGGTAAAATCGGGGATCAATCGTTTAAAGTTTGTATTGTGTAGCAAAATACGGGGCGATTGTCCCATTACGACCTTTAGGCGACCAAACTCGGGGGGGCACAAAGCACCGCTATTCGCAGACGCGAATTTGTCTGGCATCCAGTGATAGAGTGAGTAATTCTTGTAGTATACATCTTGATCGTAACGCATTACATCAAGTTGCACTTCAACACCGCCGGTATAGAAATGGAAGATTGTCAACAGATCATCCGCCCAGCGTTCGGGCGTGCTGGCGTCTTGTGGAAAGAGATCGAGAAAGAACTGTGCTTCTTTTAAATAATATGGGTATATGTTTTCGTAGAATTTTTTACCGGTTCGCCCTTCTACCACGGCGACAGTAATATCGCGTAAGGAGTTGGCGGCATTCACGCGTTCGGCTGCCGTTCCGGTCATCAGTGTAAAAATGGCATTGGCATAGGCTTTTGTTGTATCGCTCGCCCTGCTGTTATCGAGCAAGGCGGCATCTAGCTCGTGTGCCTTCATCGATGAAACCCCGGGCGCCTGCCCGCCAACCCGAGGGTCGCCGAGCAAAGCCCGCTTGAGCTGTTCCGTCATCAGCATTTTTGCCACCACCGGTGCGATATCGGCATGGGTAATGCCATCGGTGCCATTTCGTAAACCGGCGAAAAACGTGCGTGTTCTTCCGTTCTCAGCGGTACGGGCTATGCCGATCACATCATTCCCGATCGCATCGAAATTGTTCCCGCGCAAGTTTGCAGGCAAAGCCGCCGGATTCATGATATTCGCTTTTTTCAGGTTGACCCATTTTGGTGGTGGCGTACACAGCTCTTGCGGAACGCTGTTATCGATTTGATCGTAAGTTGTGCCAGAGCTGCCAGATGAACTGCCACCGCCAGAGCCGCCGCCCGATGTACCGCCACCAGATGTCCCGCCGCCGGAGGTTGGAGGTGGCGGTGCTGTTGGTACACTCGGCGGATGATTTTGCGCCGGCGGTGGTTCGGGTGGATTCGGTGTACCCGGAACCGGCGGTGCGTTTTCGAAACGCGAAGTAAGAGTGACTTGCCGTAAAGGCAAATGTGTGCCGATCGCATAGTTTTTTGCTGTCGCAGAAGGTGGCATACCGGCTCTGTCGGTGAGAAAAAAGGCATCAAAAATCAGTTCTTCTCCAATATTCGGATACAACACCGTTGGGTCGATCTCGAACTTGAAGTAGCCCGAAAGGTCGGCGAAGCCCAAGTCGACGCAAACACCGTCGCCCGGCGCAAGCAAAGTGCCATCCGTGTCATAGGTCGGCATAAAGAAATAGAGTTGAATTTTGGTTCCCCGCTCAGCAGTACCCTCGATCACATTCTTATCCCCCTCGGTAACAAGCATTGTGTCTTTTGGATTCGTGATGATCGCCCGTTGCCAAAAATCATCGGCATCGTCTTTAATCCGCATCACCTGGCGCCAATCGACACCGGCATCAACCTGACCCGGCAAATCTGCCAAACATGTTCCCCCTTCTGCTGCCTGCGCAGAAATCGGCATCACCAAGGCAAGCAAGACCAATCCGCGTAAGATGATTTTTAATGTTGGCACAGCTACCCTCATGCGTTTGCACTAAAATATTCAGATTATTATACCCGTTTCTCGATTCAAAATCCAGTCGAAGCAACCGTAAAAGCTCGTCAGATCCGGAAATAAAGACTACAATGCGTAGTGATTAATGAATAAGATGAAGAATCGAGCCAGCAAGCAAATCGTCGCCCTTTTGGGAATCGCTCTTGTTGGCGCGGGAGTTTGGTATCTTGAGCTGCATGAAGCGCTCACGCAAGAAAATATCGATCGCCTGACAGCCTTTATCCGATCGACCGGCATTTGGGCGCCGCTTGTTTTTGTGATGATCTATTACTTGGCAACATTGTTCTTTCTCTCGGCGACGGTGCTGACGATTTTGAGCGGGTTGGTATTCGGTGCTTTTTGGGGATCGGTGCTTACGGTTTTTGCCGCGACCGCCGCCGCGCAAACCGCGTTTTTCTTAAGCCGCAGATTCGGTGGCGATATCACCCAAAAGCTCGGCAAAAACAGCGGTATTGTAAGCAGTATGACCGAACGGATCGAAAAACAGCTCGATCAAAATGGATTTCAAGCTTTTTTTACATTGCGATGTTTGTTTCTGCCGTATATCCCCGTTTCGTATGCCGCCGGTTTGATCAAAAAGGCAAAAGCGCGCGATTTCTTTTGGGCAACACTGATCACCAATGCCATCATCACCCCGATTTTTGTACTGTTCGGCGACTCGCTGTTTAAAGGTCCAAAAGCTTTGCTGATCTCTGCCGGGCTGATTGCGCTCGTTCTGATGATACCAAAATTGATCAAAAAATTTTCTGTAGCAAAACCTGATGAATGATTACGACATCATTGTGATCGGTGGAGGCGCCGCCGGGCTTACGGTAAGCTCGGGGGCAGCGCAATTGGGCGCAAAAACCTTGCTCGTGAGCAACGAACGGCTCGGGGGCGATTGTTTGTATTTTGGGTGCGTGCCGAGTAAAACGCTGATCAAAAGTGCCAAAGTAGCGCATTTGATGCGAAATGCCGAAAAATTTGGCATTTCACCGACAGAACCAAAAATCGATTTTGCAAAAATAAAACAGCGCCTCGATTCGGTGATCACCGAAGCCGCCGAGCACGATGACCCCGAGCGATTTCGAAAACTCGGTGCCGATGTTCTGTTCGGTACCGCGGAATTTGTTGATTCGCATACGATCGAGATCGCGACGAACGAAAAGATGTCGGACATTCAACAAGCAAAATTTTTGCAAAAGGGAACGCTGCGTTTCACCGCCAAAAAAATCGTGATCGCCACCGGCAGTTCGCCGTTTGTGCCGAATATAAAAGGCTTACGCGAAATTCAATATCTGACCAACAAAACATTATTCGATTTAGAACGACTGCCGGAATCGATGGCGGTTTTGGGCGCGGGAGCGATTGGCTCAGAAATGGCACAAGCGTTCGCTCGTTTGGGAACCAAAGTCACACTGATCGCTCGCAGTGATAGGATCTTGAAGAAAGAATCGGCAGCAGCTTCGGCATCGATCGAGCAGATTTTTATACGCGAAGGGATCGATCTGCGCAGCAAAACCGACGTCTTGGAGTGTAAGCAAAAGCAAAATAGGTGTGAATTAAAACTCCGATCTAGTAAACAAACCGAAACGGTGATTGTTGAAAAAATCCTCGTTGCCACCGGGCGAACGCCCAACACCGCAAAGCTCAAACTTGAGAATGCGGGCGTAGAATTCGATAAGCGCGGCATCGGCACCGATGCAAAACTCCGCACCAATCAAAAACATATTTATGCGATCGGCGATATCAACGGCAAGTTTCAGTTCACGCATACCGCCGGCTACGAAGGCGGGATTGTGGTGAGCAACGCGATTTTAAAAATCCCACGCAAAGTCGATTACGGCAATATTCCGAAAACAACGTTTACCGATCCCGAAGTGGCGACTTGCGGCATGAGCGAAGCAGAGCTACAAGAGCAAAATGTCGATTACCGAGTGTGGCACCATTCGTACAAAAAACAAGACCGTGCCCTCGCCGAAGGCGAAACCGATGGTTTTATCAAGCTCTTTACCAGCGGCAAACGCGCCAAAGTAGTTGGCGCCGAGATTATCGGCGCGCACGCCGGAGAGCTGATCCACGCTTGTATTCTCGCGCGCAATGCTCAGCTGACCCTGGCGACGATCGCCGGTTCGGTATTTGTGTACCCAACCCTGAGCGAAATAGAAAAAACCGCCGCCGGAGCATTTTTTTCTGAAAAACTGTTTACGAACAAAACGCGCAAGTTTCTGCGCCTTTTGTTCAAGTATCGCGGCTGATAGATTGGCGCTATGCCATATTTCTCTACTTCATCAACTAAAAAGTGTTGACTCATCATCACTTCTTGATTATTCTATTTTGAAACCTAGCAGCAACAAGCACACAGGTTTACACATCAACACCCACCAACACAAACAGGAAGAAAACCACAAACAACAACAAACACAAACATTTCTTCCAAAAATAAACAGTTCGAATAAGACACGTGTCTCAAATCGAGAGTTGGCGAAAGCAACAGGCAAGAAAGAGGGCACCTTAACATCATCGCAGCACAACTAAAAAAGCAGAGAAAGCCATGAGGAGATGAGCGAAAAAACCAAATCTTTTGTTCGTCGGTTCTTCTTTCTTTGCTTTCCGAGCAGAACTTCGAACTGTTACCGTCTCTTAGTTCTCGACAAATACTCTATCCGCATCTTGTTTGGTTTTACAAAACACTTGTTGTTTTGGCCACGAGATGAGTCACGGATCAGCCGGAGGAGCGGCTGAAAAAACATCTCCGGAGGAAGGCACAGATGGGAGCTATTGGATTTATTCAATCGCAAAACGGTTATCCCGCCGATCGTCATTATCCCCGCCCCGCCAAATATGTGGCATGGAGGTCAGAGGCGAAAATGGAACGATCCAAACACAAACAAAAAAAGCATCCTAAGGATGTTTTTTTTGGTTTATGGTTTATGTATTCCACTTGATCCAATCGACACATGCTTTGGCGTGTCGCTTATTGGGGTTGTTGCCAGGTAAACTCTTATACAGATCATTTGCGGCTCGTTTGGTCTTACGTTTGCCGAACATCTCGATCACCACGATCAGTTCGTGTATTTTCTTGCGTTCGATCACCGACAGCAGACCTTTTTCGATCAGGTCGCTCTTCACCGCCTTACAACTGCTATCATCATCCGCTGGTAGATTGTGTTGCTTTTGGTAGCGATACGAGATGAGATGATCGGCGCTTCTTTTCCCCGACTCGATTCGTTTGCCGCTCTTTATGGTGTTGATGTACATCTCAATGTCATCTTCGTTTTTAATACTCAAATCATGGCGATAGAAGAACGTCTCGACCGTTCGTACATCTTTTTCAACGATGCGAGCGAGGAGGAGAAAGGTCATGTTCATGTTGGTGTAAAAGAGAAAATACTACATTAAAGCATATTTTACCGCATTAATGTAGTATGTGCAAGGGACTTTGAGAGGGTTTATAGCTGTTTATGGGTCTTCGGTCTTGATTCGGGATCAAGAGAGGAATTACGAATGTGGAATTACGAATTACGATTCTCTGCTCGTCCAAGTCTTTCCGCCACAAGCGGTTTTCTTAATCGAGAAGCATATTAACAGAATGTATGTTGCAGTTGACTTGGACGCTGTTATTAGCGGGGGTTGGGCGTTACCTGCCTAGCCTTTGGCGAAGCATAGTTCATTCCTGCTTGCGACGCGCGAATCGGGTGGGGGCAGGGGTCATTCCCGCTTTGACGGGAATCGGGTGGGCAAAATACTACATTTAGGCGGTAGATAACGCCTTAATGTAGTATTCTTAATCCTGAGCGAGTTGTCATATTATGCCAAACAGAAGAAACCGGCTACAAGAGAGATTCCAGCCCAGATTCATTCTATTCTAAGATTGAAGTTCTCACAT
>CAZOZW010000077.1:0-7210 GCA_964584385.1 uncultured Candidatus Peribacteria bacterium
ATAAAACCGCTTTTGAGTTTGAGCCCGTTTTTGTGTGCATGGTCGGCAATGGCGGCAGCACGGCTGATGTCTTCGTATGAAGAATTGGTGCAACTGCCGATCAAACACACGGCAATGTGCTCTGGCAGATTAAGCGCGGGATATTTTTCTTTCATCTCGCTCAGCGGGTAATACGCATCCGGTGTGTGTGGTCCGTTTGCGGCAGGCTCTAAGGTACTCAAGTCTATCTCGATCACTTCATCGTAGTATTCACTCGGGTTTTGTGCGGTTTCTGCGTCGGCGGTTAGTATTTCGCGGTATTCGTCTGCCAGTTCGGCGACCTCGGCGCGGTCGGTTGCCCGTAAAAAGTCTGCCATGCGGCTATCGTACGGGAACAGCGATGTAGTGGCACCGAGCTCGGCGCCCATGTTCGTAATAGTTGATTTTCCGGTACAGCTTATGCTTTCGCAGCCTTCACCGAAGTACTCTAAAATCTTCCCGGTTCCGCCCTTTACACTTAAAATACCACAGAGTTTTAAGATTACATCTTTTGGTGATGTCCAACCGCTCATCTTGCCTTTTAGGTGCACACCGATTACTTTCGGCGATTTTAATTGCCACGGTTGTTTTGTCATCACATCTACCGCATCGGCGCCGCCAACACCAATTGCTACCATTCCCAATCCTCCGCCGGTTGGCGTATGTGAATCGGTGCCGATTACCATGCCACCCGGAAACGCATAGTTCTCTAAAAAGATCTGATGGATGATACCGGCGCCGGGCTTCCAAAAATCCATACCGTATTTTTTGGAGGCTGATGAAAGAAAGTCGTATACTTCTTTATTGACCGTTTTTGCGGTCTCGAGATCTTTTTCGGCTCCTTCTTTGGCGCGTATTAAGTGGTCGCAGTGTACTGAAGTGGGTGTGGCTACTTTACCGACCCCAACACTGATGAATTGCAAAATCGCCATTTGTGCAGTAGCATCTTGCATGCATACCCTATCGGGTGCGAGATCGATATCACTGACACCACGTTCTACTTTGTTTGCGTCGAAATTGTTTCGGTAAGCATGGCTAAACAAAATTTTTTCGGTAAGAGTGAGTGGTTTACCAGTTTGCTCTTTTACTGCCGATATTCGCTTGGCAGAATTTTCGTAGATGCTTTTTACGGCTTTGGTATCGACATACTTAGACATTTTGGTGATGGAAAGAAAGAAAATGATGCAATTTTTTTGCTCATATTTTTAAGATATTATTGCTTTAAATCAAGGCGATTTTGCCTGACAAAGTCTTTTGGGCAGTTATTGCTTCGTCAACATCTGTTCGTATTCAACCGAGGCGTCGAAGTGGGCATCGGTCAGCATTTGGTCGAAGAGTTTGCTTCTGCGGCTGATCAGGTAGTTGTAGGCGTGCTCGAGGTCGGGATTATTGCTGATGCGCTCTGTAAGCACCGCGATTATCTTTTGGCGCGAAAACACCATGGCTTCGAGCGGTGAGCTATTGTGGAATTCTTTTGGATTGCGGTAGAGCTTCACATTATTCATCTCCAAACCGTGGTCTATCATCATGTGCTGAAGACTCTCGTTTTCATGTTTAAAATAATGTGCCGAATCGCGTAAAAGTTCGGCGTATGTCGATTTGAGCCCTTCAAATATCTCGAAAACATCTTCACGAAATGTTGCTCGTTGATACATGATGTAATTAGGATCGATCGAGCGCAGTTTGAGTTCGACATCATGTTCGTTCTCGGCGGCGTTATAAATACGCTTTTCATCTGGTTTGTTACGGATTTTTTCGATAGCATTACTAAATTCGCTTTGTGGCATAGGTGGATAAGAAAATATTACTCGCTGTCTTTTAGGAGATTGCTGCTCAATGAGTTTTTGATCAGCGACTCGGTGCCGTTATCAAGCAGGGTATCAGCCTTCGCGTTTTCGAAGATTGTTTGGTACAAAGCTTTATCGTGGTGCTTAAGGGCGGTGATCAAATCTAGTGTTTGGCTTTGCACATAGCCAACTTGTTCTTTTTGAGCGATTTCGAGTAACGATTCGACCAATGGCAGTTCGATGGTATTCTCAGTATCGCTGCGAGAAAGGCCTGCTTGCGGAAAACTCGCCATAATTTCTTTTACTTTTAAACGCGATTTGACCAATGTTTGAAACAAGCGATAAAGGTCGGGAATACTCTTTGCAAGGTGGTCGACCGAATAATCACCAACTCTATCGCCGTAATGCTCAGCAATATCGAGCCATTGATTCAATTCCGCTCGTTCAACATCTTCAGGATGCTGTGCCGCGGTGTCATGCCAGAGTGCTTTTCGGTCAGCATCGTCGTTTAATACCTCATCAAAAACAATTCCCAAATCTTGATCGGGCTTTGTCGCAACCTGTTTCGCAAGCACATCGGTTAAGGTGCCAAGAACAGATTTTTTATTGTAAGAAGCTTGTTTTTCCAAGTTATATAAAATAGGAATGTATTGTATAACCAATTCTGAGAATGAATCAAATTTTTCTTCACTTTTCATATCACCGATTTGCTGTTGTCATCTCGTGTACATAAAAAATAATTGAAAGAAAAACTTACAAATGTGAATTTGATGAAAACTGTTTCTTAAAAAAATATAATACTGAAACAGGTTTAAAATCCTGCAAGTCATTTTTTCGGCTTACTGATAATGAGTATCAACCGATGTTGGTTGTCAGTCGATGAAAACGCTTGTAATAAATAATCAGAAGCGGATATTACCAACAAGGTCATGATGAACTTTATTTCTTTTTCCTTTTCTCCCATGAACGCAATCCGTTCAATAATGCCGATGGCAACAGCATTCGCCGTCGCATTCTCATTCGTATTTGCCGCAACAGCATCGGCAGATCACCACAACGATTATCACGACAGTGAACTCTCTTGCAATATTTACTTCGATACGCATCAGGTGATGTATGGCGAAGGCGCCAAGATCTACTGGGAAAGCCACGACGCGACCCATGTTTGGATCGAGGAACTTGGTTCTACCTCAACCGATGGATCGGATACCGTATACCCGACCGCGTGGAACGAGTACGAAATGGTCGCCTCCGACAAATGGGGCAACAACGTGTACTGTTATGCAACGATCGATGTATCATACAATCATTATGAAGATGATGAATACGATGAATACGACTACGAAGACAAAGACGATCATTACGAAAAAAAAGATAAGAAGAAGGATCGTAAAGATAAGAAACGCGATCGAAAGAAAGATAAGTACGAGGACGATGATCACGATTATGAAAGAAAAGACCGTGACCGAAAAAAAGATCGTAAGGATCGCAAAAAAAAGCGTGATCGTAATGAAAAGTACGTAGGTCATTATGAAGAATACTGGGATGAAAACCCCCACGATGGCGACAACTGGTATTGGTATAAAGACGAATATCGTGAAGAATGGTGGTACGAAAGCGACGACAAAGAAGAATACTGGTACAAAGACGCACACGATGAGGTCTACTGTTACGAAGACAAGCATGACCCACATAGCCCAAGCTGCGACGTAGATGAGTTTAAATATGCTCACGAAGAGGCACACGACTACGACGTAGAAGATTACCGACACTATGATAGTCGTCGTTAACACGACTTCGGCTACCTGTTCAATTACTCATCATGGCTCGGTTAAAAAAGGACGAACATCAAGTTCGTCCTTTTGATTTGGTATGTGCTAGCGATTCGTGGCGCCAGTTTTGTTACTATCAATTCCTATTATCAAACTTATAAATTTTCCCACAAAACCCCTTGTTCCACTTTATCTCTTCTTCGCTAAGGCTACGCGTGACAGGTAGGGGGGGAACACTCCTCGTCGTATTCTTTTTGTTTGGTATGCCACCACTCTTATGTGTGTCTTGTGAATTTTGTATTGCAACGCTCGGGTGATGGTGTATGGTCGAAACAGGAGTAATCGAAAGTATGGCACAGCATCCATCATCGAAAACGGCACATCGAGAACAAGGTGGGCGAAATTGGCAACAACCGCTCAAATTGGCTGCGGGCATGGCGGCATTCGGTTCGGCAACGCCGGTGAGCAAGATTATCACCGAGGCAATGCCGGTTTTTATCGGATCGGTGTTTCGCGTAGCATTGGGCTCGTTGGCGCTGGGGGTGTTTATGGGCGGGCGGTTTACAGCGGTTAGAAGTTATTCGCGCAGGGTTTGGCTTTACATATTTGCAATAGCGATATTCGGGATGTTCGGTTTTACGGCTTTAATGCTCTACGGCATGAAAATGGTACCCGGAGTGGTAGGAGCAACGGTTATGAGTACGACTCCGGCGATTACCGCGGCGGCATCGATGTTGTTCCTGAAAGATCGTCCGACCTGGCGAAAGCTGGTAGCGATTTGCTTGGCGGTAACGGGTGTTGCTGTTTTGCAATGGGGCAGAATGGGCGATGGTGACGACGGAACGGGTTCGCCGATACAGGGTTCGTTGTTGATCTTGGGGGCGGTGTGCTGTGAAGCGGCTTATACATTACTCGGCAAAAAGGCCTCCCAATATGCCGACCCTCTCACAGTTGCTTTTTTAGCTTCTGTACTTTCGCTCCCGCTGTTTCTCCCTTTTGCGGTTTGGCAATGGGCTCAGTTCGACATTAGTGTGATAAATAATAAGATTTGGCTTGCCGTGGTGTGGTACGGAGTTGGCACATTGGCGCTGGGCAGCTGGTTGTGGTATACGGGAATCGCAAAAGTACAAGGGACTATTGCCGCCGCGTTTATGGGAATTATGCCGCTTTCGGCATTGGTGCTTTCGTATATCTTACTCGATGAATCATTTCAAATGATTCATCTGCTCGGGTTTGGAACGGTGTTTTCCGGGGTTGTGCTGATATCGTGGGAGCATGCGCGGATGCAGCGGCAAGGGTGAACAAACGATTGTAAGGTTTTTTGCAAGATGCGGATTCTTTTAGTGCTCAGAAGGCTATGACGGGGAAGAAGGTGAGACAAGGAGGGGTGCAGGTACAAACCAGGCACCACTCGCCTAGCCCAAGCTATGCCGAAGACAAGTGTAAATACACCCACGAAAAAGCACACGACTACGACGTAGAAGATTACCGACACTACGATAGTCGACATTAAGGCTTTTACAACTTAATCGCTCACATCATCATGGCTCGGTTAAAAGAGGACTAACCCTGGGGTTCATCCTTTTATTGTGTTCAAGTGTAAAAATGCTACAAAACGTTTTTCGATTCGCTCTTTTGATTCAAAATGATTTGGTATAGACCGTAAAACACTTCCGGATATTTTCCCCAGTTCGCTTCGTTGTTCTCAAGCATCAACATGAGTGTTTGTATATCTTTTGATTTATACGTAGTAATACTCTTACCGACTTCAGATGGATTGAGTTGAGTGCTCTGCAAAAACTTCTGAAATTTTAAGATCAGTTCTAAAATCTCGGATTCTTCGGTTAGAGACACACGTTCAGCCTTTACTTTTTGGTTTTCTTGCGTGCCTTTTAGTTTAGGGCGGAACTCAACAATATTTGTCATACTTTGTAAAGCGTATTTTACAATAGAAGCTTTTTTTATAAAGCGCAAATCTTTTTTTTGATTCGATCAAGCCTCTTTATTTTACTGCGTTCGCCTTTTTTAACAAAAAGATGAACAAGCCCAAGCAAACCATAAAAACACCAATGCACACCAAAAATAACCCAATGGTGAGTGGTGAACCCCAACTTGCGGGCGATACAAGTGCTTCCATACAACTAAGAAAAAGACTCGTTTACAGTACCCTTATTGTACAATCGGCACAACCTTTGGCACACGATTGATATTAAAAATACTGCATTAATACGTGAGATTCCGTGTTAATGCAGTATTCTAGTCTTTTACAAGATGGTCTTGATTAGCAAGAGATGCAACCGAAACGTAGATTACATCGCGTCAACAATCGCATTCAGCGTTGCGCTCGGGCGCATGATCTGCTCTGCTTTTGCTTCATCGTTCTTATAATAACCACCGGTATCGGCCGGGTTGCCCTGAACCGCTAATAGTTCTTCGGTGATTTTCTCTTCGTTTGCTAAAAGCTCTTCGTACACCTTGGTGAACTTTTCATTGAGCTCGGCATCTTCGGTTTGGTTTGCCAGCGCTTCTGCCCAGTATAGCCCCAGGTAAAAGTGGCTGCCGCGGTTATCGATCGTGCCCAGTTTGCGCTGTGGAGATTTATTATTCTCAAGGTATTTTTCGGTGGCTGTATCGAGCGCATCTGCCAAGATTTTTGCTTTCTTGTTGTCGTCGCGTGTGGCGATCAGTTCGAGCGATGGCACCAGTGCCAAAAATTCGCCGAGTGAATCCCACCGGAGGTAGTTTTCTTTTTGCAACTGTTGCACATGTTTTGGTGCCGAGCCGCCAGCGCCGGTCTCGAACAATCCCCCGCCGTTCATCAGCGGTACGATCGAAAGCATTTTTGCCGAGGTGCCGACTTCGAGAATCGGGTAGAGATCGGTATTGTAGTCACGCAGAACATTCCCCGTAACCGAAATGGTGTTCTCGCCTTTACGCATACGCTCTACCGAAACCTTCGCGGCTTCGCGTACGCTCATAATCTCAATATCTAAGCCATTGGTATCGTGGTCTTGTAGATATTCTTCGACTTTCTTGCGAATCTCGATGTGGTGTGGGCGATCGTCATCGAGCCAGAAGATGGTTTTCCAACCGGTGGCGCGGGCGCGGTTGACCGCCAGTTTTACCCAGTCGCGAATCGAAATATCTTTTACGCGAACCAAGCGCCAAATGTCGCCAGCTTCGACGTTATGCTCAAACAAAGTGTTGCCGTCTTCGTCGGTAACAACTACTGTTCCGGTGCTTTCTATTTCGTATGTGGTGCCGTGCGAACCGTATTCTTCGGCCTTTTTCGCCATGAGTCCTACATTCGGCACGGTGCCCATTTTTGCCGGATCGAGCTTACCATTGGCAATACAATCTTTGATGGTTTCATCGTAGAGTGCGGCATATGAACTATCGGGGATCACGCATTTGGCATCTTGGGTGTTGCCGTCTTTATCCCACATCTTTCCTCCGGCGCGAATCGCCGCCGGCATCGAGGCATCGATGATCACATCGCTCGGCACGTGCAAATTGGTAATACCACGGTCAGAATCGACCATTGCGATTTCGGGTCGTTTTGCATATTCCGCCTCAAGATCGGCTTTTATCTCGGCTTTTTTCTCGTTCGGGAGTTTTTCGAGTTTAGCGTAC
>CAZOZW010000078.1:0-4478 GCA_964584385.1 uncultured Candidatus Peribacteria bacterium
CGTAATGCGTGATTCTGAAAGGGGGTTTCCCCATCCCTGCCCCAATTGGGTGGCAACACGGAAGTATTCACCACTTTCGCTCATTGCGAATTGATTAAGCACGCGACCATCGACCTCGCCTTTGCCGTTGAATTCAACATCGGTCTCATCTAATGCAAAGCGGTAGATTTCGGTTACCTCGCGAGAGCTGCCGCGGAATGTTGTTGGCATTTCGTACCCCGTTCGGGTGATGTAAAAGTTATTGAGCGAAGCATATACCTGGTCGCCGGCACCGAGCACCGCTGTTTTTTCAATCGAACTCTCGGTATTACGAGTGTTGATCGCGGCGAGCAACAAGAAAGATGCCTGCTCAAAATTCGGTACATAGTGAATATCGGGGCAACCGACGATCATCGGTTCATCGGCGGCGCTATCTGAAATTTGCGGCAAAATCTCATCGATCGGCAATGGTCGGGGCATGCCGTAAATGTTCCAGCCCTTATCGGTGGCAACATACACATTGTCGTCGATGCGACGCGAAGAGACATATCGACCATCGAGCGTAACTTCGCGCACCTCACTCGGATTACCTCGATCTGAAATATCGTATATCAAAACCCGTGTTTTCATCTCACCGCCGCCATAATAAGGCATTGCACGATCGTCCATCATATCGATTTCCATCATCGGTTCTGGCATTGGGGTATCGTAATAGCGTGCCAAACGACTGATTACGGTTAATCGATCACCATCGACATACATATCGATCGGTGATTCTGAATCGAGAATAATGGCTGCCTCAAGATCCATTTCATCAGCCGGGTACGCGCGAATAATAGAGATTGTTTGGTTTTTGATCATAAAAATATGCGAGCCGTCGTTTTTAATGATATCGGCTTCATCAATGCCTTCTTCTTGCACGTTCGTTCCCGAAAAATCATCGGCTGCACTTTCGACTCGATTCATCGAAGCGCCACTAGCCGAATCAGCATCCATCGGCATTGGTGCCGCATCTTCCATTTCCATGTCTAAATCCATCGCCTCATCGACCATCATCATATCGTCGAACCCGGTGTTGTATGTGCGATTTTGCTGCTGGCGCTTTTCAAATTTCGTTAATTGGGCTTCAAACGCCTCGCAAGATTCCACCATCGGTAATTCATCGGCATTTGCGCCATGATCGACCTCGAACCCGGTTTCTAGCCCCCATACCATTTGCGCCATTTCACCGCGTGTTAGTAAATCGCCACTTGCCTGCACGGTTGCCGGAACCACTTTTTGCTGTTCGAGCTCGGCAAGATAACCACTAAACCATTCGCCGGTCGCTTCTTCAGCTTCCATGTCGAACACTTCGGTCACGATTTTAGCGGCATCACGATAATTAATCGACTCGTGCGGGCGAAACGTACCATCGGCGTAACCCTGAATAATGCCATCGTTTACCGCAGCACAAACATACTTGTAAAACCATTGATCCTTGGGAACGTCGCTAAAAGTGGTTTCAGATTCGCATATTGCAGCCACCGAGCCCTCTGCCTCAAGTGAGATCTTAAGGAATTCGGCTCGGGTAAGATTTTTGGCAGGTTTATACGTGCCGTCGGCAAACCCCTGCACCACCTGATTTTCTTGCAGATATTTTACCGCCTGGTGTTCGGGCAAACCAACCACGTCGTTAAACGCCAAACTTGCAGTTGGCAAAGTTATTGCACACGCAAGCAGCATAAAAAAACTTTTTTTCATAAGAATAATAAAGAATACATGCAATAAGGTACCCTTTTTTGCAAAATTGCGGCAAGATGAAAATCATCAGTCGAAAAGCTGCAATCCGTGTTCAGTAATCACTCCATCAACCGCTACATCATGTTCTTCGGTTGCTATTCGACGAACGAATTGATAATCGAAGATCACCGCGATCTTTATGGCAGATGACTCAGCTAGTAATCTGTCGTACACTCCTTTTCCGCGTCCGAGTCGATTCCCGCGTTTATCGATCGCCACCGCAGGCACCAAAATCAGATCAAGAGTTTTGGCAGCTTCGGCATCTGCCAAAGGTGTTACAATGCCGAATTTATCGCGCGGTAAATCGGCAAGCGATTCCGCCCAAGCAAAATCGCACTCATCTAATTCGCCAATGCGCGGCAACGCCACTTGTTTATTGGTAAAAAGACTTTTGATGATCGGAGTGATGTTCGGCTCATCGGGCAATGGCGCAAAGATCGCCAACGAGCGAGACTTTTGCAACGGTTCGAAGTTCCGCAAAATCTCGCAGATCATCGCACTCGCCTCTTCGTTTTGCCGCGAAGAAAAATCGGATTTTTGCTGACAGATTGCCATTCGTAATTCGGCTTTTGTTTGCATACGACTTTAGGCAGCTTGTATCTTAAAAATATCCTTTATAACCTCAGGATTGGTAATCGGCTTATCATCGAGTGGAGCCGGTTTTCGAGGTGCTTGTGGTGGCTCAAGAATAACCGCTTTCGATTCGAACGACACTGAAACATCACTGCCGAATTGTTGCTCGACCGCCGCTAAAAAAGCCGCCTTTCGCTCTTTGCTCTCTGCCTGGTTCCGAAAAGAATCAGACGGAAAAACCACCTTGAATTCATGTTCACTGACATATTCGGCATGCGCTTGCATCAGCGAAGCTTTTAAAACCACATCCGAAATGTTTTTGATCAACCCCGCAAAATCATCACGCAATGAGTCTTGATGCAACCCACCTTTTACCGAATCTTGCGAAAGTTCTTGAGACGCATTATTCGTTACGGGTGCTGGCTGTTGTTTTTCCATATCCTTCATATCGTGTTCAACTGTTGCATCTGTAATCTTCTTTTCAGCCGATTTCGCCTGTGCTGCAACCGGCTCTTGTTTTTTTGACTGTGGGCTGCTCGCTACTAGCTGATTATTACTTGCTGTTTCTTGTTTACTACTCATCAATGGCTGCTCACTATTGTCTGCTGATTGCTGAATACTATCTGCCGTTTGTTCCCTGCTCCCTATTTCCTGCTCCTTACTTTCTGGCCCCTGCCCCTTAACATCGACCTGTTCATTTGTATCTCCAGTTACTGATGTCTGCTGGTTGCTATCTGGTTGCTGCTCCTTGATCTCTGTTCCCTGCTCCTTGTTCGATGTTGACTGCTGACTCTTGCTTGCCGATTGCTTACTGCTCGTTGGTAGTTGTTGACTGCTAACCGACTCTCCTCCTTCTCTCAATAGCCGAATTATCGCAATCTCCAACGGAAACACCGGCACCGGCGCATCGCGTAAGCCCAATCGGGCAGCATCGAACAGTTCGATCGTCCGCAAAACGAATGCCAGCTCACCGGTTGCGGAACCTGAAAGTGCGTATTCTCGCATCTTTTCTCGCAAAAAGCCGAGAAACTGCACTGTGAATTCATCGAGCGAAAGCCCTTCGCTCCCCAATCGCTCAACAAAATGCAACGCTTCTTCAATTTTATTCTGCTGCAAATGCTCGTAGAATTCGGCAAGCATCGAGGCGCCTGCTAATCCCAGCTCCTTCTGCAAAAATTCGACTGTCACCTTTCCGCTCACCGAAGACTGCTCAAGCAATCCAATCGCATCTCGTAGCCCTCCTGTTGCTTTTTGCGCGATCAGTTCGAGTGCATCTCGCTCGGCAGAAAATCCTTCTCTTTCTGCGATCTTTGCCAGTCGATCGGCGATTTGTTCAATGGTAAATCGCTGAAAGGTGAACACTTGGCAACGACTGCGTATTGTTTCGGGCACCTTTTGTAGCTCGGTAGTGGCGAGCAAGAAAAAAGCGTGCTCGGGTGGTTCTTCAATCGTTTTGAGTAGCGCATTAAACGCCTCTCGCGTGAGCATGTGCACTTCGTCGATGATGTACACCTTTCGCTTGCCGAGGGTTGGTGCAAAGTTGATTTTTTCGATCAATGCGCGCGCATGTTCAATCTTGCGATTACTCGCCCCGTCGATCTCAATTAAATCGACAAAGCTGCCGCTATCGGCCGCCAAACAGAATTCACAAGTATTACAAGGATTCCCCCCTTTTACATTCGGACAATTCAACGCCTTGGCAAGAATCCGCGCAGTGCTTGTTTTGCCGGTTCCACGTGAACCGAAGAATAAATAGGCATGCGCCACCTGGTTATGATCGATTGCCGAATGTAATGTCTCTTTTACAAAATCTTGCCCCACGATCTCTTCTAGGGTTTTTGGTCGATACTTCTGATAAAAGGCCATAATCGATGAAAAAGACAGACACGAAAAAGATGCATCATTTTCGCGAAAAAATCACGATGATTTTGCCTCGACTCGTTCGAGAAACGGCTTTTCTCTGATTAGAAAAAAGGCAATCAATGCCGAGACCGCGATCAAAAACCCGAGGATCATCGGTAAACGAACGCCGAACGGCATCCACACACTATCGCCACGGAACAATTCGAGGAACGCATTGGTGAAACCAAGGTACACCACCATCACCAAAAAGAACTTACCGGGCACCCATTTTCGCCAGATCTTTC
>CAZOZW010000078.1:4488-6446 GCA_964584385.1 uncultured Candidatus Peribacteria bacterium
ACCGCGTATACCGGCTCCGAAAAACGGACTTCTTGCAGGTCGTACTCAACCGTAAACGGAAATGGCAACCAATCGGGTGCCGGGCTACCATACCCCCACGCCGAAAAATAACCGCCGATCGAGATAAACATCGCCACCACCATTCCCGGCAGAATAAACGCATCGAGCCAAGCGGTGGTTTTTTCTTTCTTCCAAAATGCTATCAGCAAAAATACGACAAAAAACCCGCCCATCGCCCAATCATGACGAATACCGGCGGAATCGTTGATCAACAAGAATGCTTTAATAACCTCAACGACACTATACCAAAAGCTGTTTTCCGGTAGATTGAATTGAATCGTCGGCCACAGCGACATAAATGCCCCAATCCGCCCCAATAGCAGCGGTATCACCACAAAAAAGAATAAGTGATCGCTTAAGAATTTGAGGGAGACTTCTTCATCGCGAACTGTGCGAATCAGCATCAGCGCGCCAAAAATAATTCCGATAAAAGCAATAATACCACCGGTAGAGATTATAAACGGGCCGAGTGGAAACGTAGAAAAATTCAAGCCAATTCAAATGTGTTTACTCGCACCCTGCCAGTTTTCGTTTTAAATTTCAAGTTACTGTACGCTTTTCTTCTCAATAGCAGAAGATTTCGGTACAATGGAGTGAAAGACAAAAAAACCAATGAATCAAAATCGCCTTATTCTTCTTTTTCTTATTATTTTCGTCATTTTGGCGGTGTCTGTTTGGTGGTTGTTTTTTGGCAATCGTTCATATGTAACGGTCGAGACCGAGGCGCCGTATAAAGTTACGGTCGAAAAATACCGCTGGTTCGACTGCCAAGAGAATATCTGTGAGTTTTCGGCTCCATTTGGCGAAAAAAAACTGTGCGTTTCAAAAACCGGATTCGACACCATCTGCGAAATAAAAAGCCTCCCACGTAAGCAAGAAGTTTTTTGGAAGGTGAATTTGAAAAAAACACCGATCATTCGTTCTGCAGTAGATGAAAAACCGCCACCGATCACTGAGGAAAACGACATTGTTCAAATAACAGATGGAACAAAATATCGACTAGGTGATGCCGGTGATTTTATGCGAATAAACGATGATGGATCTCAAGAATTGCTTTTTACTTTTTCCGGGTTCGATTCGGTAGAAATCTTGGCAATCCACGATCTTGTTTTGATTAATAACGGAGCCGAGATTTTCGAGATCGACCCGATTCGCTCACACCGCAAACGCCTTATCAGTGGGGCTGATCTATCTTTCGCAGCCCTAGATGAAGATGAAGTCATCATTCACACCTTGGGCAAAACACTTATCTATAACGCAATGTCTCGCTCTGTCGAAGAATTAGAGATATATGCCGAGCAAAACCATGCCGTTGCCTGCTCGTCGAAATACTTGTTTATTATTGAGATGCAACCAGACCGAATCGGGCGCTTGCATCGATTAAACCGTAATACCAAAAAAATGACGGTGATCAGTGATATTGCGCTACAGCAATATGATGATTTTCGCCTCTATTGCACCGAGTCATCGCGTAGTGTTGGCATTTACACGAACAATAAGGCGAATCTCATCGTTGAGTTTTAATCGATAAGTTCATTCGCAATCACCCCAACTCGCCATAACCCGGCAGTATCTTTGTAAAACGCGCCGTAACAATCGGGGAATAGTTTTTTAAACATCTCTTCAAGCCGTTGCTTTTGTGGGGGATGAAACTCAAAAATACAAACACTGAACGGGGTTTTCTCAAGTTCGACAAAGAATCTGCGATAATGCTCAAGCCCATCTGCGCCGGAATATATGGCACTTTCGGGTTCGCGCCGCACCGACGGATGACGCTCGTTATTGGGTACGTACGGCAGATTGACGGTAAGCACAATGGGCTTCGGTAATTCGGCAAACATTGCTGCAACTTCGTGCAAAAGATTAGATTGCAAAAATTCAATCTCAATCTGGTGAAT
>CAZOZW010000079.1:0-4214 GCA_964584385.1 uncultured Candidatus Peribacteria bacterium
TCGCGTCCGATGATGCGTCCTTTCATCTCGTCACTATCGAGTTGGACTACGGTTTGGGTGGCTTCGTTGGTGACATCACTCGCCATTTTTTGCACCGCGCGTACAATCGCCTCTTTTGCGCGGGCATCGACTTCTTCTTCTATATTCCGATCTGCTCGTTTCATACGAGCGAGCAGTTCTTCTTCTTTTTCTTTTTCAACCAGTTCGTACATGCGTTCTTCCGCCTCTTCTCGGCTGAGCTTGGCAATTTCTTCGATCTTTTCGAGCTCTTCGTTTATCAGCTCTTCGAGCCTACTTTCTTTGCTGCCGAGTGCTTGTTCTTTTTCGAACAAACCGGTGCGCTGGCGCTCAACCTCTTTGACTTTATCGTCGAGGTCTTCTTCTTTTTGTTCGACACGAGCCAGTTGCTTTTCGGCTTCTTGATTGATCTTTACCGCTTCGTCTTTTGCTTCGGCGATAATATCCTTCGCTTTAGATTCAGCCGAAAGTTCGATCTCGCGGGCTTTGGTTTCGGCTTTGTGGATCTTGCTTTCGGTCTCGCGGATCTTTTTGGCATTATCGGCTTCGAACTCGTATTGCTTTTTACGCAAATCTTCACGCTTAAAAAAATAGCCGGCTGAAAGGCCTATAATTAAGGCTAAGGCCATCCAGATAATGAGTGTTGGAAACGCTACGATGGATTCATTTTCCATGATGTGGGGGAAAGAGAAACTTTCCCGGTTTTATTTATGAATTGCTGAAAAAGGCTTGTATCTATGTAATTGGAGAGCTGCCAAAGATAGTATTCATTTTCTTCATCTGATTGCAGAAAGTATTTTTCAACAAATATTTTTTTACCGGGTCGAACCGCTAAAGGCTCGATACTCATTGAGTATGGCAGAATTACCCAAGCAGTTCAATCGCAAACAATTGACTGCAAATTTTTATCGTGCATAAAACAAAAACCGAAGCGGAATGTATTATTATGAATACAGATAAGGTCGCTCTGCATACTTAGCTTTTTCGATTGCTTGAGCATATTTGAACGGATCAGCTTCAACTTTGCCGGCATGGCTTTCTGCGTAGATAGTGCGAGTTGTGCTAAAAGCTCGGTTCATCATCGCAAGTGCCCCTTCGCGATCGTATTTGTAATAGTTACGCAATATTTGCCCCATGCTCTGTAAAACACCTTCTTTATTGGCAAGGCTATGATCCAAACCTTCAAGAAGATTCGGACAACCGAGCGCATCTCGAAGAGCTGCAACATAGCGTTTCGCCATAAATTTCTCCTCTTCGGGGGTATTCGGGGTTTCGTTTAAAAAATCCATAATTCCCAAATTGAGCGAGTCAACGATTTGATGATGGCTATTTAAGAAATGTTTCCCCTTGGTCATCTTGCCAGATCCGTATGCCGATGCCATACGCGCCCGCCCGTCTAATTCAGATGAACCAAGTGTGTGGAATTTTTCACGGGTATAAGCGCCGCCGGTATTAAACATCTTTCCCGTTCCATAGGCGATATATGCCGTGGTGTATTCCATTTGTTCGGCAAAACGATCGAAGAGATCATCCTCTTTTGCTACTTCTTGGGGGTAGCGCGCCAACGCGCTGGTGTACATCAACATACCAACCATCATGTTTGGATAGGCGGTTGGGTCTTGCTGTGGTTTTCCGACGTTGATCATACCAAAGTGCGATTTTGCGGTATTGGCAGTACCGATCGAGCCCTGCATTACCGCCATGTCATGATCCCAACCACCGGTTGCCGCCGATTTGATGATGCGCTCTTTGATATCGGGCACGGTCATTACATGGGTGTAAAACCAGTCGTAAAAGCTATCGGGCATGGTGCCTGGTTGCGAGGGGTCGAAAAAGACTTCGCCGATACTGCGTAAATACGAACTGGTCGCCTTTACTTGCCCAAACCAGCGAATTGGCGCGTATTGGTTATGATTCGCTCCTTCCATATTTTTCAGATTCTCGATTGAGAGTAAGCCGGTGCGAACCCCCTGAATCATATTCCAAAAGATCAAAACCGGATCGGTGTTACTCGCTTTGATATCGAGTTCGACATAAGAAAAATAACGATTCGGATCGACGTTCTCACCCAAAACACGCTTTTCGAGCATGTCGGCTAAACTCCCTTTGTAGTTGGTATCGGCAGAAGCCAGTGCCGCATATTCGTTTTTTCTGCTATCGACATTCGATTTATTGGTGCGTTCGATGGTTTGAAAAAAGTCTTTGTCGTAAATAATACTCAGTGCACGGTTCAGCTTTGCTCTGAGCGCAATTGGGTTATCTTCATCGGATGGCACAAAACGCGCCGACGATTGAAAACGCTGGATCGCCTTCCATATTCGCCGATCGCGCCAGTCGATCGCCCCGTCGTCGGCGAGCTTGAACAAACAAGCCTTTAGTTCATCCTGGTTGTTCGTACTTTCTAAAACATCCATGATCTGCCACGGGTCTTGCTGGTTTAGGGCTTTTTTATACTGCTCTACTTCATCGGCTTCGGCAGTTTGTAATTTCGTGTTGAAGTCACTCGCCAATGTTCTAAGCGGCGTGTTATTGAGCATTGCATAGCCAACGGTGCCGGCACGCATGTTCGATTTTCGTTCGTGGCGACGTGTCATGTATTCTCTGGTGGTAGTGAACATCCGTCCCATATCGGCGATGGTTAAAAATGTTGTGTTCTGCCACGCGTCTTCAAAAAAACCGAGTTGACTCTGCTGGTAATCGGCCATTACGCCTAGTTTATCGTTGAGCTCGGTATCGATCTCGATCAATAAACCGAGAATGTTTTCCCAAATCGGTTCTTCTTGCTTGATGTCGTTATGCAAACGCCGAAGAACATCTTCGATATGTTCGACATATTCGTCTCTGCCGGTAACGAGTGCCGAAGTATCACGCTTTACATCGTTGAGTTTTTTTCGAATGGTTTTGACACGTTGATTAAACTCAAACCGGGGAAACGTACCAACCGGTTTGTTGGCATCTAAAATCTCGTTGCGTTCGGCTTGGGTAACATCCGAAGTGGCAACGTTACTTGCAAGTACTGCCGTTTTATCGATGTATGAAGGGTCGAGGCTTTCGACCTTGTTTTGCATCTGCTGCTTTAGGGTTTTTAAAAAATCGCGGTTCAGATGATTTTCGATCGCGCGCAAGGCTTGATTCATCTTTGGTTCGTCGCTGCCCGCCAAAAGGTGAGCTAGTAGTTCGGCGCGTATTTCTTTCTCTTTTTCGAGCTTGCTTTCGGTCCAGCTGCGCCACCAGTTTTTATGATCATCGCTGAGTTGCCCGGCAAAGTCGCTCACCAATTGTTTCCCCTCTTTGGTTTTGCCAAGTTGATCGATCAATTCTTGCGAGAATTCAGAATTACTCGCAAGATCAACCATATGAAATACTTCGTGACGCAACGCTTGCAGCAATTTATCTCGCCCATTCACTTGCTCGGCCGAAAGCTGACTCGTGGTAAGGAGTTGGTAATCTGAGGCACGCAGTACGATTTGCGGCTCACCTTTTTTCGGTACGGTAAAAATCGCCAATGCCGAACCATGTTTGTTCATAAACTCGTCATCGGGTAATTGTTCGATTGTTCTGTTTCCATTAAGATTCGTAATGCTTAGGAGTTGTTCGATTTTCTCAGCATCAAAATCACTATCGATCGCCCATCTCATCAACTCGTGATGCTTTTTGCGTACTTCTATTCGGTGTTGCTGCTCGGCGCTTAAATGCTTCTTTCTTTCTGCTGGCTGCATCTGCCTTGTTTCAGGCGGAACCAGCGGTAGCCCCCCGCGATTTTGCTCGACATGCTGTGCTTGTTTTTTTACGGCTTCGCGGAGAATTTCAGATAAGTGTTTTCCGGCAGTTGGTACCGGCTGCAGTTCGGTTTTGGCAACTTGAATAAGCTTATTTCTAACGCCTTGCTGTACCGGTTCAATTCTTGGCGACCATTGCATGTTGAGCAGATTATAGGCTTTTGCGAGCTCGGTTTTTGCCGTTGCCAATTGTGGCGGCGGTAAGGCGCGTATGGCCTGATCGAACTCGTCGGTATTCTTGGCAAGGAGCTCAATGCCATTTTTTGAGGCAGAGATCAGCTCGCCAAATCTTCGTGGCAACCCTGCAATATCTACCTCTTGAAGCAAAGTATGAATCTCGCGACACTCTTTTATCCGTTGCGGATTTTGCTCGAACGGATGATGTGGCACCGGCAGCGATTCTGCCGCGGCGATTGA
>CAZOZW010000079.1:4224-6369 GCA_964584385.1 uncultured Candidatus Peribacteria bacterium
CTTGTTCGGCAAAGCTTTGCCGCTGAGCGAACCATTCCATCTCATCTTCGGCGGTTTTGAGTGCTGTTCGGCGTAAGTCGCCGCCACTTTCTAGGAAAACCCGAAAATCATCATTCTTTTTAAATGCAGATAAATGCTGTAATCGAAACTCTTGGTCGAGCGAATCGACATCCTCATCGAGAACACTTTCTATTGCTGCCATATAATTGATGGTGTTGGACGATTCAACCGGCATCAGCGATTCGATCATCTCGGCAGCTTTTGCGGTTGGCACGTTGTTTAGTGCCGCCCATTCGCGAATAAACGAAATGGTATTCGAATCGAGGCTCTTCCCCCGATTCATATGTGCACGAATCAAGCTCGGTTCGATTCCCGTTTTATTGGTGATTTCTGCGATTTTTGCTTGTATTTTGGGGCTTTCGAAAAAATCGGGGTTGCGGTCGGTCAACAGTGGCGCCGCACTCGGTTTCCAGCCAGTCTTGGTAGTACGATTGATGTCGTTTTCGTGGGCGAAGTAATCTTCTACAACCTTGGCATTAAGCTTGTTGAGCTTTACATACAACTCGGGAACCTGCTGTGCTTGCTTGTTTTTTTGTTCGAGCAGGCCTAAAAATGCTCGCTCCAGTTTTTGGTAATACGCGCGCGCTTTAAGTTTTTCTGCACGCACGTCATCGATCTTCGTTTGTAATCTTCGATTCTCATCTGCAGAAGCGTTTTGTCGAGATCCGGTCTCGAGTCGGTTGATGTTGTCTTGTAGTTCGTTGTCTCTTGCTTGATGCATAACGCGCAGTTCTTGCAGCCACAGTTTTTTAATCTCGTCTTCGGTGCCGGTTTGTGCCAGTTGTAAAAGATGTTGTACTCGCTGCAAACGACTTTTCAATATATTTTGGTATTCAGCGGCATACTCGGGGTTTTGTGCTAATTCGTGCGGCAGGTCGTAGTTGCAAATGCTGGGCAACGCCGCTTCGAACAAGGGTTGTATCCGCTTTAATTCTTGCTCTGCTTTTTGTGCCTGTTGCGTGGTAATCGCCTCGGTTTGCGCGCGTACATTTCTGGCAACCTCGGGAACAATCTCATCGATGATCTTGCTATCGGCATCGAGTCGCATTGCCTCTTCGGCAGTAATATTGTTGCGGACTTGTTGAAAGTGCTCGCCATCACCGAGTACATCGCGGATCTTTTGTATTTGCGATTGATTACTATTGTTTTTGATCGGGTCGTCCATCACGCGGTCGTAATTGAGCAATTCGGTCGATAAAAAGTTCCGGCCGGATTGGGCGGCATCGAAATATTGCTGATCGTTCTCATCGGCAAGAATGCGATAGTATTCGGCATTTACTTGGCGGAAAAGATCAGCTGCTTTTGCTTTATAATCCGGCGGAAGTGTGCCAATGAACTCAGGCGTAAAATGATGATGAACATATTTTACGGTAGGATTTCGCAGATCATTCATGCTGAGGTTTTCTGTAAGCAACCTAAAAAAACTTTCGAAAACCGCCGGGTCACCGGCACCACTGGTAGAGACTTGATATGGATTCGTGGTTAAAACATCCCTGTTCACCGAAACCATTTCTCTCGGCGTAGATTGATCAAGCATATTTTTATACGCTTCTATCTGATCAGCGGGGGTGGTAATATCTGGCTTTGGCGCAGCTTCGGGGTCTTTTTGATGACTGAGACGCAGTACGTCTTTTTCGTCGCTGTTTGAATTCAAATACAACAAGCGCTGCTCAAAATTGGCCGCGCCAGAGTGTCGATCGCGGTTTTGCCAATGCCCGTGCTGAAAAAATCGATTGCTCGTCTGCCTTGATATAGTCTAACTATTTTACATTTTTTTGCCTTGTTAGTCAATGTTCACAAATTATGATAAATGCTCATCATAGCCAGCAAACATGCGGTTTTCGGCATTCTAATTCAATCATCCAGCTGACCACTTTTTGTTATTCATAATAATTCATTGATAATTCACCAATCATCGGTTGCAGTAAAATAAGCGAGCAAGCCGCACAATGTGACAAAGGGGTTTTAATAAGCAACAATTATTGGTATAATTGCTGTTGATTATTTATCCTTTTTCTCCCATGACAAAGATTGCCATTAACGGTTTCGGCCGTATTGGGCGCCTTGCGGTTCGCTCGATCATAA
>CAZOZW010000080.1:0-6015 GCA_964584385.1 uncultured Candidatus Peribacteria bacterium
CCGTGCTGCCGCCATTGCCGACCATGCACACAAAAACGGGCTCAAACTCAAAAGTGGTTTTATGATCTCACCGGGGAGCAATTTGATTGCCGAAACCATGAAGCGCGACGGCTTCACCGAGATCTTCGAAAAGGTCGGTGGCACCGTGCTCAGTAATTCGTGCGGCCCGTGCATTGGGCAATGGGATAGGAGTGATATTAAAAAAGGCGAAAAGAACGTGATCGTCAATAGTTTTAACCGCAATTTTAAAAAACGCAACGATGGCAACGAAGAAACCTACGCCTTTGTAGCAAGCCCAGAAATGGTGACCGCATTTGCCTTTGCCGGCAACATCACCTTCGACCCGCGCACCGACACCCTCACTAACCAAAAAGGAGAAGAAGTAAAACTACACGTGCCTCAAGTCGACGATCTGCCAAAGCAAGGTTATGCAAAAGCCGAAGCCGGCTGCGAACCACCAGCCGCCGATGGCAGTGCATTAAAAGTCGAAGTCGACCAGGCAAGCGAACGTATTCAATTACTCGAAGCGTTTCCGGTTTGGAACACCACCGAAGATTTCAACGAGATGCCGATTTTAGTCAAAGCACTCGGCAAATGTACAACCGATCATATCTCACCTGCCGGCCCATGGCTCAAATACCGCGGACACATAGATAACATCAGCCGCAATATGTACAGCGGTGCGGTAAACGCCTTTCATCCCGATAAAACCGGCGAAGGCAAAAATGTGATCAGTGGCGAATTCGCCGAATACAACGAAGTAGCACGCGACTACAAAAAAGATGGTATTACCTGGGCAGTAATTGGCGATGAGAACTACGGCGAAGGGAGTAGCCGTGAACACGCCGCCATGGAACCAAGATTTCTCGGTTGCGGTGCGGTTATTACCAAAAGTTTTGCCCGTATTGCCGAAACCAACCTTAAAAAACAAGGGGTGCTTCCGCTTACTCTGCAAAACGTTACCGATTACGACATATTCCAAGAAACCGATCGCATTGCCATTCATAATCTCGATAAACTCGAGCCAAACGTACCGCTCGTAGTTACGATTACACATGAAGACGGCTCAAGTGATGAGATTACTGTTGACCACTCGTTAAACCCCGAGCAGATAAAATGGTTTTACGCCGGTTCGGCTCTCAACAAAGCGGGGAAAGATTTGAAAGAGGGTTAGTGGTAAGTGGTTAGTTTTTAGTAGTTTCTAGTTAGTGATCAGATTTTGGTCTTTCTTTTCTTATCAAGCATTTATTGAAGTCTGCTTACAAAAATCTGACAGCATGGCAAAAGTCTATTGACCTCACATTGAGCATTTATAACGTAACCAAAGCATTTCCAAAAAATGAAATGTTTGGGCTGTGTTCACAAATGAAATCATGTGCAGTATCGATTCCAAGTAATATTGCGGAGGGTCAGGGCAGAGCAACAGCAAAAGAATTTATTCGCTTCTTAAGTATAGCTCGGGGCTCTTGTAATGAACTTGAAACACAGTTGATTATTTCGAACAAGCAATCGTTTGTAAGTGATACAGACTTTCAACAAACCAGCTCACAATGTGAAGAGGTCAACCGTCTCATAAGTGGACTTATTAAATATTACCAACGCCAACAGAATAAAAACATAATACAAACCAACCTCTAAAAAAATTCGCCTTGATGAATCATGAATCGCCTATATAAAGCTGATTAATGAAAACTAAAATCTAAATACTATTAACTAAAATCCAAATGTTAAAAACTACTTACAAAACAACATCTCCGTCACTTAAATGTACTACCCACTACCTTCCCTTTGACACTCTCATTACTAGAGTGCTAAGATGATGCAAGCATGGCAAAAGACCTCTATTCAGCACTTGGCATAGAAAAATCGGCATCAGCCGATGAGATCAAGCGTGCTTACCGCAAGCTCGCGGCAAAGTACCATCCCGATGTCAATAAAGAGAAGGGTGCTGATGAAAAGTTTAAAGAAATACAGCAAGCATGGGAGGTGCTGAGCGATCCGCAAAAAAAAGCCCAGTACGACCGTTTTGGTTCGACCGGCGACCCCGGCGGGGGGTTTAACGGAGGTCAGGGTGGTTTTGGCGGGTTCGGCGGAGCACAATATGGTGACTTTGCCGGTGGATTCGAAGGCGGGCTCGGTGATATATTCGAAACCTTTTTTGGTGGCGGACGTGGCTCAGCACAGAAAAGAGGGCCTTCACGCGGGCGCAATTTACAGGGCGAAACCACGATTTCGCTTGAAGATGCGTTTGCGGGAAAAAAGCACAGTATTGAAGTCGATACCTATGCCAGTTGTAGTACTTGCACCGGTTCGGGGCGTAAAGCCGGCACCGGCATGAAATCGTGCAGTAATTGCAGTGGCACCGGGCAAGTCGCGCGCCAACAACGCACCCCCTTTGGCGTTATTCAAACCGCCAGCACCTGCCCCGATTGTAAAGGCGAAGGCAGGGTTCCCGAGCAGCCATGTAAAGATTGTCATGGCGAGGGACGCATTCAGCAAAATCAAACCATTACCGTAGAAATACCCCCGGGGGTATTCGATGGCGCCTTACTCCGCGTACCGGGTAAAGGCGAAGCCGGTGAAAAAGGTCAACCGGCGGGTGACTTTTTACTACGAGTTCACGTTGCCAATCACAAATCATTTCAACGCGACGAGAACGATATCCATTCCGAAGAAAAAATCTCAATGCTCGAGGCGGTACTTGGCAATACAAAAAAAATCAAAACCCTGCATGGCGAAGTATCGGTGCAAATCCCTGCCGGCACCCAGCCCGATGCGGTGCTGCGGATTCGCGGCAAAGGGATGCCGATTTTAAACCGCAACGGCTATGGCGATCACATGATTCATCTGCGAGTCGAAATCCCAAAAAAACTGAGCAAGAAAGAAAAAGAACTGTTTAGCGAGCTCGCCAATACCAGTGGGGAAGATATCACACCGCAAAAGGGAATCTTCGACGGCTTATTCTCGTAAACGATGAGTACCGCCAATCTGATCGATTCGGTTGTCCGCAGTAAGCGTAGAACGCTAGCGATTGAGATTTCCTCAACTGGAAAGTGCATTATCCGCGCTCCGCATCGGTTATCGATGCGTAAAATAGAACAAATGATCGCCGAAAAAGAAGCCTGGATCCAAGAGAAAAAAACTCAGTTGCAAAAATCAGCTCCGCATACAAGAGCAAAGCGGTATACGCATGGGGAACAATTTTGGTTTTTAGGAGAACAGTATTCGCTACTGATCGATTACTCACAGAATAAATCGCTAAAACTCTCAGAAAGCGCATTGGTTCTCGGCGCCGGACACTTAACAAATCCGCAGGCCGCGTTTATAAGCTGGTACAAAAAACAGGCGCGCACCATCCTCGAACACAAAACACGAGAACTGGCAGCGAAACATCATCTCACGCTTAAAGAGATCAAAATCACTTCAGCTCAAAAACGCTGGGGTTCATGTTCTGCGCAAAGGAATATCAATTACACCTGGCGCTTGGTAATGGCACCAGATGAGATAATCGATTATGTCGTCGCTCACGAACTCGCCCACACGGTACATATGAATCATGGCAAGAATTTTTGGGAACTCGTCGAAGCCATGTACAAAGATTATAAAAAGGCTCGCATGTGGCTTAAAAAAAATGCCTGGCTCTTAGATGTGCATCTGTAATGCGAATACTGGAAAAAATCTGAAAATTCCTGCAATATTTGAAAAGAATTTTTTATCACGATGAACAAATTCCGGTTCCTGCTTATCGCTTTCTGTTTAACGCCAAGCGTCTCGTTTGCATGCAGCTGTATGCAAACAACACCAGAGCAATCGTTTGAAATGACCGATGTTGTGTTTTTGGGCACGCCGAACAATCTTATTGAAGGAGAAAATGAACACCGCTACGACTTTACCATTGAACAAGCCTGGAAAGAAACCGTCACCAAAAATGTTACGGTAACAACAGCAACGAATTCGGCAGCTTGCGGCGTAAACTTTGAAATCGGCACGAAGTACCTCATTTTCGCCGATCAATCCGGCAATCGATTCTCGACCGGTCTTTGCTCCGGCAATATCCAAAATCCCGATCAATCGATAATCGCATCACTTGATTCGCCTCCAGCTGATCCTACAATAAGTGGAGAATCGGGGAAGATGTCGGCAACTGATTTTAGCGATATTACCAATGACCACTTGAATTTTGAAGCGATTGATTGGCTCTACCAAAACCAGTTCGTAAGCGGATTCGATGATAGCAGCTTTCGTCCGAATAACTCTATTTCGCGTGCGGCCTTTGTAAAAATGGTGATAGAAGCGAATTTCGACCAAGCCGAGATCAATCTCTGCAACGAAACCAGTGGCTTTACCGATGTCCCGCAGAACGAATGGTTCGAGAACTATGTTTGTGTAGCAACCAAAAACAAGATTATTGACGGCTACCCCGATAATACCTTTCGTCCGGGCAAAAACATCAGTTTTGCCGCTGCCGCCAAAATCCTCGCCAATATTTACGAGCTGAGCACGCCAAGCAAACAAGGCGAATGGTACGAACCATTTATTGAAGCGCTCAGTATCCAACGGGCGATTCCACTATCGATACGTACACCGGAGCACACCATGACCCGCGCCGAAGTTGCCGAAATGATCTGGCGATTGGCAAAGAAAAAAACCGATCAATCATCGAACAGTGCCGGGTTGATTCTTGCCGCAAGATGTGAGAACGAAGCGCAAGCAGCAATCGCCGGAGTTGATTTAGAGCGTGTACGAACGACTTGGCTTGGGTATTACAACAGTGAGCGCGATAAGCTTGGGTTGCCTGCTTACGCGTACAACAACGAGCTTGAACGTACGGCATACATCTGGTCGAAATACACTGCCGATCGCGGATACATGGATCACAAACGCCCCGGGCAAACCGCATACTACGACTATAACCGCATACGCGATTGGTTCGCCGCTCACGGGGTTACTTTTAAAAACATCAACAGGGTCACCTTTACCGAAAACATCGGCTGGGGACCATACAACTGCACAAGCGCAAATTGCACCGACGAGCTGATCAGCAAAATCCGACAAACCTTCGACTTCTTTCTCGCCGAACGAACCGAAAGCTATCGACCACATTACGAATCGATCGTGAACCCAACCTTCAAGCAACTCGGGCTTGGCATTGCCATTAACGAAGAGCAAAACCGATATTACCTTACCGTGCACTTCGGCACCGAGGTGACTTCTACAAGACCCAACAGTTGCGAATAGCTTTTTCTATTATTTAAGAGCAATAAAAACGCTAGTGTGATTTTCCGCACTTTAACATCACCGATCTTTTACAAAGAGATTCGTGTCTCTCGCATGCGAGACGCTTCAACCGCTTTCAGCCTTTGAAAGCATATCGATAAAACCGAGGGACAGGTTCCCTCTTTGTAAAACCGGAGAACGATTATGTCTGCGCAAATAACTGCAAGAGTCGATAGTCTTGTGAAATCGCTATCAGAGCAAATCCAAATGCTCGAAAGGAGTAATCAAGAACGAGAGTCAAAAATCCTCAAACTTGAAGCACAACTAAATGCTGCCAGAGCAGAAAAAGAAAATACTTTTAAACGACTTGAACACAAATGTGGGGAATTAGAAAAAGCTCAAGCTACCGCAAAGCTATGGAAAAAATATTATTACAAACAACGGATAGAATTTGACAAAGTACTCATTGAGCCGATTCATCGTACGATGCGATTAAAAGTCGCAGAAAGCATGGTGGCTGAACAAATGAACTCAATCCGACAACGAGATAAAGCAAGAGAGATTACCTTGTATAAGATTTGGGAGGCACTCGACAATGCTTGTTTTCTAGCGACAAAAACAGATAAATCTTATTTTAAGCTAATCAAAACGACACTTGAAAATGCAAACAATGCCCTTCTTTCATTGTGCAAATCCTGACGGCGAGCCGGTCATCGTAGCTTAGCAAAACAGGGAGCCATC
Source organism: uncultured Candidatus Peribacteria bacterium (assembly GCA_964584385.1). Lineage (GTDB taxonomy): Bacteria > Patescibacteriota > Gracilibacteria > CAIRYL01 > CAZOZW01. The sequence goes on from CAZOZW010000080.1 coordinate 5,959, forward strand.
ATCTACCCGCATTACAACAATGCGGGTTTTTTTGCTGCTTTAACAAAGCCGCTCTTT
>CAZOZW010000081.1:0-3025 GCA_964584385.1 uncultured Candidatus Peribacteria bacterium
TCTCCGGTGGTGGAATCGATGTTGCCATTGGTTTTGATTTCCCCTAAATCAAAGACTTGTTATACTACGAGTGGGGAAATCTTAACTAACAAGAAAGAATCTGCAGCTCTGCATATAAATTATGCACCTGCAGGAGCTTTCTTTTACGCTCTTTTTCTACCAAATCCCGAACAAATCGGGTTGCTCGGGATCGATATGCTTCTTGTTGATCTTGTATTCTTTGCCCACGCAATTTATCGATTTTTCCCATTGTTTATCGGTTAGGAAAAAAACTTTTACGTTGCCACCTTCGGGCACTTGCGGCTGCAGGCGCTTGGTGTGCTTTTCCATAACATCGTAACTGGTGCAAAACCGCATGTATACCGAAAACTGCGCCATACTATAGCCATCATCTAGTAAAAATTTACGAAAATCGGTCGCAGTTTTGCGCTCTTTTTTTGTGGTTACCGGCAGATCAAACATCACAACGCTCCATCCCATTTTGTAAGGCCCTGTAAGTGGCTGTACTCGACTTTTGGAACCCAAAGATTTTTTGTTTTTTGGCATTTGAAGCAATCGCTAAGGGCAGTCGAGTGAATATCAATTGCGTTTATCATTTTAACACTTTTATTACTAATTGTAAACCTTAGCGTTTGCCAGCCATACTGGGAATACGCAATGTATTTTTTAAAATCTGCAAAATCTTTTGTGCTACTCTTCTGCAAGTAGTTCCATACCATCAAGTCGATTATTGGTCGCCACGGTTCCATAATATCGTACACCATGGCATGTGCTTGGTAGCGATTTACATGATGCAAGCCATGTAGCGGACTAATACCATATGCCACCAGCGAACGGTGCACCAAGCCTTGCAAAATCGCATAGCCGTAATTGAGCATAATGTTGATTTTATGCCCGTCATCGCTGCGGCGCGTAAGCCCGGGGCTACCTAAAATTTTAAAATATTCGCTAAAATACAGCCGTGCTGCCGCCGATTCGTTGAGCATTTTCGCATTTGCCTCCCGCAATACATTCTCATCATTAGCGCCGATTAATTGTAATACAGTAGCTTGGTTGGTTATTTTTTGCCGTAATATCTTCTCCCACAAGCGTTTTTTAAGCGGCTTGTTTCTTACTTGTTCTTCTAAAACCAACGGATTGATCGTTTGCACCATTGGCATGGTTACCCCACACGGTACAAAACGGCTATCGCAATGAATAATCCCCACCTTGTGCTCCATTAATGCAGCAATCACCTCACTGCTCAAACTCACCGCCCTTGCTGCCAATACCACGCATTTAATATCCTCGAGCGGTATTTGGTGCAATGGTGCGGCATTTTGCATGCACCGCAAAAAACCGCGATATTTACTAAGGCGGACTTGCGGCGTTAAAACGTGTAAAACATAGCTGCTCATTTTACGAAACGAAAATCACTAGCTAGCGCAGTCAATGTTGTCAAAATCACTTGCCCGTCAATTCTTTTGAGATTCAGCTGCCCGTTAGTCTTAATTGTCTTCACGGTATAAAAACCCGTATCGATATCTGTACCATCAACCGGTTTGAGTACTTCTATAACACAACCTGCATAATACAGCTTGTTGTCTTTAATCACGTAACCGGCTTCGATCAGCTCTTTTTTCACCAAATAGGGCGAATCAAACGCATATACCGGTTTGGGCTGCCATTTTTCTCCATCCGCAGAATACAGGTAAATACCATGCTGCAACGTGCCGGTACCCGATATTTTCTTTGATACATAATACGAACCCTTAGCGAATGGTACTTTTGAAAGATTTTTTGTATTCGTTGGATCCCCCATTATTTTGCGTGCATTGATGACCTTTTCACCTCGCGCGCCATTTTCAAGTTCATTATAGAATTTTTCTTTTTCTTCGTCGGTCGGCTTGGGCTTAAGAAATTCCTCAATCTCTTGCCGCAAAGTCGAATCAACGATTTTATTCGGTTTAATGTTTTTTAACTCATCTTTACCCACCAAGACCACTTTTTCTTTAACTTTCTTCTTCCCGTTTTTTTCAGTCACGACTTGATGCGTTATAACACCATACGCAGTTTCACCCAGCCTCGCTTTGTTACGCGCAATTTTATGTGGCATCACTTGGGCCAGTTTTTCTTCAAAATACTTTGCATCGCGTCTGTTTTTGGGCAATTCGAGTTTATTAAAGTTACGTGGATTTCGCCCCCACTCTTCTAAATACGTCATCACCATTGCATCAAGCGCGTGGTGGCGCTTATCTTCGCGGTTTTTTTCATCTTTTTTTGCATCCTCCTCGGTTAAAAACGGGTTCAATGCCTTGTTTAAACCGTACTTACGTCGGATCTTTCCAACCAAAGAACCACTCACCACATGCATTTTGCGTTTTTCGCCTTCGGCATTCGGTTGCCAGTCAAACCATAAGCAGGCAATATCGCGCGCTAGCCGTGCAACGTAACCGGTAGTAGCTAAACCGTAATATCGTTCGATTAACTCTTCCACCTCATCTCGTGTGCGTGCCAATAGTAATTTTTTTGTTTTACCACTAATCTTTTGCATGTCTTCTACCCGCTTCTTGTAATTCTCCCAATCATCATCAGTAATCCATTCGTATGGTGCACGGTCGCCTTTTTCACTGTTCGCCCTTTGTGTTGTAAGCACCTTGTTCTCAATTGAATCGGGCCCTTGCCAACGTGCAGTTCGCGGTATTATATGTTCGATCTCGTATTGATTAAGTTTGGTGTGGCACAACCGTTCACCGGTATACGGGCAAATCCAGCCTTGTTTTTCAGCCATCAGGTACTTACTGACTAATTTTTTATCGGGGCTAAATGCATCATCGCCATACAGTTCTTTTAGCTCTTCTTTGGTTTTTTCATACAGCTTGTTATTTTCTTTGCTCTTTTTTTCGTAATTCTGTTTTTGCTTTTTCGGCGTAAAGTCCTCGCGTGCAAATTCAATCACAATACTGTCGGGGGTTCCATGTTCATCTTCAAGTTGCCGCAGCTGCTTATAAAAACACTCTAAACGATGGCGCACAACAGAATTCCG
>CAZOZW010000081.1:3048-5419 GCA_964584385.1 uncultured Candidatus Peribacteria bacterium
ACAACTTTGTACACCGCTTTTTCCATATCGCCACCGAATTCATCTTTATATTTTTCAGAAAGCAACGGTGGTACGATATAAATATTCAGCGGGTCGTTTTCTTTTATCCTCTTTAAAAAAGCAATATCATCTGGCTTTAAGTGTAAATTCTCAAACCGGGCAAAATTACTTGCGATCAATTCTTCGTAAAAATCGTGCGGTCCCTTGCCACTTACAATCAACTCTCGCATTAAGATCAATCCCGGTCGTGAAAACCCAACCCTGCCTGTAAGCTTTGGCGCCGCTACTTCTAAGTGCCCGGGTGCAATGGCATAGCCCTTTTCTTTTGCCCATTTTCTCCAATCGGTTTTAGTAATGCGATAAAACTTGGCGATTGCTTCATGATTAATTTTTAAACCAAGATTCGATTGCTTGAGAATCTTAAAATCCGCCATATATTTTTTTCGTTGATGCTCGGCTTTTTCGTACCACTCCACAACTTCATGATGAGAAAGCTTTGCCGCATGCATCACTCCGTTCTGATCAGGCTTTTCAACAAGTATTACCATTCGCAGCTTCATTAAAAAATGTGCCTGAAAATATACAACGTCTTTTGGTCGAATCACCTTGAATCTTTCGATAAGAATACAATTATTGATACATCTGTTATCGAAACGCGCGACTTTTTGATCGAGAATGCCGCCGATCTTGGTATCGACCATCGGTTGCAACGAATCGCCATACAGAATGTAATCTTGCCAACGATCGGGGTTGTTCTTTGCTTTTTGTAATTTTTCTACAATTGCATCTTTCAGCTCGGGTAGTTGTTTTGCTGCTTGTTCGAGCAAGAGCCTGAGCTCTTTTTCTACCAGTTTGCGCGGGGCGGTATTTTTACGTGCACGCTTGGCAATGTGCCCTTGCCGCAAAGTGATTTCTTCGGTTAGTGGATTAAAAAGCCCCATTTGGTAGGCATCGAAATAACACGGTAAACGATGCTTCTGATTGGGGAATATTTTTTCCAATTCAGACAAAAACTCCGTCACCCCCTCTTTGTTTTTTGCCTCATCATCATCCTCTGTTTTTTGCGAAGCTTTGTTTTTTGCCCATGCTACGTTCGGGTATCCCGCACGAGAAAATGCCGAACGAATCGCTTTGTATATCTGCCAATCTTCCAGCTTTTCGCCATTAAGCAGTGCTATTCGCAACAAACACGAGGTATAAATGGTGTCATCTCCTTTTTCGGGGAATTCTCGTTCCAGTCGTTCATCACCTCTTTCAGCATTCCACTCACCATCTTTTTTGTAAGTCCGAATGCCACGTAAGGGTGTTTTACCGATTGATTCCCACAGGTTTTCCCAGAATCGCTCGCGCGCTTTGTGGGTTTCTCTTGTACGATACTGACGTCTGCGCGTTGCCTGATCTTTTATCTCTGCCACATTGGCATCTATCAACATCGAATCGGCAAAAACGATATCATCGCCCTTGCGCACCGCCGCCCCCATGCTGCCTAATCCTACATCGAATCCGAAAATGGTTTTCTGATTTGTCATTTATATTTAAAGAATCAAGCAAGATTCTAGCAAAAAAAGTCAGTCTGTTAAAAACAGTTTTCTTAATACCTCACCCCAGCACCGATTTTCCCGCAACTTCTAATACCTTCTCAAAATCATCATCCTCTGCCATACGATTATTACGCTCAAACCCGCAACTTTCACATTTGTGCAAAAGCACATAATCGCTTTTTCGCGTACCAGGTAAAACGGCGATCGGCTTCATAAAGCCACCACACTGCGCCGCTCGGTCGCCCGGCTCAACATCGACATGTTTCGAATACAAACATGTAATGCAATGGTTGCGACAGGTTTTGACCGCTGGTGGATTCAGTTCGCCGCAATGCTCACAGGTAAAGCCGCTGTTATTTTTAATAAATGCCATTGCCCGAATAATACGCGAGCAAAGCATTTTCAACAATCAACTGATGAAGAAATACGTCATTAAAACGGGAAGCTGTGTTTTAATGACGTATTTTTGATTATTCTTTGGTGATGCACATCGCATCTGTAAAATCCCCCAACCCCCTTTAAAAAGGGGGCTGCTCCGCGCCAACTTGAGCTTCTCAAGATAGTTTGTTCCGATTCCCGTCGAAGCGGGAATGCCCCCCACCCAAAAAACGCGGGATAACCGCTTGCGATTCTTAAATCCTAAATCAAGATTCAAATCCTTATCACTTACTTTTTTCGAACGAACGCATGGCGCAATCAAACCTTGTAGCAAAGCACATTGTTTCCGGAGTAACAAGAAAACCCCCTTGCTTTCCCCCTTCGAAAAGGGGGACATGCTGCGTTTTTTAATGAACAGGTAAATCGTCACGATTGCACCGAGAATTTATCAG
>CAZOZW010000082.1:0-3940 GCA_964584385.1 uncultured Candidatus Peribacteria bacterium
AATACATAAGCCGCCGACATCTGCCACACCTTCGCCGAGTTTGATATCGGTTCCGCGCCCCGCCATATTCGTAGCGATCGTCACCGCACCCATTTGCCCCGCTCGCGCGATGATCTCGGCTTCGCGGGCATGGTTTTTCGCGTTCAATACTTCGTGCGGAATCCCTTTTTGTCTGAGCAGCGTAGCAAGCAATTCCGACCTTTCGATCGAGATCGTCCCGATCAATACGGGTTGCCCAGTGGCATGTTTTTCTTCAACCGCTTTAGCAATGGCGATGAACTTGCCACGTTCGTTTTTGTACACTAAATCGTGTAGATCTTGGCGGGTTACTGGGCGATTCGTCGGAATCACCGCGACTTCGAGACTGTATATCTTCAAAAATTCTTCTTCTTCGGTTTTGGCAGTACCGGTCATACCGGCGAGCTTGTTGTAGATGCGGAAATAATTCTGAAACGTTATCGTCGCCAAGGTTTTGCTCTCACGCTTTATCTCGACTTGTTCTTTTGCTTCGAGCGCCTGATGTAAGCCATCGCTGTATCGGCGACCGGGCATTAAGCGACCGGTGAACTCATCTACAATAATCACTTCGTCGTCTTTTACCACGTAATCGACATCTTTTTCGAACACCGCCTGGGCCTTTAGCGCCGACTCAATATGATGCACTTCGGCAAATCCGGCATCGGTGTAAATGTTCTCAACGCCCATCAACTCTTCCATCTTGCCGATTCCGTCTTCGGTTAATACCGCGGTTTTGCGCTTTTCATCAACGATGTAATGCTCATCTTTTACTAAGTTTTTTACGAGCATCGAATACTTTGTATACTTCGTGGTCGATTCTTCTGCAGGAGCTGAGATGATCAGTGGTGTTCGGGCTTCGTCGATCAGAATCGAGTCGACTTCATCGACGATTGCATAATGCAATTCGCGTTGCACCAGGTCTCGCGGGCGGGTCGCCATGTTGTCGCGTAGGTAATCGAATCCGAACTCGTTATTGGTACCATAGGTTATATCGGCTTGGTAGGCGGCTTTGCGGTCGCCTTGGGTAATACCGTGAACAATCACGCCAACGCTCAGGCCGAGGTAGTTGTACAAAACCGTCATCCATTGCGCGTCACGCTGGGCCAGGTAATCATTCACCGTAATAATATGCACCCCTTTGCCGGCGAGTGCTTCTAAGTACGCCGGTAACGAAGCAACAAGGGTTTTTCCTTCACCGGTTTTCATCTCCGAAATCCTCCGTGAATGCAGAACATAGCCACCCACGAGCTGAACATCATATGGTATCATCTGCCATTCTTCTTGCTTTTTACTCACCTCGAATTTGGTGCCACACAAGCGGCGACAAGCGTTTTTTACCACGGCAAACGCTTCGGGCAGTAAATCCTCGGTGGTTTCACCATTGGCGATACGCTCTCTAAACTCGGCGGTTTTTGCTTTTAACTCATCGTCACTTAGTTTTTGGTATTGCTCTTCGAGCGCATTGATCTTCGGTACTTCGTCCCAGGCGGCTTTTACGACCTTATCGGTCGGGTCACCCATCATTTTTTGTAAAAAACTCGTCAAACTCATTTTTATCTTCAAATATGCCAAATCATCTTACTTTTTTTGCAGTGAAAAAGCGAGTAAGCGGCTTTGACAAAAGCCTTATCTTATTTATAAATCGGTTTGATTATTCTTCGAGTAATCCTTGGTATTCCGGCAGGTCACGAATATCATCAAAGTCTTTTTCGGCTTCTAGATTCTGGCGGATCACCGGTGCCAATTTGAGCGCGTAATTCAAATCGGAAATAGCATCTTCGACATTTTTCAAAAGTACATGTGCGTGAGCGCGGTGATAGAGCGCCATCGATTGATTCGGGTTGATCTCAAGCGCTTTGGTTGCCGTTTCAATCGCTGCTTCGGCAATGTGCAACCGTGCATATGAGCCGGCTTTCATCACCAATGCTTCGGTGCTGTCGGGTTCGAGTTCGAGCAGTTCGTCTAAAAAGTTCAGGCGTTGGCGGTCGTCGCGCTCGCGGTTGACCTGAATCCATAATTTGCTAATACGCTGCAACTTGGCGAGCTCTTCTTGGTTTTTGATGATCTCTTCTTCTTTGTGTTTTAAGTCGAGCTCAAGCTTTTTAAACTGTTCTTGCGATTTTTTGAGTGTGTTCTTCACTTCTTCGTGTACTAAATCGCGCGCGGTATTCTTGACATCTCGAAACGACTTCCAACCAACCAATGCCACCACACCGGTAACAAAGCTTAAAAAGAACCAAAAAAAGTTGACCACGCCGGCAGAATACGAAAGGGCTTTGTCGATCGCCACCATCTGCCGATCAACGACTTCTTCTAAAACCTCTAACTTCGTTTTTTCAATATCTCTCCGTAAATCGCGCAGTTCGTACAATACATAGCGTTCGGTGGTTGGGTTTAATTCCAAGTTCTCGGCGGCTTGTTCTATTTCGGGGTCAGATTCTATTTCAGCGGGGTTTATTACTTGGGCAAAACTGGCGGGTGCCAATTGTAAAGCCAAGATTAATGCTAGTGCCAATTTTGCGGTGATGATTCTCATAGCGTGGAAATAAATTGGGATTTGTTTTTATATCAAATAAGTATAGCAAACAAGGAGATTTTTTAACAAGCAACACGGAATCAGAAATCGACTATCGGCTATCAATTGTTTTTCATAATGTTGCAATCTCGTCTTGAGCAATCAATCTATTGCAAGGATGAGATTTATCATACATTCGAACAGGAGACATTAAGGCGTAAATTACCGCCTTAGTGTCTCCTTTTAAAAATTCTAATCGGATCTTGCCTTCTTTATCCAAAAAACAATCAAGCAATGAGCGCTTGCCGGAGCTGGGATGTCTGGATTCGACATCAAGATTAGGTACTGTTGATATATGTGCTTTTCGATCAGAGATTCTCAGATTCCTTGCGAAAAATTTTGAGTTCGACGATTAAATGCCAAAGTATTTTTGAGGAGAAGTCGGAATTTTGGAGTTGAATATGTGGATTTATGGCGGAAATTGACATATGTCAACAGTGCCTAGTAAAGACTTGAACTCAAAGAATCCTCTGGTCGTGAGCAGACTCCCTGCTCCACATGTTTCCCAGGGTGATTCGTAAATGCGCGCACAAAGACAGAGCCGCCTTCATCGCGCAGAGAGAGTCGAAATATTGATATGAATACGACAGGGATCAAGAAGCAAGAAAGATTTGCTCTCATGGAGTTTATTGCTGCATTTTGTTTACGTTATGTCCGTCTTCGCTAGCCACTCGCTAAAATACTGTTGTTTATCTGCATGAGCATAATTTCGCTGAACGGCTTACCAGCCAAGGCTCGTAGAGCGAAGGTTGGTGGGTGAGGTGGGGGTCGAACCCACGGCCAAGAGCTTAAGAGGCTCCTGCTCTACCACTGAGCTACTCACCCGAACGTAGGCATTGTAGCGACCTCTATTCGTTATGACAACATCAGTTTTAAAAAAGTTAGTATTATGGTTAGATGCGTACGGTCAGATTCATCCAAGCATTTTATTTGGCTGAACTGCCAATTCTATCAACTGCTCATTCACAACGAGGTTGTAAAAAAATGGATATTCCTGTTTCTGCTTTACGTTTCAAATATCAAACTGTTACTGGCGATTACAAGCCAGTCAAGAAATACATAAGATCGATATCGCCCGGTGAAAAAGCGAATGTCATAATCCGAGTGCCGTACATGCTGCGAGCTTTATCAAGATTTACTAAGGTGTACCTCAGCGTAGGAATCGTATTGCCGGATACTCAACAGTATTATACCGAGACTCGTCCCATTTATCATTCCGAGAAAATTCTGAAGTTCGATAATGGTATGTATCATTCATCTTATAACCGCGGTACTTGCAGGTTTCTGCATGTTATAATCAGTACGCCGTTGCTTCGGGGCGATAAGGAATACGTTCTCGAAACCGTA
>CAZOZW010000082.1:3950-5329 GCA_964584385.1 uncultured Candidatus Peribacteria bacterium
GCCGATCTTCGGCGGGTTTTTCATCTCGATTCAAAAAAAAGACATTAAGCCGTGAGAATTCGCCTTAATGTCTTCTTTTGCTTTTTTATTGATCATCAAACGACTATTATCTTCTCAGAATCTTATTATCAAAATGAGCGATAACCATATCAACTACATCGAGCTAAAGGCCGGTGATCTCGAGGCTGTAAAAAAGTTCTATAATACTGCGTTCGGCTGGTAGTTCACCGATTACGGACCGAACTATACCTCCTTTTCAAACAGCGGGATTCATGGGGGATTCGAACAAAGTGACGAGCCGATTGTAAATGGCGCACTCGTTGTGTTGTATCATGCTGACCTCGAACAAGCGCAGGCAAATATAGAAGCGGCGGGCGGTAAGATCATTGTACCGATTTTTGAGTTCCCGGGTGGCAAACGCTTTCAGTTTTTAGATCCTGCCGGCAACGAGCTGGCTGTTTGGTGTTCCTCCGCCGAATAATCAGTAGAATAGGTATTTCGCTTGCAGATGAGCCAGAAGATGGAATCGTCGTAAAAATGCTTGCCATCGCAAAAATCAATTGCTATAGTAAACGAGATGAAACAAGCAAACTGGTTTTACGGTTACTACTTTAGCGCCTGAGGCGTGGAGAGTTTCTGTGTAATCCAAACTTTTCCGCCCTCGCAAGCTGGCGGATTTTTTCTTTATAACCTTTTATGACAACCACCGGGAAGCAGATCCGTATGGAACGGATCATCGATCGTAACACCGGAAAATCCATTATCATTCCGCTCGACCACGGCGTAACCGTTGGACCGATACGCGGGCTTACCGATATGGGCCGCACCGTAGATTCAGTGGCAAGTGGCGGCGCTAACGCCGTTGTGGGGCATTTGGGCTTACCGATTTTCGGTCATCGTCACCATGGCAAAGATGTCGGTCTTATTCTCCATCTTTCGGCTTCGACCTGCGTTAACGCTACCGACCCCAACGATAAGGTTTTGGTCAACACGGTAGAACGGGCGATTAAAATGGGTGCCGATGGCGTTTCGGTTCACGTGAATGTCGGTTCAAAAACCGAATCGAAACAGCTCGCCGACTTAGGCGAAATCGCCGGGCAATGCCTCGAATGGGGGATTCCTCTTTTGGCGATGATGTACCCGCGTGGCGAAGGCTTAACCCACGACGAAAAATGGTAAAACTCGCTGCCCGAATCGGCGCAGAATTAGGCGCCGATATTATTAAAACCTACTACACCGGCGACCCCGAAAGCATGCGCGAGGTGGTAAAGGGCTGCCCGGCACCGGTCGTAATCGCCGGCGGCTCAAAACTCAACGACGCCGACACCTTCGGCATGATCCGCGGAGCGATGGATGCCGGGTGTGCGGGGCTTTCGATG
>CAZOZW010000083.1:0-4667 GCA_964584385.1 uncultured Candidatus Peribacteria bacterium
GTATTTGTTATGATACTCGCCATTTTGGCAATTAAAAATCTCTTGCTCGGCTTCATCTGTCGGCTTTTTCCGATTGATCGACGCATGAACCTGAAAAGTGTCGATGCGAATATCGCCAAGCGGCTCGGGGGTAATCTCCAGATTTTCTTCTACACTTACAATATCGAGCGGATTGTTCGAGTACAGGCAAACTTCCCGGTAATCATCTTGTTTTGCGTAATGCCCTTCGATGCTCACCTGCTCTGCGATATTCACTCTTGCCAAGTGGTTATTCTTGAGCTGAATAGTTTGGCCCAATAACGGCGACCTGTACTCGGCATCTGTTTGATCTGGTTCATTTTCTATCTGCAGGGTTAATGCCTGATCGATCGATACGCCATCTGTCGTGCCGAGTGTCGCCTGTCGATTACGAGTCAGGATAAAAGAGCGAGTGTCTGGTTGTTTTTCACAGTCCTCCTGACCATATCCCTGATCGAGCGATGCTTGCGTGCACTCGGTTTTGTACTCTACTTCAAATATACTTTCATCAGAAGACCCACTGATATTGTTTCTTAAAGCTTCGAGTGAAACCGGTGGCATTGCAAACCGAAGCAAAAGCCGGTCGGTTGCCCCTACCGTAGGCGGTCTGTTTTCATTATAGCTCGGGTAACGGTAATTCTCGTACGCGTCTTCATCATATGCCGAAATGTTCACCAGCGGGTGCGTCGCATAAGTAATAGATTGCAGGCCTTCAATGGGTATGTTCCCCTCCAATCCACGTATTCCTTCGGCAATATTCACTTGAATGGTTTGCAGGTATCCCCAAAAATTGTCGCTTGGGGTAATCAAAATCATCGTAGGGTCGATTCCCCCATTAGGGTTTGAAGCCAAAGGACCAAAGCCGATAGAAAAATCTTTGAGCTGCCCATCATCAAAATCAGCCACAGTCGTATTCTCACGAAGGGCTTCGAGGTCAACCGGTTGGTTGAAACGAATAACCAAGGGCTTTAATGGATCGGTTTGTACATGCGAAGAGCTTGAATCGGTGAGCATCTCTAAGCGCCCGGTATTTATCGTGAACTCATAATCAGCCGGCAAAGTTTCGCCACTTAATGCGGTAAACTCTTTGGGGATCGTTACTTCGATCTCTGAACTGAATGGCAGGCGATTCTCAATATTCTCACTGCCATCGCGCGATGGCATTTGCCCCTGAATCTGTAATGTAGAGGTACCCGCTAAGCGATAACGATGTGGAAACTCCGGCTCTAGCGTAACACCAAAGTCCTTATCGTCGATTTGATCGAGCGTGCCCAGCTCTGCAATCGGCTGATTAAAAATAATCGTAATGTCGCTCTCTGCACTTACTATCTCGTCACTTGGTAAAACCTTTAATACCTCTAAATCTTCGGTAACTTCGAACTCACGCTTTAATTCGGCTGGCAGATTATTACCGTTTGCATCTAACGCTGCCGAGGTTAAGCGCGCCGTGTAGGTAGTACCGGCAACATACGCGCGGCTTGGTCGAAAGATCATCTTGTTCGGATTCGGCCATTCGAACTCGCCCTCAACTTCGGGTTCTAATATAAACGCATCTTGCGTTGGCTCTTGTTGCATTTCTTCACTGAATTCAAGCTCTATCGGCAAGCGCTCGCCAATGCGGTTAAGCGGCTCGGGTAGTGTTGTAAAATCGGCAACGGCATACGTCGTTTCGCTGCTTAATTCCGGTAGATCATCGAGCTTTGCAAAGCCTTCAGCATCGGTTGGGGTTTTAAATTCACTTGGCAAATTCACATCAACCGTCGATCTGTTGGTTGGGGTATTCGGCTCGGTGGAGTTGGTCAAACCGCTAATGGTTTGGTTTTCTTCTAGCCACGAACAGCCGCTGAGCAACGTAAAGGCGACAAAAAACGGTACGACAAAAAGTTTTTTCATTTGTAAATAAGGAATGCCTCGCTATTATATCGAATCGTTGTTTTCAAAGAAAGCACGAATCGGTTCTGTAATTTGCTGTACATCATCTGTCACCATCGCCGGAGCAGGTGTCCCACACATCATGGGGGTGGGATGATTAGAGAAAGAATCATATGAGGGAGGTGCGGGCAACCAGGTTTGCACGTTTCTCACGGTGAATAGGCTAACACCGTCTAGAGATTGACCGGAAGTCTGCTGGTGCCGGTTTAAAACCGGCACCTCACGTTTATTAACGAGTCTTAAAGAATCGAAAAGATAATCGATTCGCATAAAAAACCAGTAGACTTATGCGCAGTTTCACGCTGTAATCTACTGGAATCGAAATCTCAGACTAATCCACGAATTATACGAGCGGCTCTTCTTCTTTTCGCACATACAACGTTCTGCTCGGAAACGCCATCGAGATCCCTTCTTGTTCGAACGCGCGCACAATCGAAAGATTGATCTCTTGCTGGGTATCCATGTAGTCGTTGTATTCGGGTGTCGTCACATAATACACAATCTCATAATCTAAACTACTCGCTCCAAACGATGAAAAATGCGCTCGATCATAATCGGCATATTCCGCCTTTTCGATTATCTCTTTCACCATCCCCGGTATTTTTTCTAGCTTTTCGGCAGGTGTTCCGTATTCAACACCAAAGGCAAACACAATGCGTCGCTTGTGCATCTTTTTAAAGTTGAGGATTCTGGTTGATGTTAATTCTTGATTACTGACCACGAGTTCTTCACCACGTAAGGTTTGAATCCGTGTGGTTTTGAGCCCGATCTTTTTCACCGTACCAAGATCATCGCCGATGATGATGAAGTCGCCGATCTTAAACGGTTTGTCGAAGTAGATCGAAAAGCTCGAGAACAAATCGCCCAAAATATTCTGCGCCGCCAATGCAACGGCAATACCACCAATTCCGAGTGATGTAGCGAGCGCGGTGATCTCGAACCCAAGGTTACTTAGAATCATTAATAGACCAATCACCCAGATCGCAATGCCAAGCGCCAAGCGAATGCCGTTGATCGCGGTAGGATTCGGCTCGCCACGGTTACTCTTATTAAACGTGTACTCGATCAATCCGCCCGATACTTTTACGACTTCGAGCGTAATAAAGAGGAGCAAGATCGCATTCAATGCCTTATCAACCGTGTCGCTTACGGTTAGTGATTTTAGGGTGAGATACAACGAAAGGTAAGCGTAAAAAAAGCCGCCTATCCGATCAAGCGTGTCGATCAACTGATCATCGGCATCGTTACTGGTTTTGTTGGCAAGCTTATGCAAGCGATTCAGCACGATTGTGCGAAAGATTTTAATACCAGCCCAAATCACAAAAAAGATACCGAGCGCAATAAGGTATTGCGCAATGGTGTTTCCCCAAAAGGTGTAGCTCAAATAAGGCTGAATTGAATCGTAAAACGGCACCGACTCGATCGAATTCTCAATATCTTGCGTAACCGAGGCATTCATAATCACATCAAAAAATCGTTCTCATTGTACAGATGGCACGTGATGATTCAAGATGTAATGATCGTACTTCAACACATCAGCTTTTACGTTGTATGCCAGAAAGGTGGATGATACTCTCCTTGGTTAAAAAAAGGAGACTATAGCGTGAGTTCACGCTATAGTCTCCTAAAAATACCAAATACTCCTGTTTCTACGATTCAGAAAAACTCACTTCTTTCGCTACGCTTAAGAGACCCCGGTATTTTTCCCCGCCCGCTATCCTACCGAAAAAACCGGGGAAGCGGTAATTTGGTATAACTGCCCGGTTGCTATTTCATCACGTAAAGCGTTTTGTTGACTTACGAACCACGGTTGTTCACTGGCAGAGAAAGATGACAGGCAACGTGACAAACTAAATCCTCACACCGCTGGAGTAGGTGTCCCACACATACTGTGGGGTGGGATGATTAGAGAAAGAATCATATGAGGGAGGTGCGGGCAACCAAGTCCACATGTTTCTCAAGGTGAATAGCGATCAGCGTCTAGGAAGTGGCGGAAAGTCTGCTGGTGGCAGTTTGGAACCGGTACCACACGTTTGATGACGAGTCTTGAAGAATTGTTACGGTAAACGATGTGAATCAAAAAAAGTTTTCGATGAGATTAATGCAGAGTTTACTGTAAGCAATCGACTCATCAAGAACTTAAAAAAGGCATACATTAAAAATGAAGATCAAACCGAATCTCAAAAGAATCAAAGAGAATGAATCCCCTCTTTGCAGGCTTGTTTTCGGGTTGAACAAAAGCCGCTTTTCACGTAGAATGAAAAGATAAAATAAAAGTTTTAAACCCGCAAAAACCAATGCCGGACGAGCAAACCAATCAACCTGTGGCACAAACCCCCGCACCCGCTGCGGGAGCGACTCCACCTGCAACCGCAGCCCCAAGCGGTAATGCTGCCGGTGATATTGCGGCGCTTTTCGGTAATAAGAAAAAAAAGATCAATTACGAAGAAGAGCTTTCGCCCGAGGCAAAAGCCACACAAACAGAAGCTCAGCCGCAAGCAACCCAAACACCTCCGCCGGCTCCTGTTGCAGCGCAACCCCCCCCGCCCCCTCCGGTTCAACCGGCGCCGGCAGCTGCACCCAATCCTCCCGCTGCTCCAGAGGGTTTGCCGAATCTAACGGCCATCGACCGTGCACCTATTGCTTCGCCACAAGGAACTGTCCAATCGGTGCCGACACCGCCGCCAGCGGTTATAAACCCGCAACCGCCTCAGCCG
>CAZOZW010000083.1:4771-5171 GCA_964584385.1 uncultured Candidatus Peribacteria bacterium
ACGGCTCCAGCGGCAGAACCGGCCGCAGATGCAGCCAAGAAAAAAGGGATTTTGGGCGGATTGTTCGGCGGACCGAAACAGCCGAAGCCGAAAGCGGAAGCAAGGGAGCAACAAGCCGAGCAGAAAGCAGATGAAAAAGAGAAAAACCATAAGGATCCGAAATTAAGTAAATCGGAAGGTGCTGCGCTAAAAGACGCCGAGAAGCGTTATCAGCAGGGTATGGCAACCATTCGTGATCTTATCTCACCGAGTTCGATGGAGGTCACCTTTCAGTGGGTGCGCATCGGCGATACGTATGCGAAAACGTTCTTCGTCTATTCGTATCCCCGTTACATCGAAGCAAACTGGCTCTCGCCGATCGTCAATTTCGATGTCACGATGGATATTTCGATGTTCATCT
>CAZOZW010000084.1:0-5019 GCA_964584385.1 uncultured Candidatus Peribacteria bacterium
GACCGGTGCTTTGGTATTTGCTTTTGCCTGATCTTGCAATACCGTGCCTTTGTGGCTTTTTGCCGGCCCCACCGGCGCCGATACTTGTTCTTGTAGCGTGTTCCATTGTTTGCAGGCGCTGCACTGCCCCGCCCATTTGTTGTGGCTATGACCGCAATTACTGCAAACATAAACCGATTTTGCTTTTGCCATTTTTGCGTAGAAATCTTGGCAGTATATTGCCGCTTTCTCTGTGTTTTGAACAGCGCTTGTAAATTGACAAAACAATAATAAAGTTATAAAATATAATATAGTAAAACATCCACACTAAAAATAAAACCTAATTGCCTATGCTGCATATCTTTACCGAAATCGGTTCTCATCCTATGCAGTTTTTATATTGCGCCTTGTTGGCGTTTATCCCGGTGATTGCGTGGTTTTTTATCCTGGGTTTGCGCCGTGGTCGACCAAAACACATCTTACCGCTTGTTATCACGTTTATCGCCGGAATCTGCTCAGCGGGGATCATCCTTGTGTATCAATACTTTTGGGGCACGCAACTCAACCTGATATTCTTTAATCTTGAACCACAAAACTTCGATTCGGCAATTCGTTCCGGGGTAACGTCGGTTTTGATGCAATCGGCGCTGGTGGCGCTTTCGGTTGGGTTGATCGAAGAATATAGCAAGCATTGGGTGGTTAAAAAAACCGATGAGCGCATTTTTGAGTCGATCGATGATGTGATCGAATATTCGATCGTGGCGGCCCTTGGGTTTGCGTTCTGCGAAAATATCGGCTATTTCATGATTACGCTGCAGGGCGATACCCCCGATCAGCTGATGAGCTTGTTCGTGGTACGCGGCGTATTCGTCGTTTTTGTACACATTTTGTGTTCAGGTATTTACGGTTATTTTTACGGACTTGGCTATTTTGCTTCACCAATCCTCAAAGAAAAAGAGGCACGCGGCGATCTGACCTTGATCCCGAATATTTTACATAAGCTGGTGCATTGGAAAAAATCAACGATCTTTCGCGACGAAATGGCAACGTTCGGCCTTATTGCAGCAATGACACTGCACGGCTTTTACGATTTTGTGATCGAGCTCGATACTCTGGGGCGAATGGCAAGCTTAACGACCGGTAATAATATTCAGTTCTTTGGTTCTGACTTCCAACTCCATCTCATCTTTTTGCCTCTTATGCTCGTAGTCGGCTATTCGTACTTGTCGCATCTTTTACTCAAGAAAGAACACCAGAAGTGTTATGGGCATCATGAGACGTGCGATTTGTACGTGGTAAAGACTGCTTCGGGGGAGAAAACGAATTTTGTCGAACAACGCGAGCAGAATTAAGCTCGGCAGAAAAGAGTTCACCCGGTTTTGTCTGTGAAGTTGCAATGCGTAAGTAGTTGCTTGAAAGCGCCTCTTGCTTATCTTCTGCTAAAAATTGCAGCGTTTTGCCCGAGCAGGCTTTAATAAAACGCTCTTCGAGTTCGGCAGCTTTTTGGCGAAGGATCTGCGCGCGTTGTTTTCTGATCGTTACCGGGATTTGCCCGGGCATATTCGCCGCGCCGGTGCCTTCGCGCGCCGAAAACGGAAAAACATGTAATTGGGCAAAGCCGATTCGTTCGACCATTTCAAGCGTATCTTGAAAATCTTGTTCCGCTTCACCGGGAAACCCCGTAATAAAATCGGCGGTGAGCGCAATCTTATCAGCAACTTGTTGGGCACGCTCTGCGACGTGAAACACCGTTTTGGCATCATGACCGCGATTCATCTTGGTGAGTACGTTTTTACTGCCCGACTGCACCGAAAGATGGAGATGGTTGCAGATACGCGGATTTTTCAGGATCTCAAAAAAATCATCATGTAAAAACTGCGGACCAAGCGAACTGAGGCGAATCCGTGGAATATCCGACTGATCTAAAATGAATTGAAGCAGATGAGGGAGCTTTGACCTTTCGGGATGTTTTTCGGAATCGCCGCAGCCATACGACGCCAGCTGAATGCCGGTTAGCACTACCTCTTGTACGCCGCATTCGCGAGCGCGTTGAATCTGTCGCAAAATGCCTTCTTTGCTAAAATCTTCGGTTTTGCCGCGGGCTAATCGGGTAATGCAGAATGTACAGTGGTTATCGCAGCCGGTTTGAATCGCGATCGGAATCCTCGTGCGACCGATCTCGGGGAATTCGAGGGCATTTTTTTCGATGCCGAAATGCGCGAGCAGGTCATCGATATGCGGAAAAATATGCGCTTTGTCAAAGCGCTGCTGCCAAGCGGTTTTTTGCACTGCCGGGCCACACCCGAACACGACTAATTTTTGATTGTTACGGGTGACTTTGTGCGCTTGTTGGCGGCTTTGGCGATCGGCGCGATTGGTGACGGTGCACGAATTTACAAACACATATTCGGCTTGCTCTTCGGTTGGCATCGATTGATGCCCGGCAGTAACGAGTGTGGCGCTGAGCCGAGCCGAATCGTACCAGTTCATTTTACAGCCGAGGGTTTTGATGAAGAATCTCATGAATTACATTTCTGGAGAAATCCCCCTTATATTCGCTCCCGAGTCGCCTTGCTCATAGGACAGGCTTTTAAGTAAGGGGGAGGTTGGGTTGTCATCATCAATTTTTTGTTAACAAAGAAACAATTGCTCCATGGTGATACGAAAATCCCCCTAGCCCCTTTGAAAAAGGGGGTAATGGCTTAGTGCTTGAACACGCGGGTGCCGGTAAATGCCATTTTGAGGTTTAGGCTCTTAGCAGTTTCAATCACCGTTTCGTCGTTGCGTGAGCCACCGGGCTGAATAATATTCGTAACGCCTGCATTGGCGAGCATCTCAACCCCATCTGGGAAGGGGAAGAACGCATCGCTCGCTGCGGTTGCGCCTTTGGCTTTGTTCCCGGCTTGGCGCACGGCGATTTCGGCAGCGCCAACGCGGCTTGTTTGCCCGCCACCAATGCCAACGGTTTGCATATCTTTTACCAATACGATGGCATTACTTTTTACGTGCTTACAAACCTTCCAGGCGAATTGAAAATCTTTGATCTCGGCTTCGGTCGCTTCACCACACGCCATCTCGATATCTTTTGCGGTGAGTCGTGAAACATCTTTTTCTTGTTGTAAAAACCCGCCGGTGATCGATCGCCATTCGTTGATGTTCTCAAGCGGTTGCCAGTTGCCGGTTTCAAGGATGCGCAGGTTCGGCTTTGCTTTGAATACCTCTTTTGCTTCGGCGCTGAACGTGGGCGCAATCACGATCTCTAAAAATATCTCGCTGAGGGTTTTGGCGAGTTCGCCGCTTACTTCGCAGTTAATCGCCACGATGCCGCCAAAGGCCGAAACCGGGTCGGATGCGAGGGCTTTTTTGTAGGCTTCTTCGACCGAATCTGCCACGGCTACGCCGCAAGGCGTGGCGTGCTTTATGATCACTGCGGCGGGGTTATTAAAATCGAGCGCTAAATTCAAAGCTGCATCGGCGTCTAGAATATTGCAGTAGCCCATTTGCTTGCCCTGTAATTGTTCTGCAGTTGCCACCGATGGGCTGACTGTTTTGACATCTTTATAAAAAGCCGCCTTTTGGTGAGGGTTTTCGCCATATTTCAATTCGCTGCGTTTGATGGCGAATTGTGAGGTGAAATCGGTATTGAAGAATTTGGCGATGGCGGCATCGTATTGTGCGGTGGTGGCAAAGACCTTGCCCGCCAGTTGTTGTCGGAGCTCAAGCGTGGTTTCACCGCTTTGTTCAATCTGCTGTTTTACCGTGTCGATATCGTTCGGGTCGGTGATGACCGTAACCGCGTTAAAATTTTTGGCAGCGCTGCGGAGCATGCTCGGACCACCGATATCGATATTCTCGATCACGACATCATCGGGTGCGCCTTTGGCGAGGGTGTTCTCGAATGGATAAAGATTGACGACTACCAGATCTATTGAACCAATTTTGTGTTCAGTAATTGTTCGCTCATGCTCGTCGTTGCCGCGAACGTACAACAAGCCACCATGAACCATAGGATGCAATGTTTTTACGCGTCCATCGAGCATTTCGGGAAAATTGGTGATCTCAGAAACATCCTTAACCGGTAAGCCGCTCTCGCGCAGGGCTTTGGCGGTACCGCCGGTCGAAACGAGTTCGATGCCCTTTTCGTGTAAAAAAGTACCGAATTCAACAATGCCGGTTTTATCTGAAACCGAGATGAGGGCGCGGGTGATCTTCATAGTGCGTGCGAGAGAAAAGTGCCCCGATTATGGCACATTTTGCCGGTGGCTAGAAGTGGTTTTTTTAGCAGCTCATCGATTTATTATTAATAGAGTAAGAGAAGCGAGATGAATGAAAAGAAGACATTAAGGCGGGGGATTACGCCTTAATGTCTTCTTTGGGTCAGTCATCAGAAAGCAGTGAACACCGATATCCGCGCGAGTGTTTTATGCTACACCTCGCTAGATTTTCGGCTTGTTTCTTGTGACTTACAGATTTATCAGAGTTTCTCGGTATCTTTGTTTAATGCTCAGATAAATCGGATTATTGAATTTTGCAGACTTATCTTATAATTTAATATTCTTGCTTACTTTTTTTTGGATTTTTTCGCCGGCTTGATTTTCATTTGAGCACAAATTATTGACCTACCTGTAATCGTTATGCCAACCAGCACTAGTCCGATAAAAAGCCACATGTCGAGACTCTTGATTCTTGGTTCATACTTGTTTCTTGATTCGTTGAATCCTCCACGGATAATTCTCGGTGCCTCGTCAAGGCTCATAAAACCGTCACCACCTCCGCCACCGCCACTGCTAAGTCCTATCGAAGGCCCACCTCCTGAAAAGCCTCCACCTCCACCACCAGATCGCCGGCTGTTACTGCTTCCTCGGCTTGGAAGTTTCAGATTGCCGCTGGCCTGATTATAATCGTCGGCATCAAAGCGATCAGCGTCAGTACCATATCTTTCAAGATCACGTTGTTGCGCTTTTGTTTCAAGCGCAATCATGCTATTAAATCTATCTATTCCCCGTCAGCTTGCTGCGGGGGTGGCTCCGGCGCGGAGCA
>CAZOZW010000085.1:0-5013 GCA_964584385.1 uncultured Candidatus Peribacteria bacterium
CGCCGGGCGCCAGGGCGACCCCGGTGAAACCAGATTTTTCCTCTCGCTCGAAGATTCGCTGATGCGCCTGTTCGGTTCAGACCGCCTGCAACGCATGATGGAAACCTTGAAGATTCCTGATGATATGCCGATCGAGAACCGCATTATCAGCAACTCGATCGAATCGGCGCAAAAAAAGGTTGAAGGGCACCACTTCGATATGCGAAAACATGTTGTGCAGTACGACGATGTGATGAATCGCCAACGTGAGATTATTTACAAACGCCGCCGCAAGATCTTAGAAGAAGGCGACATTCACGAAGAAGTGGTAAAATGGCTTAACGACGAGGTGGATTTGTTGGCGAACTTACATTTGCGCGGCCGTGAACCACACAAATACGAACTTGAAGAATTTGCAAAAGGCATTGCCGTGTTTGAAAAAGATGGCGCGCCCACCGCCAAAGAATACGAAGACATTGAAGTTGAAAGCGACATTATTGAAAAAGCCCGTACCTTTTTAAACGATCGGTTTACCGAAAAAGAAAAAAGTGTACCCGAGCCACGTTACTTTCGCGAAGCCGAACGCGCTATTACTTTAAAAACCATCGATCAATATTGGATGGAGCACATCGATGAGATGACCCATTTGCGTGAGCAAGTCGCTCTCGTTGGCTATGCCCAAAAAAACCCGCTCCACGAATACCAGAATATCGGGTACGAAAAATTCACCGCGTTGCTGCAAAAAATTCAGAACACGGTGGTACGCACCTTATTTCAGATCAATATCCGTGTGCAGTTCGGTGAAGAAATGCCACGTGAGAACATGCGGAATTTAATGACGAACGCCGCGCAGATCAGCGAAGCGCTTACCGCCAATGCCACGGTTGAAAAAGCCGGTCCGCACCGCGTACGAGCAACCGCCGAAAACACGCAAGTAACCAGCGATGCCGTTTCGGTTTCGCCGAGCGGAACAACGAGGATTAAAGCCGATGCCGCACCAAAAGTAACCGCAGCGGCTGGCAGAAACGAACCATGCCCCTGCGGCAGTGGCAAAAAGTATAAAAAGTGTTGTGGCAAATAGCGTGACTTAAAGAATTTGAATTCAAAAAAACATGAACAAAAAATCTTTAAAAAAATGGCAGATAAAAGCATTATTCATTATATTTTTTTGCTTTTTTCCTCTGCATAACAGCGAAGCGCTGCGCTATTGTTCGGTGAAGCCGCCAGAGAAAATAACCGAATACTTTGCTCCGGCGATTAACCTCTTTTCGAACAACGAGCCGGTGATTCGTGCATACTGTCGTCAGAATAAGATCAAAATACACGTTAAAGGTCGATCGAACACCATGATCAATCGTCGCGGATATCTGTATGAAGACGGAAGATGGGAACGGATCTCATTTCGTGGGGAAGGGAAACAGAATTGGATAAAAGCACATGCCACGGCAGAGCTTACGGTCGAACCCGAAAGAAAATCTAAGTATATTTTTGCGCATATCTGCCATTGGCAGGACGATGAATGGAAGTGCGGATGCCGAGATCGTGGATGCTTGGACGAACCTCGCTGGACCGTATCGGCATTTCGCAATCCTAAGATAATCCGTCGTGGTGGCGGTAAGCGTTCACGAGTAATCGATAATAATGATAATCAACAGGATGATGACGAACAGAAGCAGGTCGAAGAGATTCCGGAACGCAAAGTGGTTTACGCCTTAAACGCCGGCGGCGGCAGTTATGCTGCGTTCGACGGGACGATCTTCGAGTCGGATAGCGCTTATGCGACAGGAGGCAACACCTATTCGAACAATGCTGCGATCACCGGGAGCCAAGACATCACCCTCTATCAAACCGAACGGTACGGTACGTATTCTTACGAATTGCCGGTATTGAACCAAAAATACGATGTAACGTTCAAATTCGCCGAGATCTTCCATGAGGCGACCGAAGGCCGGGTGTTCGATGTGCAGGTCGAGGGCGTGACCGTGATCGATGATCTTGATATCTTCGCCGAGGTCGGTCACGATGCGGCTTATGATGTGGTGGTAGAGAATATCGATGTCACCGATGGCGCTCTTTCGATCTCGATGGTCTCGGATGTCGATAGTCCGAAGCTCAGTGCACTCTTGGTCAATACCTTCGGTGATACCGTAGACCCTCTTGCAGATGACGGAACGATTGTCTATGTCGATGATTTCGGGGGTGACGGCACCGATATGAACGATGATAGTGCCGCCATCCTCAGTGCGATTACCTTTGCCGAGGATAACGGTCATAAAACGGTAGTGTTCGGTGACGGGAGCTACTATTACAGCGACGGTTTTATCATCGATGGCATAACCGTTACCGGAGCTTCTGATACGACGCTTATCGCAACGGAGATAACCGATTTCAATGTCGATGGTCAAAATCAGTATAAGTATATCGAATTACAAGGCATCGGTTCTGCCATTAAAAATGTAAGCATTACCACCGATCTGCCCGATAATGATACGAGAGACCGTCGAGGAACCCTCGAGAAAACCGGGATTCGTGTGAACGGAGCAGTGGATTTCGAGATCACCGATGTCAACATCTGGGATTCAACAGCGGTTGGGTTATACATCCATGGCGGTTTCAACGGCTATATCGCCAACAATATCGTGATGTCTACCGAATCAGACGGTATACACATCGTAAAGCTCTCTCGCAACATAGTGGTCGAGAATAACTGGGTGCAAGGAACGAGAGATGACGGTATTGCAGTTGTGTCATATCAAAACCACGGTGGATTGGTCAGTGACATCATTATCCGCAACAATGTTGTTCTAGATAATGAGTGGGGCAGAGGGATAAGCGTTGTTGGTGGAGAAGAGATAACAATAGAGAATAATTTCGTTTCAGATCATAGAACCGGTGGAGCCGGGATCTACCTTATTGCAGAGAATGCCTTCAATACGTTCGGTGTGTACAATACAACGGTGACGAAGAATATCGTGCAGACGACAGGTGGCTTCGATGTCGGTCATGGCGGGTTCCACATCGGTGCCGGTAGCGCGGATGTCCAAAACCTGCAAGTGTCTGATAATGTGATCTTGGCATCGCGTAAGAATGGTATGGTGCTTACCGGTGGGCAACCGCTCGATGCCAGTATCAACGATAACTTGTTCATCGGGCAGCACCAATCGAGCATTGTCACACCTGCGACAGATTTTGTCGGAACTATAGAGTACAACGACATGTACGATGAACAGGTGGGTGATGGTTATAATGATTATCGGATCGCAGAACCGCTCAATGGTGATATTCCGAATCAACTCTTATTGAACTTGTATGGTCATGTAGACCCTACTTACGATAGCAGTCCGGAAGGCATTCAGCCCGATGTGTCGGTAAGCGATGGTGATCTCACACCACACACCGTGTTCGGCGATGATAGCGAAGACGACCTCTCTCTGCCTGGGGTTCAAAGTGATGGTCTTGTTTCGGGGCTTGCCGGCGATGATGTGATTACCGGTGGAAACGGTGATGATATCCTGTTCGGAGGCAAAGGTGACGATATGATCACTGTGAGCAAAGGTTCTGATTCGATTATTGGTGGCTTAGGGTCTGATACGTTTATAGTGACCTCAACTGATCTGGATGCTGAGGTAGATCATATCAAAGATTTCTCTATTGAAGAGGTCGATGTACTCGATATATCAGATGTATTACCTGAGTATGATCCTGCGTCATATGATCTCACCGACTTTCTACAGATCACCGATGATGGTACTGATAGTTCTGTTTTTGTAGATCTTGATGGTGGGGGTGATGATTTTGTGCAGATCTTGGTGCTTGAGAACATTGCAGACCTTAGCGATGTAAATGAAATCGTAGATTACGGAAGACTTATCGTGGATGAGAATACCCCCATTGATCCCCCTGATTCAGATGCGATAAAAGCGATCAATATCGGTGGGAGTGCTTACACCGCACTAGACGGCACTGTTTATGAGGCTGACACACTGGGGGTTGGCACTGTAAGTAGCATAGGCGACAGCGTAAACATTGCTGCCACGCTTGATGATGTGTTGTACCGCAAAGCCTCTTGGGGGGCATTGAGTTATGCTTTCGACGTAGAGAATGGTGACTACCGGGTTGAACTTGCTTTTGCTGATATCTTCCATGGGACGACCGATCCTGGTGACCGGGTTTTTGACATCAGTATCGAGAATGAACTACTCGTCGATGATTATGATATTGTCGCTGATGTGGGTCATAGAACCGCAACAACAAAAAGCTTTGATGTAACAATTGCGGACGGTCAGCTGAATATCGACCTCACGCATGAGATCAATAATCCGAAGCTGAGCGTAATCAGAATATACTTCTTGGCACCAGCAGGATAGCCCCTGCCTAAACATCTAAAAGGTTGTAGTTGTGGTATGTGTCGCACAATAAAAAATGTAAGGGTACGATGCGGTGCGTTCCGCCAAGGCAGGTGTACCACACCTTATGCAATCTCGATTTTTGTACAGATACTCAACAGATTGAGATTCGGGCAGCCCGGTTTAGATGTTTCTGATATCGCGTGTTCAAAAAAATACTGCATTAATACAGAAATTGAGGTTTAAATGCAGTATTTTTGCAAGCCTAAGGGAATACGTTCGAATAGACGCTTCATAGACCCCGGGTCAAACCCGGGACGACAACCTCACGTTTTTTGCATTTGAGCCAAACCCGATGACGAACGTAAAGATGAATCTCCGCCGGAGCGGAAATGTCGGATTCTAGCGAGAATAAACAAAGAAGCCATTATTAACAAAGACGACTCCATGTAGACTCCCTGCTCCACATGTTTCTCGAGTTGAGTATAAAAACCAGAAATACTACACTAAGGCGGTAACCCACGCCTTAATGTAGTATTTCTTATTTGGAAAAAACAAACTCGTATCTGTAATTATAAAAAAACGGCACAGTCCTCCAAATGATTCCCAAAAGGCGAGACTGTACCGAGCTGTAGTCACATTGCACTCATAAAGATGTGTACTAAGCTTTCTCCGGATTCTCTTCTGT
>CAZOZW010000086.1:0-4706 GCA_964584385.1 uncultured Candidatus Peribacteria bacterium
AACCATCGGGAATATCATCGGCATCTACTTGATTCGCCAATGAGCCCCAATCGATATCGGTGTCATCTACGCTACCATCGCGAATCGTCCAGGTGCTTCCGGCAACATTGATGTCGGCATAATCACCATCGCTCAGTGCTGCCGCTGCCACTGCCGCATCGACATATTGTTTCGTTGCCGCTTCCATTGCTGCATCCGGATCGGCCGGGAGGATAATATCGCCGGTCATCGTTCCCCCTGCGGCATTGATTGTGCCGGTGGTGGTGATGTCTTGAATCCCGAAATCGGGGTCGATCTTCGTACCCGCAATTGCTGCCGCCGCTGAAATATCGGCATTGATGATCTCGCCATCGAGAATCTCATCGGTGCCGATTGCACCATCTGCTATTTTAGCATTGGTGATCACATCATTATCTATCGTCCACACCGCACCACTGCCACTAACGGTAACTTCGCCGTAATCGGCATCGGCTACGAGCGCTGCCGCTGTCGCCGCATCGACATAATCTTTCGTTGTTAATGTTATTGCCGAGTCGGTGCCTTGGGTCGAAACTGTAGTTACGGTTCCGCTGAATTGTCCGTTCCCAACTACATCAAGCGTTGCGGTAGGTATACCAATGCCAATTCCGACATTGCCCGAATCGTCGATCACCATCCGCTCTGTTCCACCGGTGTCGAACCGGATAAAATCTTCATTCGCGCTTTCTTCAACTTGTACCATGGTGTCGCTATCGGCGTCGGTTATTGTGTCCGATGAAAGAGCGCTGAGTTGTGCATCGACATATGCCTTCGATGCCGCTTTATTCGGGCTATCGGGCAAGCCGGGTAAAATCACATCGCCAGTCATGGTCAATGTGCCGTTTATTCTCGCGTTGCCATCAACGTCTAACAGCGCCCCCGGGGTAATCGTGCCGATTCCAACATTACCGCCGGCAAAATTGATTCCTCCCACAACATCATCCCACTTTGTGGCAGAAGAAAGTATTGACGATGTTGCAATACAATTATTACCAT
The DNA here is from genome assembly GCA_964584385.1 of uncultured Candidatus Peribacteria bacterium. Lineage (GTDB taxonomy): Bacteria > Patescibacteriota > Gracilibacteria > CAIRYL01 > CAZOZW01. Next base: position 1,015 of record CAZOZW010000086.1, read on the forward strand.
CGCTGTCACAGAATTCGGTCGCCCCGGCTTTACCTTCAACATCAAGCTGTAAGCCGGTACCGATCGTATTGGTACCAATGCCCACTTCACCGCTGCCCTGAATGTAAATCCGCTCGGTGTTATTCGTTAAAAAGCTTAACGCAAAATTATCCTGATTCCCGAGTGAGCGATCGGCTTCACCGTTTTCTCCACCGTCTTCGAATTCGCTTTCACCGACCTTTTGCTCAATGATTTCTTCACCATCGGCAACACTGGTTTTTCCTTTGATGTAAAATGTATTCGTTGCTTCATCGATCCAAAAGCTCGCTTGGTTATTTCCGTACTCAGAATCGAGCGGGGCGGTGTCTGGTGCCGGTAGCATCAAGCTTCCGTAACTCACGTTTCCGTCAACTGTCAAGTTTCCTCCAACGGTTAGGTCGTTGGTACCGGTAATTTGCAGATTTTTTGATACCTCAATGTTGCCGCCAGCTGCACCGGTATCGACAACGAGATTTGTGCCATCGTGCAGATTTTGCGCACGTCGTACCGCCCAATCGGTATCATTGTTTAAAAACGTGATCGCATCTGCTAAATTTTGTAGAAGACCAGTGTGGTCGGTAATATCCACATCCCAGTCGTCGTCGAGCAAGAGCGCATCTAGTGCTAATATGATATTGAGCAAATGCGGCGTTTCGATCGGACCCGGCGACTGCGCCTGAACGGTTTGCGGCGGGCTTATAAAAACTACACCGGAAAACACCAGTGCAATAGCGAGAGTATTCGCGATGCATTTTTTCGCAAACAGCTTTACAAGCGACGATGAGGGCTTTTTCATGTTTGTGTTAAATTTTTTTTTCTTATTATTATAGCAAAGATGGGGCTTGGCTTCAAGAATATTTTGTTGTGTAATTGCTTATTTTCGATGTTTTTAGATTCGGGTGTACAGTAGATTTTTTGTTTATATGAAAGTAAAAACGACACATTCTTTTTTTGCCGTTACAAGCGCATGTGTTGAATGTCGTTTTGAATCGAGTTTTCCTGAAGCGATTTGATTGATTATCATCAACGTGAAGAAAAAGAGAATGGGGTTTTAAGGCATAATCTTTCGTTGTATTGCGACAGGCTTTTTGGTGTTGAACTCCCAAAAATACTACATTTAGGCGGTGGATAACGCCTTAATGTAGTATTCTTAATCCTGAGGGAGTTGTCATATTGTGCCAAACAAAAGAAACCGGCTACAAGAAAGGCTCCAGCATAAAAAATCCCCCAAACCCCTTTTAAAAAAATGGGCTGCTTCCCGCTATATGTTATCACGCCGAACAAGCCGCGCCAGATTGTATTTCGTGGGATAATTCATGTTCCGGGATTCTTACATCATAAATCCTAAATCCAAATTCCTACCTCTAACCTCCAACCTCAAACCTCGCATCTCTAAGCCCCCCAAAACCACTTTCCAATCTCATCTCATTCTGCCATTATGCAATAAATAATCTGTTACAAAAATCATGTTCTGCGACCGTCTCATCCAAAATATCGAAGATAAGAATTCTGCGCTTTGCGTTGGGCTCGATCCTCATTTAGATCTCATCCCCGATTTTTTAAAAAAAGACGCAACGAGCATAGTTGCGATCGAAGAATACCTTAGTGCGATCGTTGATGCGGTTGCCCCGCATTGTGCGATTGTAAAACCGAATACCGCATTTTTCGAAGTGTTTGGCAGCGATGGTTGGCGCGCGCTCGAAAACATCTGCATCCAAGCCAAGCAAAAAGGATTATTGGTGCTCGCCGATGCGAAACGTGGTGATATCGGCAGTACGGCGGCGCGCTATGCTTCGGCATTTTTGTCGGCCGATGCGCCTTACGACGCACTCACGGTCAACCCGTTTATGGGGTCTGACACCATCATTCCGTTTGTCGATCAGTGCGCCGAAAGCGGCAAGGGCATTTTTGTACTCGTTAAAACGAGCAACCCCGGCAGCGGTGAATTTATGGATCAGCCTGTGGGCGACAGCCTGCTGCACGAAGAAGTGGCGCGGATGGTCGCACGACTCGGAACCGGACTCGTCGGCGATTCGGAGTTTTCGTCGATAGGGGCTGTGGTTGGGGCGAGCTATCCCGACGATATGCGTATTTTACGCAGCGAGATGCCGGCGCAGATATTCCTCGTGCCCGGTTTAGGCGCGCAGGGCGGCACTGCCGAAGATGTGCAACCGGCGTTTTACAATACCGGAAAAGGCGCAATCATCAACGCCAGTCGCTCGGTGATTTTTGCCGGCAACGACCTCGATTTCGACGAAAAAGCCGCCCAAGCCGCCGAGGCGACAAAAGAAGCAATTAACCACGTCCGTTTTGCCAATGGAACATAACCGATCATCGCCGTTAGACGAAGAAAAAAGCGGTGAAATACACGCGGTTTTTGTATCGCACCCGATGATGTTGATTTTTAAATGGTCGGTGATCTTGGGTTTATGGCTCGTCAGTTTGGCATTTTTGCTGATGATCGTACCCGATATGTTCGTCATTCGCACCGTGTTCTTTCTGACGATGATCGTGGGGCTCTCGGCGATGCTGATCTCGGTGTTCATCCACTGGAGCGTGAACACCGATATTCTCACCGATCGTCAATTGATCTCGGTTCATTTTCATGGCTTGTTCCACTACTCACTCGAAGAGATCGAGCTTTCGAACGTCCACTCGATCGATGTGCGCCAAGAGGGGATTCTGCCGAATATCTTCAACTACGGCGATCTTTTGATCAGCAGCGAGATCTTTGGCAAAAATACCCAGCACGACATTATTCTAAAAAACATCGCTCATATCAACGATGTTGCAAAAAAAGTAAAAAAACAATGTGCTTTTTGTAAAAATCGCTGATGAAAATCTACGAAATCGTATTTTTGGCGGTAAATCTCTACGTGGTGTTGTACTATTCGATCCTCATCTCAAAAGTGCGATCGATCCGCCGCGCCTTGCCCGAAGTCATCAAAACCAAAGAAATCACCGTTGGTAGCATCGTTTTATTCGCCGCTTTGATCAATTGCGGATTCTTACTGGCGGTCATCCTCTTTATGTAGCAGGTTGCAAGTTGTAGCCGAGCAAGGTGATTTTATGCTTTGCGCCGGTATCTTCGAAGCTCGGTTTCATATCTTTCACCCGAAAACTGTAGCTCAACAACAGTTGCGGCTTGTTCTGTTCGGTCGTGATTTTTTTTATCAACCGCTCGTTGATGCTTTTGATCATCCCAAAAACATAAATCACATCGGCTTGGCGCAAATCTTGCTCGAACACATTACCGCGGATCAATTTCAGATTGGGCAGGGGATTGAGCCATTGTTTGAGTTTGCCCAAAAAATACAGCAGGGGATTGAGCTCAATGCCGATGATGTCGGCGTGCGGATGTCGTTTTGCCAAATAGCGACAAACGCGGGTGTCGCCACTGCCGAGTTCGCAAAATACCATTCCCGGTTTCAGCTTCGCCATTTTGCTGATCCGCTCAAAATCACGCTTACGGGTCGGTACCCAAGGCGCCAGCGATAATCCGCAGATCACTTGGGTTAAAAGAATGCCAACGATAATCAGGATCAAGGTGATTTGCATATCGGTTCATTGTAACCGATTCCTCAAATGATTGCCAGTTTAACTCCTCCTACCGCTAGAGGTTTTAAAACCCCAGACTTGATGTTGAATCGCCCAATCTGAAATCGTTTACGTGT
>CAZOZW010000087.1:0-4618 GCA_964584385.1 uncultured Candidatus Peribacteria bacterium
AAGGACCCGAAACAGCAAAAAAGCCAATCGAACAAGTGTTGACCGAATTTGCCGAAGAGGGTGCCGTTGTGGTGATGCCTGCATTCAAGTTCTTTTCAGAAACCGATCGCAAAAAAAGTGATCATACTCGTTTCATCCGCGTATCACTCCCGAATCTTTCGGTCGAAAAAACCGCCCGAGCGGGCAAGCTTATCAAAGATATCGTGAGCAAATGAGAAATTAGAAAAGAGTTTCAAATTTGCTTGATTTTTATTAGTTATCTCGTAAAGATAACGCACCATTTCTTTATTTTTTAAATCCATGTCATTGTTTCAGAACATGCTCCAGCAAATGGAGGAGGCATCTAAGATTTTAAAGCTCTCAGATAATGCGAAAGTGGTGCTCGAAAACCCCGAGCGTATGTTGCTGGTGAGTGTGCCGGTGCGCATGGATAACGGCTCGATCAAGATATTCGAAGGATACCGCGTGCAGCATTCAACGATCCGCGGCCCGGCCAAAGGTGGAATCCGCTATGCGGTTGATGTCGACATCGAAGAGGTAAAGGCGCTTTCTGCCTGGATGTCGCTGAAATGTGCTGTCGTCAACATCCCCCTTGGTGGCGGAAAGGGCGGCGTAAAAGTAGATACCCGCACGTTGAGCGAACCCGAACTCGAACGATTGACTCGCAGTTACGTACGAGCGATCGCGCCGATCATCGGTCCGCAAAAAGACGTACCTGCACCAGATATGTACACAAATCCACAAGTCATGGCGTGGATCGCCGACGAGTATTCGATGCTCCAAGGGGAGACGACTTTTGGCGTGGTTACCGGAAAACCCCTCGAACTCGGTGGTTGCGAAGGTCGCCATGAGTCAACCGCGCAAGGCGGGATTTACGTTTTACAAAAATACCTCGCCGAAAATTTTATCGATTTGAACACCGCGGTTGTGCATGGTTTTGGCAATGCCGGTGCTGCTGCCGCCGACTTTTTACAACAAAGTGGTTTTACGGTAATAGCTGCCGCCGATGTTGAAGGTGGTGTGCACGATGCCTCCGGAATCGATGTGCAAAAGGCAAGGGCGATTACTGCGGAGAAAGGGAGCATTATACATTACCCTTGTGAGAACAAAGTCCATAATGGCGATTTACTGAAAATACCGTGCGATGTCTTATTCTTGGCGGCAAAAGAAAACGTGATAACTGAAGAAAATGCCCATGATATCGATGCGAAGTTGATCGTTGAATTAGCAAACGGACCAATCACCCCGGCGGCCGATAAGATTTTGGCAGAACGGGGGATTCCGATCATTCCCGATGTTCTGGCAAATGCAGGTGGAGTAACGGTTTCGTATTTCGAGCTCGTGCAAAACATCACCAATCATTATTGGACGGCGAACAAAGTACAGCGCCGCCTCAAGATCATCATGGAGAAATCGCTCGAAGATGTATTAGAAATGCAGAAAAACCTGATCGAAACGAAAGCGAACGGCGACCAAATCGTCACCATGCGCCAAGCTGCATTTGCGGTTGCTTTGCACCGCATTGAGCGGGCGATGAAGCTACGCGGTAAAATATAAACCCGATTATTAAAGAAGACATTAAGGTGTAATTTTACGCCTTAATGTCTTCTTTTAAATGTCGTGGTTCGGTTTTAGCTCTTACTGCTTCGAAGTAAATCACTCTGGCGACGGGCGATGTCGGCGAGTTGGTCTTTGAGTTTTTCACTGATCTCACTCTTTGCCCCCAGTATAATGCCCAGGATGGCAAGGAGTACCACCATCACCAATTCGGTGAGGGTTAAAAAAGCGAGGAGTAAGCCCGTTACCAAGCCGATCAAGAGCCCGGTTTTTTCTTTATCTTTATTATTGCTTGATTGATGGGTGGTGTTTTGGTTCTGCTCAGCGCCATTGTTCTGCTCGTTTGATTTTGAATTGTTTTGCGCCTGTTCTTGATTGTTTTCGTTTGTCATACATCGTAAAATAGGTTCGATTGTATTGTTCAACATCGTTTTTTAGTTTTCAAGGTGTTTTTTTAACCAACTGGCCAAAAGAAGTTTATCGAATAGCATGTCACAAGCATGAGCAGAATATTGAGTGGTGCACCGATTTTGATAAAGTCGGAGAATTTATAATTACCGGCGCCATACACCATGGTGTTCGTTTGGTAACCGACCGGGGTTAAAAAGCTGGTTGAGGCGGCGAACATCACTGCCAGTACAAACGGGAACGAATCGAGGCCAAGCTTAGCAGATACTGAAACGGCGATGGGAATCATAAGTACAACTGCGGCGTTGTTACTGATGATTTCGGTGAGCACAGTTGTTACGAGGTAAAAGATCATAAGGATCAATATCGGTTCCATGCTGTCGGTAATGCCTACAAGGCCGCCCGCTAAGTAATCTGCCGCACCCGATTTGCTCATCGCAATCCCGATCGGAATCACCCCCGCGAGCAGAAAAATGACCTCCCAGTTAACCGAATCGAACATGTCGTTGGTGTTTATGCAGCGGGTTAAGCCCATTGCCAGAACCCCCGCCAATGCCGCTACCACAATCGGCACTCCGAGCAGTGCGGCAGCGATGATCACCGCGGTAACAATGCCAACTGCCATCCACATCTTTTCGGCGTTGTATTCTTGTTCGATCGTTTCGAGCAAGAAAAAATCTTTCGAATATTTAATGCGGTCCAGGCTGGCGATAGAAGCTTGTACGAGTAATATCTGACCAACACGAAGCTTCATGCTGCCAAGGCGTTGCGCGGTAATATCCGGCACTTGCAGGCCCACCACGGCGGCGTTGTATTTGCGCCAAAAGTTGATCTCGTCCAAACTTCTGTCGTGAAACGCATTCACCCCCCGCATAATCACTTTGACGATTTTACCGGTGCCGGCGGGGCGTTTGCGGGCATCTTCATCGAAATTCGGCAGTAGTTTTACCCCTTCTTTATTGATGATATCTAAAATCCGTTGCTGACTGGCACGCAGCACCAAAATGTCACCGATTTCGAGTTTTTGGGTTTTTGCCTCTTTAATATACGACTTTTTTTCACGGATCAACTTTACCACCTCAACATCGTTGCGCTCATCGAACCGCGATTGTTTAATGCTTTTCCCGAGCAGATTACTGTCACGCTCGATCACGACTTCTGTCAAAAAGATATCATCGAATTCTTCATCTTCATCGTTATCACGGTTTTTTCGAGCCGGCAACAGGTAGCGCCCTAAAAACATCATGTAGATGGTGCCCACACAAAATACGATCACACCGAGTGGGAGAAACTCGAAAATGCCAATTTCCCTTACATCTTTGATCAGCGACGCTGCCAAGATGTTCGTTGAAGTACCAATAAGAGTTAGCGTACCGCCGAGCATTCCAAAAAACGAGAGGGGAATGAGCAATCGTGTTGCCGGCACTTTGCTGCGGTTTGCCAAATCTACTACCATCGGCAGCATAATCGCCACGGCAGCGGTATTATTGATAAAGCCCGAAATCGGCCCGACGATGATCCCGATCGCCATCAACTGCCGAATTTCGGAATTGCCGACAAAACTGAACACCCGCCTGCCCAAAAGTGCGATAATCCCCGTTTTTTGAATTCCCGCCGACAGTATAAACATCGCCAAAACCGTTACCGTTGCCTCGTTGCTAAACCCCGAAAGACCTTCTTTTACATTCGGAAACGCGTCGGGGTAAAACGGGTTTAAACCCAAAATCATCATGACCACCAAAATGATCATCGCGGTGATATGCACCGGGAATTTTTCGGTGATGAATAAAACCAGTGCGAAACAAATCACCAAAAAAACAATCAGCATCTCTACGGACATGTTGGTAAAAACAGAGAAGTGAGAGAGCCGCTTTTAGGTGGAAAAGTTGTCGTTGGCAAGTGGAATAAAAATTTACGTCTTGTTTTAGCCTAATTCGGTTTTTGAACGCAAGGGGCTTTTTTTATCTACTTTTTCTGCCACGAAACCAAAAGTGGAGTTGCCAAAAAGATCGATGAATAGGTTCCTACCAAGAAGCCGATCGACAGTGCCAAGAAAAAGGCGAACAATTCAGGGAAGCCCAAGAAGAAGTAGAGCATGGTAAAAAGCACGATCAAGGTCGATACCGAAGTGTTGATCGAACGGCGCATACTTTGCCATAAGGCACTTTCGCAGATCTGCTCGAACTTACGCAGGTTTTTTTGCCCTTTTAAATTCTCACGTACGCGGTCGAAGATTACAATTGTATCGTTGACCGAAAAGCCGAGTACACTTAAAAGTGCGGTAATGAACAGGGTATCGATTTCAATTCCGAGTATTGCCCCCAATACCGCGAATACACCAACAATAATCAAAACATCGTGGGTTAATGCTACAATTGCCGCTAAGCCGAACTTCCACGAAGATAGCCCCTCGGGAACCGATTTAAAGGCATATGCAACAAATAGTACAATTGCGATGATGGCGAGTAGAACCGCCCAAAAGGTGTTTTTGGTAAACTCGGCGCCCATAGTGGGGCCGATCGTATTCACTTTTTCAATGCTGCCGCCCCAGTTTTTTCCTTCGATAGTATTCGAGAATGAGGTTACTTCTTCTTCGGTGAGCGTGCCCGAACGCACTTGGTACCCGCTGCCATCCTGCAACTTGGCAATCACT
>CAZOZW010000088.1:0-4238 GCA_964584385.1 uncultured Candidatus Peribacteria bacterium
ATCTTTGATGATGGTACCGGCGCCCAAAAAACTGATACCAACGATAATCGCATGGATAACGCGGGTGGGGTCTGAGACGGCGTTGCGGTCGGGCAGTAAGAATGCGAAGTATTCTACGACTTCGACGCCGAGGTATGTCAGCATCGCTCCCGCTATCGCAACCAGGCTGTAGGTGCGTAAACCGGCGGGCTTGCCCGCAAGTTCGCGCTCTAAACCAAGAATCACCCCACAGACAAGGGCGAGTGATATTTTAAGGACAACATCGAGTTCTGAGAAGAATTGTTCGGGCATGGTATAAAAAAACAACGATCAGATTTTGCAAAAACTTATTTTTCATAGCAACAGATACTGCGCCGTAATCCAAAACCACATTTTAAATAATACCCCCTTCATCGCTTTACTCTCTTCTTCGCCAAGGCTACGCGGGGCAGTCAGGTAAAAAAACACCGTGCCGGTTTTTTACTAACAATCGGTATTACGTTGAAAATGCAACATCTGCCACGAACATCAGATGGTCGCTGTGTTTCGCTTTGGGGGTGGAGTGAGAGAGAATCTCAAAATCACCCGTTGTAAAAATGTAATCGAGGTATTTTTTCGGTCGCCACGACGGGTAGGTTGGGCTGCTGACGATATTTTTCAGTTGTGAGCGGAACAGAATCTCGGTTTCGCGTTTATGACCGATGTTGAAATCGCCGGTAAGGATTATCGGTGTTTTGATCTTTTTGATGATGGTGACGATTGCGTCGATCTGCTCGCTACGCACCACACGATTTAGGCTAAGGTGCGTGGTAAGAAAAGTGATTTCTCGCCCCTGCCAGGGAAACCGACACTCGGCTAAAAAGCGCGGTTCGCCAAAACCGGGGAGTTTGTGGTTTTTTTGATCGAAAATCGGGTGCTTGCTCAAAACCGCATTTCCTTGATTTTTGAGTTGCTTCTGTACAAATGTTGAAAAGAAGTGCGAGTGGGGGTATTCAGCCCGTTTTTTTACCATCGCCACTTGATCTTGGTTTTTTGTGCGGTATGAACCGGCATCCACCTCTGCCAAACCGATGATATCGACATTATGCTTCTTAATGAGTTTGGCGATCGGGGTGATCATTTTGTTGTTGTGCGGCCAGGCGTATTTCCAGGTGGTAAGCAGGTAGTGCCAGTAACCGCGCGTGGTACCAACACCGTTTTGAATGTTGTAAATGCCGATTCGCAGGGTGTTGCTATTGGTTGCTGTCATTCGAATCATTTGAATTGTCGAAGTCGAGCAGATCGAGTGATGAATCATTTTCATCATTACTTGCTGCCGGAGGACGGCTGAAGGGTGAATCGCCTTGTTGTTGATTGTTTTCTGGTTGCTCTTGCGTTTGGTTGTTTTGATCATTAAGATTCTGCATTTTGGTGGTGAGCAGGTCGATCTTCGGTTCGGTATCGGTGATGAATTGATCGAAGCGATGATTCATCTGCGTTATTTCTACCCATAAAACGGCTTGCAGGCTAATCATCACCACGAGCAGGGCGCCAAGGAGAAAGTTTTTCGTATTCATACTTTTTTAAAAATCCTTCGGCATTGTACCCCGTTGAACATGTATTCGTAATCAAAAAAAATACTTTTTTTTAAAATCCCACTTTGTTCGATTCACTGTTGAGTCATACTCGTTACAAGCAGGGCAGATCGGCGGCGACATGAAAGGAATTTTTTGCGGTAAGAACAAAAAAGACATCTCAATTTCGTAAGTATGTAAACATCAGCATTAGAAACGCATAGTACGGGGAGTCTTTGTATGACGAGATGATGCTTCTCGTGAACATGAAGTCGGGTGCAGACATCGCAGCTTTGGCGTGCTGAAGCAGTATTGTTTATTGTGGTGGTATCAGTCGATACAAATGGTCGGCGTTCGGATATGAATCACCACGGTTATCTTGATTGCTGGTAGTGTAGTAGATATCACCAACCGGTGAGATGGTTACGGTGCGGATGCGACCGTGGTTGGGTGTGTTGACGCGGAAGGTTTCGGTTACTCGATCGTAATTCGGCGCGGGAACACGAGCACAATACACACCTTCGCCGCGTAAACCACCAAACAGCAAGCAATTGTTTAAAGCGGGGTATTTGTCGCCGTTGTAAAACGCCGCCGAAGCCGGGGCATTGGCAGGTGTGTAAACGGCGAGCGGGTCGGTTGCCTTTGCGATTGAATCTTGATGAGAAACGAGCGGCCAGCCGTAGTTGCCGCCTTTAATAATGAGATTCACCTCATCGCCGCCCGGTGGACCATCGAATCCGCTGGGGCCGTGCTCGGTTTGCAGCTGATTGCCATTGGGTGCCCAGGCAATGCCTTGCGCGTTGCGATGACCGTAGCTCCAAACCGGCGAATCTTCGAACGGGTTATCTTGCGGGATTGAGCCATTGGCATTGATGCGTAGTGTTTTGCCGACGAGTGACTGAACATCTTGCACTTGTTCGGTAAGCAGGGCATCACCGGTGGTGATGTACAGTTTGCCATCGGGGCCAAAGGCAATGCGGCTGCCGTCGTGGTATTTGGCAGCTGGGACGTTATCGAGCAGAATCGTTTTTTCTGTTAAGCCATTATCGGTGTTGGTAAAGCGAAGGATCTGCAGTTTTGAATCATCGGGGTTGCCGACAACGACCGAAAAATAAAGAAAGTTGTTCTGCGGGTAATCGGGATCGAGCGCAATGCTCATCAGCCCGCTTTCGGCACCGGGTTCGGTTGAGATATTCGCAAAACTATGCAGCGGCTGATCGAGCATATTGCCGTTTTTAATAACACGTAACGTGCCGGGGCGTTCGGTTACCAGAATCGTTTGATCATCTACAAAAGCCACATCCCACGGAACAGCAAGATTATTGACAATGCTTTCGACATCGTACTGCGGTTGTTGCGGCGGGTAGCCCTTTTGCTCAGGTTCTGCCGGTGCTTCGGCAACGGGTGGATTATTCGTATTCGGCGTGCTGAATTCGTGCCAAAGCAACTGGAGGGCGAAGAGGATTGAAATCATGAGCTCACAAAAATCATCGTAACGATTCTCCTTTCTGCAGATTCAATCAAGGTTTTTTTATCAGCACGCCGAACAGTGATTGCTTTTTTTTGTCTTGCACTTTTGTATGTAGTAATGGTTGCCGCAGTATCGGTGACCCGAACTCCTCACATCATCGAACTTGGTTTCCCAAACGTCGGCAAAATCATCTTGAACGATGTTTCCCCGTTTGTAGGTATGCTCACGATTATCTTGAATACATTTGGCGATATCGCCGTTATGGTAGATTGCGCAAGAGGTAATACCCGAGCGACACATCTTATCTTTGACCGAACTCTCGAACGATTTTGTTACGCGCGTTTGCTCGAAGAAAATCTCCATCCCGTGCGGATTGTTGACGAGTGATTTTGCATATGAGGTAAGAGCGGCGTATTCTTCTTGCGTCAGCAAATACTCGCTGTTTGTATTTGCGCGCCCCAAGGGCTCTACCGGGTAAAAGTGCCAGGCGGTAATCCCCATTTCGTACAAGAATTCGTATAATTCTTCGATCTCGTTAAAATTATGTTTGGTGATTGCCGATTTAACGAGGATCGGCACGGATGACTGCTGCTGAAAGGTAACCATGTTCTTGACCAGCTTTTGATAGACATTTTGCTGGCGCAATTTATTGTGGCTTTCTTCGAATCCGTCGAGGCTGATTTCTAGTGTATCGATGCAATCATCGATCAATTTGATGGTGGGGTAATCGAGCTTTACGCCGTTGGTGGCGAGCGACATAATAAACCCCATTTTTTTCAGATGATACAAGATCTGCGCTATATCTTTGCGGATCAGCGGTTCACCACCGGTTATGTTCAACCGCACATGAGAGCCGTATCGATTCTTTATAAATTCAAAAAATCTAATCCATTGTTCGCAGGTAATGTCGTCGGCAGAGCCACCGGATTGCGCCGACATGTGGCAATGCCGACAGCTCAGATTACACCCCCCGGTTAGTTCGATATCGAGCTCGCGCAAGGGATGACGGGTTTTATCCGACTGGTATTGCTGAAGCTTGAAGTGATTGATGAGTGTTTCGAGCATGGGAGTGGGCAAGATGAAGTCTATGAGTATCGGGGGTTAGGATCACCGCACACGATCAAAATATTACTTTTTCAATTTGTACTATTATTAAGAAAAAGTAATCGAGATAATTTATTATACCATATTTAAAACTGTACACAAACTTTTTTTATGAGCAATTTCATCATTGG
>CAZOZW010000088.1:4248-4550 GCA_964584385.1 uncultured Candidatus Peribacteria bacterium
GGATCACCGCACACGATCAAAATATTACTTTCTATAGATTGAACTATTCATAAAAAAAAGTAATCGAGTTAATATATTATACCATATTCAGAACTGTACACAAACTTTTTTTATGAGCATTCTCATTCTCGGAGATTGGTTTTATTGAGAAACCCTTGTTTCGAAAACAACCGCGATGTAAAATGTTGAAGTAATCGGCAGTCGCCAAGCATAGTTGAATTCGAGTCGAATGAAATGAGACCGAAGATACTACGTCCCGGAAGCGAACGAAGAGAAGCTGTCCGGGATCTCCAAACAAGCAT
>CAZOZW010000089.1:0-4232 GCA_964584385.1 uncultured Candidatus Peribacteria bacterium
AGTGAGAAATAAAAGAAACATTTGAGATTTCGAAGGAACAAGTGAGGTGTGAAATAAAAGAAACATGAGGTTGTCGCCCCGTGCTTGACACGGGGTCTGCCGAAGTAATCAGATGATTGCAAAATAAAGGAGGCGGTAGTTTAAAATCTTAATAACTATGAGTGATTATAGAGTCTTGCCAATTGCAGATTTACTGCTCCGACAAATCGATAAACGCAAACGTTTGTGGGTTTTAGAGTCAGAAATGACGCTTGAGAAGTATATGAAGTTAAAAAAATGAGATCCGCAAAACAGCACATCTCAACGATAACAGAAGTGAAAAGTATAAGGTTGAAGGGGGCAATTTAATGCCCCCAAGTTGTCAGCGGTATCTTCAATGGGTTGCGTTTGTGTAACTTAGTGCAAAAGCACAACGAATTGGGATTTTCATACGCATAGCGATGATCTCCTCAATAGTAGTTAATAAAATGGCGTAAAACGCCATAGTGAACGGGCAACCACTCTTGCATCACCCTTTCGAAGCACAAAAAATATATGCCCCCAAAGGGTGAAACAAGATTTCAAATGACTTCATAAAGATTTACGTGAGCATCATCTTTCAATGATCTCGTCATTTGCACGAGCGATACGTAAATGAACAACTCTGGCATTTTATATATTTATTTACATATGTCAAACAATAATTTCTTCGCTTTTCTTAGCCACATTCTTACTAATCGAAATGTATATTATTTCAGGTTAAAAAAGTGAGAATAATATCAAAATCAGCTGACCATCGATCAAACTGTTCATATTCCAAAACCCTTACTGTGCAACAGCAGCAGCCAGTTCACCTTGTAAAAAGAAGGTGTTGCTGCCAAGAATCCGCACTTTTTCAAAACTCCCCACAAAACGCTGTCCGCGTGATCCCACCTGAAATTGAACGGTTTTATTCTCGTTACTGTGACCGGTGGCAAGTCTTTGTTTTTCATCGACTTTATCGATCAACACTTCGAGTTCGCGGTTATGGTAGCCGAGATTATTCTGGCGCGATGTTTCTTTGAGCAAATCGTTCAACACATGAAAGCGCGCTTTTTTTACCGCATCGGGAACGTCGTCGGGCCATTTGGCGGCAGGTGTATTGGGGCGCACCGAAAATTTGCCGATAAAGATCTGATCGAACTGTTCGGCTTGGCATAATTCGACCGAGTTTTGAAACTGCTGTTCGGTTTCGCCGCAAAAGCCAACGATAATATCGGTGCTCACGGTAAGCCCCGGGATTTTACGACGAGCGAGTGCTAGGGTATCGCGGAATTTTTCGACAGTGTAGCCGCGCGCCATTTTGCGCAGCATCTCATTATCGCCGCTTTGCACCGGCAAGTGGAGATGGCGACAGATATTGCTGTGTGTTGCCATCACATCGATAACATCTTCGCCTAAGTGCTGCGGATGCGGCGATAAAAAACGCAACCACGAAACGCCGGGGATACGCGCAACAGCATCGAGTAAAACAGCAAAATCGGTTTTATAAGGATTTTTGCCACGTTCACCGGCGTACCAACGATTCACATTCTGCCCGATCAGCGTTATTTCTTTGGCACCTTGTTCAACCATTTTCTCGCACTCGGCAATAATCTCGTCGAACGGGCGGCAGATCTCTTTGCCGCGCGTATGCGGCACAATGCAATACGTACAATGATGATCGCATCCGGTTGATATCGGTACAAACGCCGAATGCTTTTGCTTTTGTGTCGGCAAGGTTTCAAATATTCCGGCATGCTCCCCGCGATATTCCTCGGGAATCGCCATAAAATCAGCGAGCAGATTCGGCAACTCGGGAGCATCTTCAATGCGAAACACTAGGTCGATGGTTTTGGTGCGGGTTAATAATCTATCTTTCTTCTCGGATTCACGAGTTGAGGTTTTACGCACCATGCAACCGGTAACCGCGCTGATCGCATTTTTGTTCATCCGCGTTTTTTTGAGTTTGTGTAGTAAACCGAACACCCTATCTTCGGCATGCTGGCGAATCGAGCAGGTCACAAATATCACCAAATCGGCGGCTTCCATGATCTCTGTCTCGCTACCACCAATCCTTTGTAAAATGGTGCGGATGCGGTCGGCATCGTTTTGGTTCATTTGGCAGCCGAAGACGGCGAGATGGAATTTCATAAGTGTGATTGAGCTTCTGGCATTATTTCAAGGGTGTTGAGAAAATGCAAGGCGGGTGGGATTAGAGATTTGAGGATTGAGATTAGAGGTTAGAAGCTGTAGAAGTGATTTAAGAATCTGGATTTAGGATTTAGGAAGGGGTTGAAATCACAAACGATAAATCCGGTACAGCGATTAAAGGAAGAGGAGAGACGTTGCATGCAATGTCACTAACAATAATTCTATTGTTTATATTCAATCAAAAATACTGCATTAATACGTGATTTGCCGTCTTAATGCAGTATTTTTGCAGACGAGTTTTTGATGAGGACAATTCGCAATCAGCAATTTGCAATTTGGAGAGCCTTGACTTAAGTTCATTCGATTTCGGAGTTGAGTAAGAACGAATCAATCAAAGATAAAAGAAGTTGTCGTCCCGATTGTATCGGGATCTGCCGGAGTTACCGTAGGAGTACAAACCAAAGAAGACTGAAGACAGTACAATTAAAAAAACTATCGAAAAAAAGACTGGTACAGATCATCTGTTTATGTTGAGCAAGCTTGTCTACCGCCCAAAAAATGCCAATACTTTGCGGATCAAACCAGGTTGCTGCTTTCGGCGAAAGTTACCGCCGCGTCTTCTGCCACCGCGGCGCTGGATCACCTCTTTGAGCGAAAAGACATCTACAAAAATCGGATGGACTTTATTATCTGCCATTTCGCGAATCTCTCGCCCGAGCGAATGAAGCGTAGAAACAATGAATACGCGCTTTTCGCGCTCCATCACTTCTTCTATCACCGGGGCGTAATCGCCATCGCCCGAGAACAGAATAAACGTATGATAATCTTCAATATTCAAAAGTAATTCTTTCGATATCTCAACATCGAAATCGCACTTACGCCGCATAATCGGATCGTTTTTGAGTTCATCGAGTTTTTCGGCGGGGACATATTCTTTAATCGTCTCCCAAAAGGGCGAACTTTGTACGGCGGTTTGCACGTACTTTACCTTTTTGGTTACCACGGTGTAGCCAATGCGGCGGCAATCTTCTAAAAACTCGCGTGACTTCGGGTGATCGTCTTCGCCGGCAAACAAAAAAACCTGTTTTACGTTCTTGTATTTCGTTAAATATTCATACAACCGTTCGGGGTCGATCTCCCAGTTGTTGCCCCGCATCCAGTTAAAAACGTTTGCCCAGTCAATCAAAACGAGTGTATTGCCCTGTAGATGAAATCGAAATGCCACTTTTATTAAACACAAAATATCTCTATGATTATGCTCGACTTTATTCTCAAAAGCACGATGAATTTTTCGAATCCGCTTGACAGAAAACACCTTTTAACAATTGATAACCCTTGGTATAAAAATCTGGTGGCAGAGTTTTGGCGTATTCAAAACGTGTGGGACGAATCGCAAAACGACATCACCAGCGATGTTCTAAAGATAGGTGATGAGCCGGTAACTGCTGTTGTTATCGCCAAATCGGCGGGGGTATGCGCTGGCATAGAAGAAGTGGCTTTTCTGCTGCGCAAAGCCGGGCTTGAATGCTTTACCGAAAAAGCGGATGGAGAGAGCATTGCCACAGGTGAGGTGTTGATGAGGATTGATGGTAGTGCGAAAAAACTGCTTCAGTATGAACGTACACTTTTGAACATGCTTTCGCGTATGTCGGGAATCGCCGGGGCAACGAGTCATTTAAAAGCAATGCTGCCCGAATCGATTTTGGTATGTTCTACACGCAAAACTTTGTGGGGCACGCTCGATAAAAAAGCTGTGGCGATCGGTGGTGGTGGAACGCACCGCCTGCACATGCAAGATGCGGTTTTGATCAAAGAGAATAATCTGGCACTTTGCGAGAATGGCATTGAAACAGCGCTTCAACGAATAGATGAGACACAAGACGAATTTGCTTTTTGGGAGATCGAGGTCGAAGATGAACAAGAATTTAGTTCAGTTCTCGAGAATCTGCCGCAAAAGCGCCCGGGGGTGATTATGCTCGATAACTTCTCGCCTGATGCGGCACTTCGCTTGCTTGAAGACAGCAAGATTCCCGAAGGGATTTTTATTGAGATAAGTGGCGGTATTACCGCCGATAACATCG
>CAZOZW010000090.1:0-3503 GCA_964584385.1 uncultured Candidatus Peribacteria bacterium
CACGGGGTTTTCGACCCACTTCGTCGGGTCTTCATCCCACGGAATGGAAATAAAACAGAGCCGGATTAAACAAACCCCCCGAACGCGAACTGTTTGAAAAACACGTCTTGAATTTTACGGGCACATCCGACCTTGCCACCTATTTTAATTCAGCGACTGCCGCACATTATCGCTCGGCGCGCAGGCATATCCAAAAATGGTGGAAAGCGCAAAAAACGTGATCAGTCGTTATCCGCCTCGCTCCTTGCTTGCTCCATTGCCGCCTCCATCGCTTCATCGCTTTTAAAAGTGGGGTTGCCGTAGTAGGCATCTTTTAAAAGTTGTTTGATCTCTGCGATAAGCGGGTAACGTGGATTGGTACCGGTGCATTGGTCGTCGAACGACATTTGCGCCACTTCATCGAGTTTGGCGAGAAACTGCTTTTCGGTGAAACGATCACCTAAGAATTCTTTGATCGATTTAGGAATGCCGATGCGGCGCTTGAGCTCTTCGACTTCTTCGATGAGCTTGTTCACTTTTTGATCTTCGGTGAGGGCACAGCCGCGGTCGAGAAAATCGACGATTTGAGCATAGCGCTGACGTGCTTTCGGGTACGGATATTGCGAGAATGCCGCTTGTTTAAAGGGTTTATCGGTAGCGTTGTAGCGCATGACATAGCTGAGCATCAACGCATTGGCGAGCCCGTGGGGAATATCGTATTCGGAGCCGAGCTTGTGTGCCATTGAGTGACAAATACCCAAGAAAGCATTGGCAAACGCCATACCGGCAATAGTTGCTGCCTCGTGAACGCGTTCGCGGGCAACGGGTGCTTTTTCGCCAAGGTCGTAGGCGGTTGGCAGGTGGTCGAATAGCAATCTGATCGCTTTTAATGCGTGAGGATCGGTAAATGCGGTAGCAAAACTCGAAACGTAGGCTTCGAGCGAATGGGTCATAGCGTCGATGCCGCCGTAAGCAGTAAGCGCCGGGGGCATTTTATCGACCAGATTGGCATCGATGATCGCCATACTCGGTGTGAGCGTGTAATCGGCAAGCGGATATTTTACGCCTTCGACTTCGTCGGTAACGACCGCGAACGGAGTAACCTCGGAACCCGTACCGGAGGTGGTTGGGATAGCCACCAGCGCCGCTTTTTGACCGAGTTTGGGAATTTCGTAGATGCGTTTTTGAATATCCATAAACGTCATCGAAACGCCATCGAACGAAATATCGGGTTGTTCGTATTGCAGCCAGATGATCTTGGCGGCATCCATCGGTGAACCGCCGCCAAAAGCAACGATTACGTCGGGCTTAAACATATTTGCCTGTTCTAAGCCTTTTCGAATCGTTTCAAGATCGGGATTCGGTTTTACGTCGGAAATGACTTTTGTGACGATGCCGAGACTTTGTAATTTTTCTTGTACGGGCTTGACCATTCCCAATTCAAAAATGGGGTTATCGGTGATGATAAGCGCGCGGCGGCGATTATCTTTTTGTAATTCTTCAAGACCGATCTCGAGCGAACCGCGCTTGAAGTAGATCTCTTTTGGCACTTTGTACCATTGGGTGTTTTCTTGTCGTTTTGCTAAGGTAACCATATTCAATAGATTTTTTGGACCCACGTTTCCGCAGAAAGAGTTTTTTCCCCACGAGCCGCAACCAAGGGTTAACGATGGTTCGAGTTTAAAATTGTACAAGTCACCGATCGCCCCTTGCGAAGCGGGCGTGTTAACGAGCAAGCGACCGGCTTTCATCTTTTCGCCAAAGCGGCTGATCTGCTCTTCGCCTTCGATGCTGTCTTGATCGGTGTAGAGTGCGGCAGTATGCCCCGATCCGCCAAAGTCGACCAGATTGGAGGCATGTTGCAAGCCATCATCAAAGTCCTCTACTTTCATCAATCCTAATACCGGGCTCAGTTTTTCTCGCGAGAAAGCTTCGTCTTTACCGGTTTTATCGATCTCGCCCACTAGAAGCCGCGTTCCGGCAGGTACTTTCAGTTTACAATGATCAACGATGTGCTTGACCGATTTACCGGCAGCGGCGGCGTTGATGCGCCCATCTTCTTTGAATAAATATTGCTCGACCTTTTTCTTATCGGCCTTATTCAACAGATGCGCTCCGCGCTTGGTGAATTCGGCTTTGACCTGTTCGTAGATCTCTTCGACGACGAAGATCACTTGTTCTGAAGCACAGATAACGCCGTTATCGAAGGTTTTACTGAGGATGATCGAACTAACCGCACTTTGTACGTCGGCGAGTTCTGAAACCAGAATCGGCGTATCGCCCGCACCCACTCCGAGTGATGGCGTGCCAGAGCTGTACGCAGAATTGACCATACCGCCGCCGCCAGTGGCGAGGAGCAGATCGACCTGGTTATGCTGCATTAAGTATTGTGATTTTTCGATGTTCGAGTCTGATACCCAAGTGATGATGTTTTTGGGGGCACCGGCTTTTACGGCCGCATCGTGCACGATCTTAAGCGCGTTGGTGGTGCATTTTTCGGCCTTGGGATGCGGGCACACAACAAACCCGTTGCGGGTGAGTAAGCAGATCAACGCCTTAAAAATAGCGGTTGAGGTAGGATTGGTAACCGGCGTAAACCCGGCCACTACACCGATCGGCTTGGCGACTTTTTCGTAGCCCGAGAGCGGATCGCTCTCGACCACACCGCAGGTTTTGTAATCGTGATATTTGTGATAGATGATTTCGGAGGCAAAGTGATTTTTTACGACTTTATCGACCACAACCCCCATGCCGGTTTCTTCGACCGCTTGTACCGCCAGTGGCACACGTGCCTCGTTAGCCGCCATGGCAGCAGCTTTAAAGATTTTATTGACCTGCTCTTGGGTAAAAGTGGCGTATTGTTTTTGCGCCTTGATTACTTGTTTAATAGTGCGATCGATCGATTCGAAATTTGATGTTTGTTTCATATTTGGGTCGGATAGTTTTTGTTTGAAGAAAATGAGAGTATTTCTTAGTAATATACATTATTATCAATTCTATGTCAAAATCGATTGCGCCACCGCTCGTTTGTATATTTATACCTTACCAAGCCCGAACCTTCGCCTGCAGAGCGGGTGCTTTGCAAGCTACCCGCTGTAACACAGTTTGAGAGGAAAGATGGGGAACAGGTTGTGGCACAAGATTTTTCTAGGTACTGTTGACATATGTGCTTTTCGATCAGAGATTCTCAGATTCCTTGCGAAAAATTTTGAGTTCGACGATTAAATGCCAAAGTATTTTTGAGGAGAAGTCGGAATTTTGGAGTTGAATATGTGGATTTATGGCGGAAATTGACATATGTCAACAGTGCCTAGAAATGTGATTGTGTTATCTCAACCAAGAAATTAGACTTAGCCTATGAAAAATAACATCACCAAGCTCGACTTTGTAAGCGTGCCTTCGACAGACGCTGAACGCACACGAAAATTTTACACAGAAACGCTCGGGCTGCGCCCCGACCCAAAAGCCAAGCATGAGTTTTGGGTTGGCAATACCTGCTTCGGTATTTGGGAACCGGCCAGAAT
>CAZOZW010000090.1:3513-4171 GCA_964584385.1 uncultured Candidatus Peribacteria bacterium
TGGATTTATGGCGGAAATTGACATGTGCCAACAGTGCCTAGTTCCAGATTGTCGGCTTTAATCAAATTATGTTGCCAGCTGTCGCAACGCAGCTTGTGCCGTCGCTAATCGCGCCACCGGTACGCGAAACGGCGAACATGAAACCGTGCGAAAGTTCTCTTTTTGAAAAAAGTTGATCGATGCCGGATCACCGCCATGCTCACCACACACCGAAATTTTGATGTCGGGTTTTTGCTTGCGCCCGCGCTCAATCCCAATCTTGATCAATTCGCTCACCCCCGTATCAAGCGTTTCGAACGGATCGGCTTTAATAATACCGCGCTTTAAATACAGCGGCAAATACTGCCCCACGTCATCGCGTGAAAAGCCGTAGGTCATTTGCGTGAGATCATTCGTGCCGAACGAGAAAAAGTCGGCGAACTTGGCGATATCAAACGCTTGCGCGCAAGCCCGCGGCAACTCGATCATCGTGCCGATCAAAAATTCGATACGATCATTTTTTTCGGTAAATACCTGTTCAGCCACTTCGGTTATTACCTCGCGGCAATATTTCAGCTCGGCAGAAGTACCTACCAAAGGTACCATTATTTCGGGGTGCACCACGGCGCCTTGGTTTTTGGCATCGACCGCCGCTTCGAGAATTGCCCGGGTTTGCATT
>CAZOZW010000091.1:0-3836 GCA_964584385.1 uncultured Candidatus Peribacteria bacterium
GGTTATTTTGACAGGGGAGGAGATACCCCGTCAGCTCGCTGCGGGGTAGTTCATTCCTGGCTGGTTCGTGCTTTTTAACATGCGGGAATCATTCTACATAAGTATTTTTGTGCTTCCGCTGCTTGCCATCCCTTTTTTGATCACCGCCGAAAAGAAACCGATGTAACTACAAACATACTTAATACCCGCTTGAGCATCTTCATTCGTAATTCTCTCTCGCCGAAACGTCGAAATCTCTTACACTCTGATTTCGCATCGCTCTACATGTTTCAAAGCTTTCTCTCTATATTCTTCGAGTTGCGCTTTGGGAAATCCGTCACAATTCTCCCAATGACGATTCAGGCAACCGTTCTTGTTCTCAAAATTCTGTAGATAGTAGCTTTTTGCACTATCTATCAATTCTAAAATCTTGCTGAATTCCGCTGCCGAATGAAACTGTTCTACCAGTGTTGTGCGGAACTCATAATCAATTTCACTGTTTTTGAGGAGTTCGATCGTTTCGCAGATCTTATTAAAATCGGTGAAGCCGCCGGTAAACGCCCGGTAGCTCTGTTTGGTGCCCGCTTTTACATCCATTGCCACGTAATCGAGCAAGTTCTGCTTGAGCAAGCGATACACCGTATTCGGGTTGCTGCCGTTGGTATCGAGTTTCACCAAAAACCCCGCGGCTTTGATCTGTTTGATAAACGCCTCTAATTCGCGGTGTACTGTTGGTTCGCCGCCGGTAATACATACGCCATCGAGCTTGCCTTTGCGCGTTTGTAAAAACCGAAAAAAGACGTAATCGGGGATAAAATCGTGCTGAATACCTTTGATTTTTTCGGGAATGACGAATTCGGGATTATGACAAGCGCCGCAGCGAAAATTACAACCGGGCAAAAACACGGTGCAGGCGGTTTTGCCGGGGTAATCGAGAAGAGTTAATTTTTGAATCGCAGAGATCAGCATAAATCAGCGGGTTTGTAAAAAGTCATCGAGTTCTGAGAGCTCGCTGGTGCGAAACACTTCGGTTTCGTTATTAAAAACAATCAAAGTTGGCGCGGCACTTACGTTGTGTTCGGTGATTTTGGCGGCAAATTCGGCATTCGTATTGCTGAGCTCGGTTACCTCGAACGGGTTTTTTTCTGCCAGATATTGCTTAAACGCCGGGCATTTGGCGCAAGTTGCGGTGGTAAAAAGCAGTCCATGCATGGTTTTTGTGTAAAAACTTCGGTGGGTTTTAGTATTTCATGAAATGAGGCGGGTGGCAATGGGTTTGGACGAAGATCGGTTGATCATAAAAAACCCGGCTCGTGTGAATAGCGAACCGGGCTTTTGAAGTTATTTTTTTAAGCATTTACTCAAGCACCTCGATGGTTTTTTGGCATGATACTTCACCACGGTAAAGTTCGGCATGCAATGTATAGGTAGTGGTTTCTTGTGGGCTTACCGGAACATCGCCTCTGGTGGATGCGCCACCAAGGGGTTCAAGGACTAATTCACCGATGCCGTTATCTATCGTTGCTTTTTTAACAAATGGGGGAATGTTCCAAGAAATCGCATTCCATTCATCTTTTTTCATCGACGTTGGACCATACATCTGACACCAAGTCACAGTTGGTTCAATCATGATATCAAGTTCGCATGAGCCTGAACCACCAGGACCGAAAACGTGCATCTGGTATTTTATGTCTTCGATCGGGCGAATGATTACCGGTGGATTAATTGTTTGTACCAGACCAATGCCATTATTGATCAGACCATACGATGCATTCTTAAGCGACCATTCTAAATAGACTTCTCTGTTTACAGCGATTGGTTCTGTAATCGGTTCACCATTAAGACCATGTTTTATCTGGAGTGTGCAGGATGGCTTTTCAATCTTATTGCCGATTACTTCTAAATCGGCGCTACAAGTTGCTGTTTCACCATTTGCCGCCGTGGCGGTTGCGGTGTAGGTTTTTGATTCGGTTGGGTAAAACCATTGAAAGCCAGTGGTTTGGCTTTGTTCGCCAATGCCGTTATCAATCTTAATCGTCTCTGCTCCGCCAGACCACCACCAAAGAGCTGTGCCATTTCCTTCGGTTATTGAAGCCGGATCAAAACCAATCGCACAAACCGGCGAATCGAAGGTGTAATCTTCGGCAATGGCGAGCATGGTGTTTGCGGTAATGGCAATTACCAAGATTGCGGCTGCGAAAAAAGGCAGTACGAAAAAACGTTGTAACATTATAAAGAAAAAAATATTACATATCTTTTAACCTATGGTGCTTTTATTTGCGATGCTAAAGCCGTATTTTCAATTGCAGAGGTAAATATTTATGGTGGGTGAATAATTGCATTCGTAGGAGAGTCGTGGTTAACCTGTGTTTTGCGGCAGAAACCGAGGCGGATAACACTTCGGTGATTCGTCAAATATAGATCTAGACAAAAAATAAGATTAAGGAAGCTCTGCCTGCAGGAGTACAGATAAAGAAGCCATGAACAACTTGGCTGAACACTTTTTTTAAATATACAAATTCAGGCTTGCCGTCCAACCTCCTTGTACACTCGCTTTGCTCGTATCTCGAAGCTTGGAGCGGGTAACGGGGTTCGAACCCGTGCAACCGGCTTGGAAGGCCGGGACTCTACCAACTGAGCTATACCCGCTCGCGTATTGGTGCTTTGGTATTTTGGCGGAAATCTGCTTGGAATGCAACAGGTTCTTTAGGGTTGTTTTTTGAGCAGAATATATTCTGTGATACACTGCAAATATTCTTTCTTTTTGAAACAGGTCACGATGAATCAGCAAATATCTTTTTTACGTGTTTTAAAGCTCACGTTTTGGTGCATGCTCAAAGCATTGCCAATGTTGTTATTACTGGCGCTATTGGCATTTATAGTGATGGCAATTTTAAGCGCCGTTTTTGGTGACCTTTCCGGAATCATCACGCTTTTATTTACACCGTTCTTTGTGGTAATGCCGGTTTTGAAAATCGCTGCCGTATATAAACGTAAGCAAATGGGTTTTACGGCATTGATGCAGTATACCGTCGATAGATACGGTTTTGTACTGGGGGCGTATATTTTGGTAATGCTGGCAATTTTGGTGTGTGCTTTACCACTAGGGCTCTTGGCGGCATTCTTTCTATCATCTACAGATGAGTTGACAACAATAATCGTTTTGGGTTTTGTATTTCTTTTATTCGCAGTTACGATTGGAACATATCTTCCGGTGGCAATGGTTTTTATGTCGTTGCGAGAAAAAAACTTCAAACTTTTTTTTAGTGAATCGATTGCTTTTTACAAACAGCATATTGGGCGGATCATCGGCTATAATGTTCTGTTCACACTTGTTATAATCGCGGTGGTTGCCGGCGTTGGCAGTGCTTTGATCTTTGCAGCCGAGCTCGGCACCTGGAGTACATTCATCTTTATGTTGATGGCGATACTTGGTTTGAGTATGGTGTTTTTTTATTTTTTCCATACGGTATTCAACACTGTTTTAGTGCTCGATATCGACCAAAGCAGGTTCTCGTTTGATGGAATTGCCGATAAAGAAGATACGTCTTCGATTTGGTTGGGGGTGACTTTGTTGGGAGTGATGGCGTTGGCGATGGTTGGGTTTGCGATTGCAGCCAATACTGTGCTCGATTCATTTACAGAAAAGCATTACGACATGGACCGTGGGGTTACGCCTGAGCCCCAAATCGATTGGGATGAATCACGGTATTATGAAATGGAGCCGAATGATTCCGGTGGCATGTCGGATTCTCAAGTTTTAGATTCTACAACAGAGCAGGCGCGTGACGAAACGCCGCCGAGATCGGGTGGTGCTTCGAAAACACCGCCGCCGAATGATCAATACTTGAATGATA
>CAZOZW010000092.1:0-3783 GCA_964584385.1 uncultured Candidatus Peribacteria bacterium
ATGCAACAACAACCATCAACTACACCGTCAACTGGCAAAACCTTGGCAATGTCGATATGGCAAACGCCACCATCGACGTAGCTTGTACCGAAGAAGCGGTAACGAATCTGCAAAGTGGCAGCGGCTCGGTAACAGATAACACCATTGTGTTCGGTCCGTTCAACACCACCGTTGGCGGCAACGGGAGCTATCAGTTCTCGGCCGATCTTATACAAGGCTTTGGGCTTAATAACCCCGATGATGTGATTTGCACCGCGCACATCGAAAGTGCCGATTTCTTACCGATCGACGAAAAAGAAACCAATGCCGATAACAACGATGATTCGGTAATGGTCAATGTCGACATCGCTAATGGCGATGCACGATTTAAAAAAGTAAAAAACACCCGAACCGGAGTAGAAGGCGTGTATGCCGCAGCGTTACCGGGCGACACCCTTATTTATACGCTTGGTTATCGTGCGGGCGACCAAGATGCCAACGGCTTTGTCTTCAGCGATGATATCAGCGATATCCTCGAATATGCCGAGATCACCGATAACGGCGGCGGCAGCGTAAGTGGCGGCACCATCTCTTGGCCGGCGGTGAACATTTCGGCCTTTAATACCGAAACCGTCAGCTTTACCGTAAAAGTCTTCGACGATATCGAAACGATCAACGGCGACTTTGTGATGTGGAATGTCTACGGAAAAGACGAGGTAGTCGTAGAACTGCCGATCATCGACCGCGATAAGAAAGTCAGTGTTAATAACGGCCCACTGCTAAATAATGCAACGGCAAAAGCCGGCGATATTCTGACCTACACCTTGTACGTTACCAATACGGGAGCTGTACATTACGAAGGGTTTGTCGTTACCGATGATATCTCGAGCGTGCTCGTATACGCCGATATGCTCGATAACGGCGGCGGCACCGTAAGTGGCGGAACCATAACATGGGATCCGATCACCATTCCGGCGGGCGAAACCGTTGCCAAAACATTCCAAGTACAAATCCAAAACCCGCTCCCCGAAAATTGTACCTTTAGGATCAATAATGTATATGGCGAAGAAGTAGTGGTTGAGATCACCGAAACCTCACTCAGCAAAAGTGTTACCAATAATGTTACAGGTAGCAGCGGCGTGAGCGTAGAAGCCGAAGGTGGGCACGACCTGACCTACACACTCACCGTTACCGAAAACGGCGGCGAAGGCAACTTCGAAAACTTCGTCTTTGCCGATAACATCGCCGACATCCTCGAATATGCCGAACTCGGCAGCATTAGTAACGGCGGCGATTTTGACCCGGCGAATCAAACCATTACTTGGCCTGCTACCACCATACCGGCTGGCGGCACGGTTACCCGCACCTTCAATATTACCGTAAACCCCGAAAACCAATGGCCCAGTGGTGGCGACTTCGTACTCAATAACTTCTTCGGTAATTTGGTCACCGTTACTGTTGGCGAAGTAATCGTCGATACCGTGATCGTGAAAACCGCATCGGTTGCCGAGGCAGCACCAACCCTGCAATACATGTACACCCTTGCCTACCGTAACGACGGCGAGCGGGCTGCAACCAGCTCATTTATTATCGATGATTTCGATGAGAGCAAATTGCGTCTGATAGAAGATGCTGCCGGTAATCCTATTCTGCCGGTTAACTGTGAATACACCGATCTGGCAGACCCCGCCTACACACTGGGCGGACCAATGGGAATCCGCTGTGCGCTCGGTACCATCCCTGCCGAAAGCGACACCTCAACCCTGAGCTTTGGTGTGGTTGTGCTCGATGACACCGAAACCGATATCGTCAACACGGCGATCATCGGACAGAACGAAAAAGACGAAAACCCGGCGAATAACCGTAGCACCGTAACCACACCAATCGTTGGTGATGGCTTGGTGCTGACCAAAACCGTAACGCCGACTTCGCTCAGTAACGGGCAGATCGCCGATTACACGGTAAATGTTACCAATACCGCACCCATCAACAAAACCTTTACCTTAACCGATGAATTGGCTCCGGGCAACAACGGCGGTGAGCTCAATTTTATCAACACCTCGCTCAAAGTAGAATTCACACCTGCCGATTCGGGCAAAACCGCCGGTACGTTCCAAGGCGGCGGCAACATCACCATTACCGATCTTGAACCGGGAGCAAGCGTAAGAGTTACTTACCAACGCCAAGGCTTTAACGCCGGCATCGACTTTAACCAAACCTCGCAATTCGTCGATACCGCAACCATCGTAGAAACCGGCATGACCGATACCGCCGAAGTATTCGTCGTAGGGCCAACCCGTGGCGGAGGAGGCGGAGGAGGAGGTGGCGGCGGAAGTCGTCGCGTGACGGATAATATCAATCTCTTGATCCAAAAATATGTCAAAGGGATGGATGATAAATGGCACGATGCCGATACGTATGATCTGGCGGAGGCAATCCCGAATCGCACGATTCAAGATATACGCTACCGAATCGAAGTCACCAACGAAGGAAACGTAAAAGGACAAAACATCGAGGTTGAAGACATCTTCACCAGTAATACATTGCGACGCTTACGCATCTCGGATGTGATCGGCGCCACCTACGACAGCAGAGCACAAGTCTTTACGATTGATTCTTTACGCAGTGGCGAAACCGAAACCATCGAATACGAAGCCAAGATCGAAAAGGTCGGTAAGGCACACGAAATGGCAGATGCAAAAAACATCGCCACCATCATCGCCGCCGAAGCCGCTCCGGTAAAATCGGTACTGGTACGCCCAACCCGCACCATTGTAAGAGGTATTGGTAACGAGGATCCGGCACATGTTAAAACCGAAATGGTCGACGAGAAGATCACCCTCCAAAAAACGGTGAACAAACGTATTGCCAAACCCGATGAAGAGGTACAGTTCAATATCATCGTTCATAACCGCGGCGATATCGAATACCAAAACCTCGAAATCACCGATAACTTCCCGTTCCAGTTCGTCGATCTGATTCAGGCGAACGACCTGAGGAACATCGATAAAGCAAACGAAACATTAACCTTTACCAAGCGCAGCTTGAAACCGGGAGATATCTGGATCGTCAAACTGCATGTAAAAACGAAGAATACCGTAACCCAAAACACACTGGTACGAAACTCGGTAACGATTACCGCCGAGAACAGCGACTTGAGCAAACTCTACGCCTATGCTGAGTTCGTGGTGCAATCGCTGCCAAAACCACCAGATTTGGTACCGAGTGGTCCGCTTGCTTACACTATTGCCACAATACTGCTCGGCATGATGATGGTACTGACCGGACGCCGCTTTACTCGAAAAAGGTAAACAAATACACCGCAGCGAATAAAAGAGTGCATTAGAAATAATGCACTCTTTATACTATTATTGTAAATTGACAAGATTCAGGTTTCTTCGTAGGGTGAGGGTGATTTATTTATAAAACTATGTCCATTGAACAGAAACCTTCTGCCATCACCGTAGAAGATCTTCCCGTAACCGAGGCGCAAGCGGCAAATGCCGGCGATCAAATCGATAGTGCGGTTGAAAGAGTTGCCAACGAGGTTCCCAATAAGGATCAGGCGGAATCACCCGAAGGATTAAGCATTGATCAGCGTATTCAAATGGTAGTAAAAGGCTATACCGATAAAGGGAATCCGACCGAGCTGGTGCGAGGTTATCGCGAAGCACATGGTTTGCCCGAAAAGATGCCTGCAGAAGATATCCTCGCTCACCACAGCCGTTATGTAAGAGAACAAGTATTGTCGAATCCTAACATCGCAGATTTAACCGATGAAGAGCGGGTGAGTGCTACAGAAGA
>CAZOZW010000093.1:0-2234 GCA_964584385.1 uncultured Candidatus Peribacteria bacterium
TGTCAACAGTGCCTAGCGATTGATTTCTGTGGCAGCGACTTGGTAAAACTCATGGTCGTTGATCACATTGCCGAACGATAATTCATCGGCAGAGTCGTCGAGAATCGGTTCTGTTGGTTCTTGAACCGGCTGCGATTCGGTGTCATCCTCGGGAGACACCGACTCATCGATCCCCTCCTCAGGATCATCGGATTCGATATTGAATTGCTCTTCAACAAGTGGCAATGCGGCTTCATCGACTTCGGGTGATTGATCCTCATCACCGATCGGCTCTTCGGGTTGCTCCGAATCAGATTCTTCGTGTAACACCTCATCTTCTGTTACTGGCTCGGCTTCGGCGTTAGGTGCCGGGAGGAATTCTTCGTCGCCTTCTTCTTGAGCTTCTTCATCTTCTTCAAGTTCGGGAATTACCACCTCTTCGTCGGAATCGGGCAGCACTTCATCATCTACCGGTTCGGGATGCGCTCGCTTGCGCTCGTCGTTTAAAATAGAGAATACTTTGTCGTTGACTTCGCCTTGCAGGTTTTCGGGCAAGCGTTTTTTCAGTTCGGTGAGTAACTGCAGGCTTTCGGCGGTATTTGAGATCTGTCGGAGTTTAATGCGCAAAGTATTGCGTTGACCAACCTCATTCTCGTAGATCTTAATACTGCTTACTATTTCAAACGCTTCTTCGCGATGATCGGTTTTCGATCCGAAATCGAAACCGGGACGGAGGAGTTCTGAACTTTCGTTCATGATCGATGTTTCGAGGTTTTCTGTTGCCTGAGACGACACTCCTTCTTGTTCGAGCCGGCCAATAGCAGCGATCTGCTCTTGTTTTTCTTCAAGCACCACTGCCGCAAACTCTTCGGGGACCTCTTCGCCGGATTCATCTTGCTCGGCTTGGCGCACGATTTCTTCTGCCAAAGCTACATTCCCGGTGTTGGCAAGTGTTTTTGCCTCCCATAGGCGTTCGGTTTTTCGCTTTTCGCGGGCGACGATTCTTTCCTGTTCGTTTAAAAATTCTTCCTGCAGTGTGTCGATCGCCTCTTTCATTGAATACAATGGCGAATCGGGCAATACATTTGCCAGTGTTTTTTGCGCCGAAGCCATAAATGCGATTACTTCATCGCGATATTCGGGGAATATTTCGCGGGTTTTATCAACAAAGGCATTCAGACTAGCACTCTCGCCTTCGGGAGAGAAGAACAGCTCTTGCAGGGCGATGAAGAAGATATCTTCAAGGTCGGTCAATTCTTGCGGTTCGCTATCGCCGAATGGCAAGCGAAAACTGCTCTGCATTGCTCCCATTCGCTCAACAAGCTCTTGTTCGCGGCGTTCGATCTTGTTGGCGATAAAGGTGTTTTCGATTTCTTTATCGGCCACCAGGTTTTGCTGCACCCAAGCGGTTTGACCTTTTGTGTCATCGATAGGACCAATTGCCTCGCTATTTAATGCACTGCGCCAAACGTATTGCGAACCCTCAGAAACAAGGATTTGATTTTCGGGTCGTACAAAACTGGCGGTTCTGTGCCATACATTCGCCCGCATTGTTGCAGACGAGACTTCGATATCGGCGGCACCCCCTGAATCGAGGATCATAGCACCGTTGACATAGCGTACCACAAAACGTGAGAACTCTTCGTTGACCGAATACGTTCGCACCCAAGCCCTCCCTTTTACAAGGGTAACGGCTGCAAAGCCCAAATCGCTGCGGGCTTCGTGTGGTTCAAGCGATTCTACGCGCATGATCGTATTTTCATCGAGGCGCATTACGGTGTCTTCGAAAAAGCGGATCGTCGCACCGGAGTTTTCTTTGGTGCTTACCACCGAACCGCGACTAAGGATAAGATTCTCGCCCGAAACGCGCTGCATTCGGTCGTCGCGCACCATTTGTACATCTCCGTAAAATTCAGTAATGAAAGTATCGTCCGATGCCTGGGTAGGCAGCGAAGCGCTAAAGAACAATCCGCTTACGATAACGGCAAATGCCGCTGTTACCGAAGCAACGCCACGCAGCGCCCTGAAAGCGACTTTTTTGCTCGGCACAAATCGCTGAAAAAAGCGGGTGCGCCTGTGCACCGCAATACTTGGTGGTGTCTCCACATGCAGTAAGCGGTTCTTCAAATTCTTACGAAATGCATCCCTTAATGGTATCTCAACCGATTTTAATTCTGCATCGAGCGCATTTCCGGTTCCATGCTCCATACTATGTACGATTTTTTCACGTAAGGTTTTTGCAAATTTTGGTTGGG
>CAZOZW010000093.1:2329-3687 GCA_964584385.1 uncultured Candidatus Peribacteria bacterium
CCACTTCTGCCGGTACTTTTGAAACAGTTCTTCCACTTAGATTAATTTGTTAGTGATTCTTCGCTTACTCTAACGAAAAATCAAGTGCTATTGTTTCAAAAAAAATCTAGACAATGAAAAAATGATGGTTATAAAGATATACCTCAAAAAATGTGTGTAGATTAAGCTATCTTTGATTGATTCTCCCGGCATACTCAGCCGCATCCGCGAGCTGTTCTTCGATGCGCAACAGGCGATTGTATTTCGCAATTCGCTCCGATCGGCACAATGAACCGGTTTTAATCTGCCCAGTGTGTAATCCTACTGCCAAATCGGCAATGGTGGTATCTTCACTCTCACCGCTTCTGTGACTGATTACGGTTGTCCAGCCGGCTTCGTGCGACATATTCACCGCCGCGATCGTTTCAGAAACCGTACCGATCTGATTCAGCTTGATCAAAACAGAGTTTTCAACCTTTTGTTCAATGCCATCGGCTATGCGTTTTGGGTTGGTGACGAACAGATCGTCGCCGACGAGTTGGATTTTTGAACCGAGTTTTTCTTGCAACAAGGCAAAGCCATCCCAATCATCTTCGGCAAGCCCATCTTCAATCGAAGCGATTTGCGGGTACTTTTCAACCAGATCGACAAAATAATCTACGAGCTGGGCCGAATCCATGCCGCCGCCTATTTTGTAGACCCCATCTTTGTAAAATTCAGACGCCGCCACATCCATCGCAATCTCGACCTTGCCGCTGTGCCCGGCTGCCTCAATCGCCTCAAGCAAGACTTTAATCGCCGCTTCGTTGTTTTCTAAATGTGGTGCAAAGCCGCCTTCATCACCCACAGCCGTTACCTGCCCATTACCGGCGAGGATTTTCTTGAGGGTATGGAAGATCTCAGAACCCATACGAAGCGCCTCAGCAAAGTTTTTCGCTCCGGTCGGCACCACCATGAATTCTTGAATCTCGAGCCCGCTATCGGCGTGCGAACCGCCGTTGATAACATTCATCAACGGTGTTGGCAGCAAAACCGGCTTTGGTTTGCCGGCAAGTTCGGCAAAATATTCGTACAAAGGGATATTGCGCGAGAGCGCAGTGGCGCGCGCGGCCGCCATCGAAACGCTTAAAATAGCATTGGCGCCAAGGGTCGATTTATTTTCGGTACCGTCGATCTCGAGCATTTTGGCATCGAGCTCTGCTTGGTTGCCGACATCAAACCCGATCAGCGCCGGTTTTAATATCGTATTCACATTTTCTACAGCTTTTAAAACGCCTTTGCCCAAAAACTTCGATTTATCGCCATCGCGTAGTTCGAGGGCTTCGTGCACCCCGGTACTGGCGCCAGATGGAACGATCGCGCTGGCAAACGAGCCATCG
>CAZOZW010000094.1:0-3000 GCA_964584385.1 uncultured Candidatus Peribacteria bacterium
CTCTTTTCTTGAAAAGAACAAACACCGTATTCGCGGGTTTGTAATAACCCATGCTCATTTAGACCATATTGGCGCGCTGCAACATGTATTGCCAAAATGTGGTTTTCCGCCAATGGTAATGACCAAGCTCACAAGCGGTCTTGTTACCAAACGACTTGAAGAATACGGTGTAATGAAGCAAAGCAAGATCCATGTGGTCGATCCCCTTAAAGACACCTTTAAGCTCGGCAGTTTCGAGCTGGAATTCTTCCCGGTTAATCATTCGATACCAGATTGCATGGGAGTGTACGGAAAAACCGCTGCTGGCACATTTGTGCACACCGGCGACTTTAAATTCGATTTTACTCCCGCCGACGGTAAGCCGGCCGACATGGGTCGCATGGCCGAAATCGGTAAAAGCGGTGTCGATGTTCTGTTTTGCGAAAGTACGAATGCTCCAAAAGCGGGGTTTTGTATCTCAGAAAAAATCATCGCCAAAAACCTGCACGATCTTATTGCCAATGCTGATGGTCGTATTATTCTGGCGAGCTTTTCGTCGCTTGTTTCGCGCATTGAGCAAATTGTGCAATACGCCACCAAATACAACCGCAAGGTATTTATTTCGGGGCGCAGCATGCAAAATACATTAGATATCGCCGCCCGTTTCGGGCACTTTAAAGCCCCCAAGGGCTCAATCCGACGTTTGGGTCCGGCAGCCGATAGCCTGCCCGACAGCCAAGTGTTGATCTTAACCACCGGCTCGCAAGGCGAACCGCGCAGTGCGTTAACGCGCATCGGTAACAACACGCATCCGCAGATCAGCATTAAGAAAGGTGATACGGTTGTGTTCTCAAGCTCGCCGATACCCGGTAACGAACGCGGAGTGTATTCGAGTATTAACAATCTGATCAAACTCGGTGCCAACGTGGTTACCAATAATATGATGGATATCCACGTTTCTGGTCATGGTCATGAGGGCGATCTTAAAATGATGCACTCGCTGATGAAACCGAAATTCATCGTTCCGATCCACGGCGAACTCTTTATGCGCCAGGCACATAAAAAAATCGCGATGGAAATGGGTCATGCCACAGAAAACATTCCACTGCTCGAAAACGGCAGCATCATCGAATACGAACGCGGGCACTTGCGCCGCAGTAAAAGCAAGATTCCTTCGGAGCTGATTTTGATCGATGGCTTAGGCAGCGGTGATGTTGGCACAAAAGTGATGGATGAACGTAAGATCATGAGTAACGGCGGCACGATCATGGTAATCCTTAAAGTTATGGAAAAAAGCGGTCGACTCGTCGGTGATCCCGAAATCATTTCTCGCGGGTTCATCTACATGCGCGAAAGCAAAGACATTCTGCGTGATGCGCAGATTCATGCTAAAAAATCGTATGAGAAGTTTTTAAAAGATAATCCTGATCCTAAGCGTCATGACGTTAAGCGCGCGGTAGAACGCGGCTTACAGACACTGATCTACAAACGCATTCAACGCGAACCGATGATCATGCCGGTGATCGTGCCAGTATAAAACGAGAAATTCAGTAAATTTGAAAGACGCATGAGAATGCGTCTTTTTTTGTATTTTGAGGCAAAATCTTCGTACGTATGTTCTAATCGTGAGCGTAATACAAGGTAATATTTCTGTAGAGTGATGACATACGTGATCTCAATTCTGCGGGAATGCACCACGGAATCTTATCCAGAGACTTTTTACCAAAATATTCATTACTTACAAGATACCAGATGCCGATTGCAAAAATTCATGATAGTGCGTTTTCAGATCAGCGCAATATCATGTTTCGGTAATAAAAGCCTGTAAAACCCAATAATCCAATTATTCTTAGTACCGAGCAAAGATACCGGGAAACTCTGATAATTTTCTAAGCCCCAAGAAGCAAGATAAAATCGTAATAAGGTGCATTGCTGATTTTCGTTAAGCTGACGCCGTACTTCGAGGCTCTTGCTGGGTTTTATAAGTATCACCGCATAAAACCTCATTATCAAATCCTTGGGAAGATTACACAAAGAATGCGCGAGATGCTTTGAAATCGATGACAAACACGATCAAAATGCAAGCTCTTCACCGCATCGGTCGAGTATATTGAGAATGATTCTATCTCTCAATAAAAGACATTGATTTTGAAAAAAAGTATTGTCCTACCTAATTTGCGCTAACAGTAACATGTTTCATAAATAAAAACTAAAAAATGTTTATATACCACCTTTCTATTAAGTAAAATTATTTATAAAATCATTTATTTTACAATTATCAGTTCTACACTCGTGTATTGAAGATGCTGCTTGATTGCCGTAGAATATGTTAAGTAATTTTTTAAACAAATATGAAGCTCGCATCTCTCATCGGCCTGAGGCAAAACTGGCAAATCTTTGCGGCAGCAATGCTCGCAATCGTACTCATGGGCGCTTCAATCGCTCCCGCAGCCGCAGCCGATGGTTATGGCGCAGATTCCTCAAGATGGTTTGAGAACTCGTGGGGTGACAACAGCCCGACATTCACCTACCCCGTCAACGGTCCGAGTAACGAACTCAGCGCGCGTCGAATAGATATCGAAAGCCACACGACCGGTGATGCAAAATGGATGTATGCCCATACCGAAGTCGAGGCAGAGACGAACTATCAATACAGCGATCAATATCGCTCATCGACCGAAAACCATATCGTGATCGAATACATCTCGCAAAGCGACGAATACTCGTGGGAATACATCACCACACTGCCCGCCAGCACGAGCTGGAAAGAAACCGGTGGCATCGTTTTCACCACTCCGGCAGATGTCAAAACATTGACGGTATACCACCTCATCAGCCAGAACGGCTTTTTAGAAACAGCAGACTTCGCTCTCGCCACAACCGATGAAGAGCCATCCGATCCGCCTGATCCCGACCCGGATCCTGAACCAGAACCAGAACCGGGTGATACAAAAGACACGCTCAAAAACCCTTCGCTCGAAGAGGCATCGGGCGATCGCCCAACAGACTGGTTCACCAATA
>CAZOZW010000095.1:0-744 GCA_964584385.1 uncultured Candidatus Peribacteria bacterium
GCCCCTGATTGTGCATCGACGTATGCTTTACTTGCCGCCGCAGTATCGCCACTTGGAGTCGCCGGTAAGCCGATGACCTCGTTGCCGTTTACATCAACATCGCCACTACTGTTTACCGCTAGAATATCGCCGGTGGTTGCTCCAGCGCTACTTATCTGAAAGTAATCGGCGCTTTGTGATGCTGCACCGCTTACGCGCAGGGCTGCATTGTCACTTACTGTATTTATAATATCGGTTCCTACGTTGTAACCAGGCGTAAATGATGGCGGTGCTGTGATTCCCCGATTCCCCATAATTCTGATCTGATGGTAGGCATACATTTCCATGCCTCTGTTGTATGCGGTTTGAATGGCATTGCCGGAATCGCCAAACTCCCATCGTGCGGCCTCTCCTAGTGTAAAATCCGTTGTGCCCAATATGCGTGGGTCTGCCTCTGAGCTGCCATTCACACTCTGTGAAATATTCTGCGCGCCAAAATCCGGGTCGATCTTCGTACCATCAATCGCCGCATCAGCGTTTACTATTGAATCATCGGTAACGTTATCACTATCTACCACTCCGCTCGCTATTACATTACTCGTCATATCTCCTGTTACCTCACCTGCCATGGTCGGTATTACCGCTGTCGAACCTATGTTCGTCCAGGTAAAGCTTGCTCCGCCATCGTCTGAACATACGTATACCAGTGCTTCGGCATCGTTATACACCGCATAGCCTTCATTCGTCGCATTACATGTCACTCCC
>CAZOZW010000095.1:778-2862 GCA_964584385.1 uncultured Candidatus Peribacteria bacterium
GGTCCGTCGGCATCATCGACCGGCGATCGCCAAGCAAGCCCTTCTATGCCCGCAATAATTTGGTCATCGACATATTTTTTACTGGTTGCCGCCGAATCAACGGTGGGTACGTTCGGTAGTCCGGTTATCTCGTTACCACCGGTAGCAATGTCACCGGTTATCGTGCCGCCTGCAAGGTCTAATTTCGCATCCAATGCGGTTTGCAGATCGGTTTGGTCGCTTAAAGTGCCGCTAATACCGCCCCATGCGGCGGTTCCCGAACTTGAGCCGAGTTCGGTAATGGTGTAACAATTACCGCCATCGGCGTCACAATACTGTGTTGCTCCTATTTGCCCTTCAACATCTAGCTCTAAACCGGGGCTTAGGGTTACTGTTCCTACGGTTACCGTGCTGCCAAAAGTTGCCGCACTGGTCGAATTGATCGTTAAGTCGTTCGCTACGTTGCTGTCATCGGCATTTACGGTAAGAGTAACCGTGTCGCCGCCGTTTACGCCTGCTTCATCTACTACGGTAAAGTCGAGTCCGTTGCCGCCAAAGTTCAAAGTGTCGCTTCCGGTGGCGATTACCGAGCCATCGGGCCCGAATTGGATGGTTTTATAATGCGAATCGATTTTTATTTTTGCCACGCCCGAACCTAAGTCTTCGAGTAAAAAACCGGTGTCTTGGTCGAACTCGATCGTTTGAATGTTGTTGATGACCGGGGCGCCGTCGCTTTCGCGAATCGTTAAACCCGAAAGGCTGCCAATCGGCTGATTGATGACATCACCATCACCATCACGCGCTATTAGGGTGAATTGCCCGGTAGTATCATCGAGCCACATGCTCCATTGGCTGTTTGCCAAGTCGGCATCGAGCGGGGCGCTTGAGGTTACCGGCAGATAAAAATTGCCGCCTACAACATCAAGCGATGAGGTTGGATCATTGGTTCCGATTCCCACAAAACCACCACTGCGGTAGATGTTTCCTCCGCTTTCGCTCCACAAACTCGCTCCCGATAAAATCCCACTCATACTCGAGCAGTTCGATCCGGTTTGGTCACAAAACTCATCAGCACCCAATTTGCCGTTTACTTGCATTTGCAGGTCGGCATCTATCGTCGATACGCCAACACCAACTCTGCCGTCGCTCGCCCAAGTGCCCGTGCCGGGCATGGTCATGTCTCCGGTAAAGATCGGGTCTTTGCTCGGGGCAGGGGAGTAATCGCCGATATTCGTCATTACATCTGCCGAGGCGACGTTTACGCCCAAAGAGAGCGCGAGCATTACTGCAAAAGATTTTTTTGCGAGTTTCATCTTGTGAAAGAAAGGAAATTGGGTTTTGTTGTGTGGGGTTTTCATGTTGGTTTGGGGAAGAGTTTTTTTCTTTGAATTAAGAATTATGAATTAAGAATTAAGAATTTTCTGTTGAATCGATGAATGATTGTGTATTCGTTATTAATCCACGTAGCAGTTTGTGCGTTGTATTTGCTTGTTCTGCGAGTTTTTCGAAGTCGGTTTTTGTAAGGTAGTGAATATCTTTGGTGATTAAGAGTTGGTTTTTAAGTTCTGTTAGTGAGCCATGGGCGTGGTAATAAAATCTTTGCTTATCTTTATAGCCGATTCTGCCAAAGCCCTCTGCAATGTTTGATGTGATCGATACCGCTGATCTTCTCATTTGATCGGTCAGACTGAATCGTTCATCTTTCGGAAACGATTTTGTCGCCTCGTAGGTCATAAGAACGAGCTGATGCCCTTCTTGCCAAACTTTTAAGCCGGTAAACGTTTTGATTGTTTCTTTCATTCGTAATTCATAATTCTTAATTCTAAATTCTAAATTCTAAATTCTAAGTGTTAAAAGCTGAACCAGTTGGTGCCATCGCTATATAAGCGAACCGCACCGTAGCGAACTCGTATGTTTATCTCGCTCCAGCCATCGATCGTTTCCGATCCTTCGGTAACAATCCTGATCCTGCGGCTGGTAAAGTTTGCGTTGCCGCTTTCGTCTTTTACAATAATCATTTTGCCGTCGATGGCATCTGCTGTAGAAAGGGTTATCGTTCGTACGGTTGAAGTATCGGTGACACCGATGATCATTTGGTTACTGCT
>CAZOZW010000096.1:0-2818 GCA_964584385.1 uncultured Candidatus Peribacteria bacterium
TCATAGAACTGGTAGATGCCGACTTTTCTGGTGTTTGGTCTACCGGGCCATGGAGCGACTGGCAAGAGCATGTAAAAGAGACGCGCGGTGCAATCACAAAAATCTTAACACGCGATGATATGCCCCATATTCGGGGGTTTGGTGAAACCAAGGGGCGAGCGGTGACACTGTATGTTGGTGAGAACACCGGTCGCGGCGACCGCTCACAAAACCCTGCCGATCCAACAGTCGCTCCCACCAACGCCGAACGTATGAATTTTGCCATCGAGGGCGATGAGGTGACCCTGACATGGAGTTCGACCAATGCCATTTCTTGTAGTGGAACCGGCTTTGCGGCAAGTGGCACCGAAGGGAGCATTGTCGTTGCCCCCATGCTAACAACGACCTATGGTGTATCATGCAGTAGTGAGAGTACTACGGTGCAGCAGAATGTAACGGTTTCAGTGCAAAACGCTTATGCGATCAATGCGGGGGGGGAGTGATTACACGGCAGTGGATGGTACTGTCTACCAGGGAGGTATTGGCTTTGCCGTAGGCGGTGAAGCTACCATCTTCACAGATCCGATTGCCGATACGGCAGATGATGCCCTTTATCAGAGTGAGCGCTTTGGTTCGTTCTCTTACGAGCTGCCATTGCCGAATGGTGTGTACGAACTCACCCTGCGGTTTGCCGAGGTCTATTTTACCGATCCCGGTCGGCGCGTTTTCGATGTTGATGTCGAAGGTGCTACGCTGCTCGACGATCTTGATGTATTCGATCTTGCCGGTCATGACACAGCTTACGACCGATCTTTTCTTGTTTCGGTCGATGATAATGCCCTTTCGATCGAGCTAAATGCCAGTGTCAATAATGCTAAGCTATCGGCGATCAATGTTACGCCGATATCGCCCCCGAACGTTACGATGACTGCCGATCCTGCTTCGCTTATCACCGGTCGATCTTCGACGATCAGCTGGTCGGCTACAGATGCCGATTCTTGTGTGGCGACAGGTTTTACGGCAAGTGGGATGAGCGGCAGTTTTGTTGTTACGCCCGAGCAGACGACTACTTATGAGCTGTCGTGCACGGGGGATGGCGGAACGACAGAGGAGAGCACCACTGTATCTGTTTCAAGTCGCTCCGGCTCTGGTGGTTCCCGCCGCTCATTACATCGAGAAAGACAGCAGCAAAAGCATGAACAACCAACGACACGATCTTGTCATACGATCTCATCAGGCGACACTATCCCATACGACTACTCACCACCATGGCATCTTTTTAAGCCCGATCGCGACAAACTTGTAAAAGCCGTTTGCGATGCCAATGGAGCTACGGTTATTGCAGGGCTGGATGATGAAGATATATATGTCTATCGAAACGGGTATGTCTGGAAAGACAATGCTTGGCATGGAATCACTTTTACGGGTTCTTCTTCTCGGGGGAGTTGGCTTACGAGTGAGGCAACGGTTCGCTTGCCTTTCAATCGTGATGAACTACGGCAGTCAAAATACGTGCTAGCTTACACCTGCTGGTGGGATGGATCGGATTGGCGTTGTGGTTGCAGTGATCAGAGTTGCAGTGAGTCTGATTGGCAAATACAAGTGATAAAACTTTGAGAACGGATCATGTTTTTTGCACCGGGATGAATTCTGTAAGATGCGTCCAGAAGATTGAAGGGGTTTTATGAGAACTGATCAGGATTTATAATTTATGATCTATGAATCGCAAGCGACTTGATTATTCGATGTAGAGACGTTGCATGCAACGTCTCTCCATACGTTGGTTTGCGTTGTGCCGATTCGTCATGCATCATCGAGACGTTTTGCCAAAACGTCTCTACATCACTTCATTCATTTTCTTCGACGCTTTCACTGGTAATCGCACATGGCTTTGTTGCATAATGCAATCACCTTTTTGCTTTCGCTCACCATGGAACCGATTCTCGAAATCTCGAACAAATCCGATCAAGAAATCATCGATATCTTTTCGCACTACGCCGTTGCCTTAACCCCCGACGAAGGGCGCCAAGTCGTACAAATGCTGGGGCGAAACCCCACTCTTACCGAGGGTATTATTTGGGGCATTCAGGGCAGCGAACACAGTTCGTATAAATCATCGCGCAATCTTTTAAAAAAACTGCCCACGAAGGGCAAAAATATTTTACTCGGCCCCGGCGAAGATGCCGGCGTTGTTTTATTCCACGAAGCAAAAAACGGCGAAAAATACGGTTTGGTGGTAGCCCATGAATCGCATAATCACCCCAGCCAGGTGGTTCCGTTCGAAGGCGCGGCTACCGGTGTAGGCGGTATTTGCCGCGACATTGCCTGTATGGGTGCCCGCGTTATCGGTGCGCTCGACGCCCTGCGGTTTGGCGACGTAAAAGCGCCGCAAACCGGTCGAATAACAAATGATGTGGTGGCGGGAGTTGGTGGCTATGGCAACCCGCTTGGCGTGCCGAACTTGGGTGGCGATATGTTTTTCGATGAATCGTTCAACGATAATTGTTTGGTGAATGTTGTTGCCCTTGGGGTTATGAAATGGTCGAATCTGATACATTCGTACGTGCCGAAAAACGCCGCCGATGACGGCTACGAATTCATCCTCGTCGGTAAGCCAACCGACCGCAGCGGTTTTGGCGGGTCATCGTTTGCCAGCACAACGCTAAGCGAAGATGACCTCGAAAAGAACAAAGGCGCGGTGCAAGAGCCGAATGCTTTTTTAGAGCGGCATTTGTTCGCCGCCTTCGACGACTTGTTCAAAAAACTAGAAAAAACCGGCGACATCAAACGCATTGCCTTTAAAGATTTAGGAGCAGGCGGTATTCTTTGCGCTACGGTT
>CAZOZW010000097.1:0-508 GCA_964584385.1 uncultured Candidatus Peribacteria bacterium
CCAAAATCGCCAATCGGCAACGCTTTGAAAAGCCGATTCGGGAAAAGTAAAAAATAGTACAGCGGCAATCACAAACAGCAGTAAAGAGACGAGCGATGAGCCGAGCATTACATTTTTTTTGCAATGGCGATCGACGAGTGCGCCAAACCAAAAGCCGAAGATCGCGGTGGCGAGCGCGTAAATACCGGCAACAATACTGGTCGCCAGTACCGATTCGGTTTCGAGATACGCCCAAA
This sequence comes from uncultured Candidatus Peribacteria bacterium, assembly GCA_964584385.1. Lineage (GTDB taxonomy): Bacteria > Patescibacteriota > Gracilibacteria > CAIRYL01 > CAZOZW01. Next base: position 237 of record CAZOZW010000097.1, read on the forward strand.
ACGTAACCGCAAACCACACAAAATTGTTGGTGGTAAGGGCGATGAGTGCATAGGCGAGCACCTTGTAAAAAGATTTCATAGCATTTGGTATACCGCCGCAGCTTACCGCGAAGAAAGTGTAATGTAAATCAACTGCGAATGATTTTCGGTCTCATGTAGAAAGAATCCCCCTGCACATCTGTACTGGGGGATTCTATCGCTTCGCATGAGCATTGGTTTTGCTCTACTGCTCTCATTGCTCACAAGAGAAATCGTCGTCGTCGAGATCGGTG
>CAZOZW010000097.1:550-2475 GCA_964584385.1 uncultured Candidatus Peribacteria bacterium
ACAATCGATCGATATCACGCTCACAGAGTTCAGCGCGAATTCTAAGCATCATCTCGCGATATGTATCGGCGGTGTCATCATCACCGGCGGCATCGAGTAAACGTTCATATTCGTTGATGGCATCCACTAAGTTTTCTAGAGTTAATATACTGACATACTCATCGAATGCATCATAATCGTTATCGTAGATCAAGCGGCGAAGCATGATCAAATCGTTCCAATCTTCGTCGTTTTGGTCGTCGGTTTCACCAATCGTTGGCATTACATCGGGGATGATGGTTTGACCATGACGAAGCGGGGTTTCACCGAGAATCATCTCGATCTGTTCGTTATCGGCTTCCATTGCCTGCTCGCGTTCGCGAACGATAATACCTCGTAACACGTTCAGTTCTTGCATGTAATCGATTCGCGGACTGATGCGATTGTTCATCCGTCGTTCTTCAAAAAAGTTAACCGCACTAAAGTCATCACCATAGGCTTTTGTAAGATTGACCACTTGCTCGCGTAAATCTAGCAGTTCGATACAGTTTTGTGTGGTCATCCCTTCGGGGCAGTAAATGCTGTCGCCTTCCATGAAAACACGGTCGGTATTAGTAACAACATCTGCTCGATCGGTAAGATCAACAACAGTCTGGCGCTCGACAGGATTCATGCCGTAGCCAGCTGTGTTGCGCTGCAAACACTCTTGTACGGTATCATCTTCAGAACAAACTATGCCCGAATTTACCGGAGTAGTAGGTGAAAACAGCATGCCGCTATCATCCATCTCACCACTTAGCTCATTGATATACATTCGGAGCGTATCACCCATGCGGCTGCGGAGTTCGATACATTGGCTGAGCGAAAGAGTATCGGGGCACTCGATAGCATCGACCATTCGGTTTTGTTCGTAAATCGGCATAACGCTTTGTGCTTGTACAGAAAGCGGTATAACGAATACGCTCAGGGCGATGCCCATTATAAGTTTGGTTATATTCCTCATAAGAATTTAGAAAAAGAAATTGATTAGGGTAAAAAACGCCTATCCTTCGGGGATGTGCGTCGCTTGCCTTATGGCTTGCGAACTCATGCGAAGTTTTTTATTGACCCTACACATCAGTTCTAAAACTCTGATTCGTGGATTGCAACACTTTTTTATATTACACCATAATTCGAAGTATTTGGCATTATACTGGGAAGCTATGGACTTTTGGTAGATTAGTTATGAAACATAATAAAAACCATGCAAAGGTTTTTGTCGAAAAAACCGCATAGAAAAAGATTATTTTTACAGACCATATTCAAGAATTAATACGAGAAGGCGTTTTGCTTATAGGGAATATGCATATGTAAAGTATTCATAACTGCGGCAGTAGAGATTGACTGAGCCTTATTTTGCTTATCGCAGATGGATTGGATATCTTTCGTGAAACCACGAAAATGGCACGGTACGCCGATTGTTTTATAAAAGAGATGGTAGTGCCGACCAACGCATTGATGTGACAAGATAAAAAAGTGCTGCCTAGAAATACCAAAATACTACACTAAGGCGTGACTCGCCGCCTTAATGTAGTATTCTAATCAAATTAAGATACATAAAAACCCTTAGTACAAAAGAGAACGATTACCCAGCCGTTGGCGGGGTCAATCTCCCCACAGATATCAGAACTGATAAACTGTGAGTCATAAGTTTCCATCTATGGAAGTGATCCATCCGCAGATTCCCCTACGGATACCTTGTTACGACTTAGTCCCAATCAATAGTCTCGCCGTGATGATGCCCCCGATTGCTCGGGGTAACACCGCTTCGGGCGTCCCTATCTTTCGTGACTTGACGGGCGGTGAGTACAAGATCCAGGAACATATTCACCGTGACATGGCTGATTCACGGTTACTAGCGATTCCAACTTCATGAGGTCGAGTTGCAGACCTCAATCCGAACTGAG
>CAZOZW010000098.1:0-2405 GCA_964584385.1 uncultured Candidatus Peribacteria bacterium
AGCAGCTTTCTTATCTCGAGCGTTTAGCACTCAACTTTTTCTCCCCCGCAACCACCCGCGGAAACACCCACACCGCCGTAAAAATCCGTTTTGCACGCTGGCGCGGGTTTTGTAGTAAGCGCCATACCCACTCAAGCCCCATTCTTCGCATTTGCTCTGGGGCGCGTTGTACTTCTCCGGCGGCGAAATCGAAACTGCCGCCCACACCCACCGCCAGCCGAACCGTACGTAGTTTGGCGTAATTCCGATAAATCCACTGTTCTTGTTTGGGCGCGCCGAATGCCACGAACAACACCTTTGCATTCGATTGATCGATTTTCTCGATAATCCGTTTCTCGTCGTACGCATCTGCGCTGCCATCATCTACCGCAACAATATTGCCGCCGGCTTCGTTGAACATCTTTTTACATTTTTTTGCCACACCGGGCGCCCCACCGAGCAAAAAAATCGGCTGTCTGCTCGCTTTACAAAAATCTACGAACAAGTCGGCGCCGCAAACCCGCTCTTTAATAATCCGCGGTCTCTTTTTCATCAACCATCGCGCCATGTGCCAAAAACGATTCTTCGTCGCAGAAGTCGCATAATCTGCCGCCCATTGTAAACCAAAGCCATCGGCGAAGCTCAGGTGCGCCGTTTGCAAAATCTTTTTATAGGCGATGTTCGAATGGGCGGCAACGCAGATCTCGGGATTCGGTGTCGTCGCAAAAATCTGTTTGCTGCCAGTTGCAGCGTTTTCTAAAAGATCGGTCGCCTCTCTTTTTTTTACCAGATCGATCGGTACGCCCAGTACTTTGATCCGCGTAGGTTTTTTGGCAATAAAGCAGATGTTTCTGCCGGTTGGTTCTGTTGCTGTGCCGTCTGAAACACTAAAGATCTCAATCTCGTCAAATCCTGCTTGTACAAGCAGTTCAGTTATTCTCTGTGGCGAAAATCGATGATACATCCGCAGTAGCTTTTGTTTGCCCCAGGGAATCACGAAATCGTTCTTACTCCACCACGGCAAAAATAGGCTGCGCCGTCGCGCTTGCTTGGCGGCTTGGTTAAACTGGGGTTGGTTCAGGTTCCACAACGTACCGAATACAAAACCACCCGGTTTGAGCGTGCGATGCATTTCGCGGAGAGCGGTTCGTTGCGCTTTACTACTTGGCAGATGCGGCAAACTGGCGAATGCCGCTGCTCCATCGAACGTTTCATCGGCAAATGGCAGTTGCTGCATTTGTGCGGTTTGAATGGTGATATGCGGGTATTTTTTCTGTGCGATTCTGGTAAGCTCAGCCGATTGGTCGATTCCTACCGGCAGTGCGCCGGCATCTTCGATCACCTGAAACAAGCGCCCATTGCCACAGCCGGCATCGAGCACTTTGGGCTTGTGCCGCAGCCGAAGACCGAACAGTTGCAACCGCTTGTGAAAGTAATCGCCCTCGGGCCAATTCTTATAGCGGGTTTCGTCGAACTCACCGGCAAATGCATCGTAATTGGTTTGCTTGCTCAGCCAGAATTTTACGTTTACGCCGTTTGCCATTTGCTGAGCAACTTTGCAAAATAATCCGCCTCAATGTTTACCTGGTCGCCCGTCTGCAGTGTATGCAGGTTCGTTTCTTTAAAAGAGTGGGGGATGATCGCGACGGTAAACGATTCATTTGTACAATCGGCGATCGTCAGCGAAATACCATTGAGCGCGATCGATCCTTTATGAACAAAATATTTATTCAAATCTTGCGGAATCGAGAACCGCATCAACCAGCCTTTTTCGGTTTCATCCACTTGCTGTAATTCGGCGGTACCATCGACATGCCCCAACACGCAATGCCCTTCGAACCTGCCGTTTACCGAAAGCGCCCGTTCGAGGTTAACCATTTGCGCCGCGCCAAGATTTGTTTTTTGTAATGTTTCGGGTACGGTGTCGAACTCTATCTGCTGCTGATCACACTTCATCACGCTTAGGCAAGCGCCATTAACGGCAATCGATTGCCCGATTTTTAATTCATCGAATAACAAAGGGCGCTGCAATACCAAACGATGATTTTTCAGTGAGATGACGTGTGCGGTGGCTTCGACGATTCCGGTGAACATATTTTTGCTGATGAGGTGGATGTATTGTATTGCAGCGGTGAGGGAATGGCAAATGAGAGGATTGAGGTTAGAGGTTAGAGATATGAGATAAGATGTGGGAATTTGGATTTAGGATTTATGATTTAAGAATCTGGATTTAGGATTTATGATGTAAGAATCCCGGAACACGAATTATCCCACGAGATACAATCTGGCTCGGCTTGTTCGATGTGATAACATATATCGGGAAGCAGCCCAGTTTTTTAAAAGGGGTTTGGAGGATTTTTTAAGCTAGAACCTCTCTTGTAGCCGGTTTCTTCTGTTTGGCATAATATGACAACTCGCTCAGGATT
>CAZOZW010000099.1:0-221 GCA_964584385.1 uncultured Candidatus Peribacteria bacterium
GCGACGAAATTCGCGGATCTCTTCGGGGGTAACCGAGCCGGGGCGGGTTTCGAGAGTTAAGCCGATAACGCGGCTTTTTGCGGTTTCGTTGATTCGCTGTGCCTTTTCGAGCGCATCGCCTTTTTGTTGATTAAACCCGTGGTAACACCGGGTGATAAAGCGGGTGCGGTCGCGCTTGGGCAAATCGGAAAAAGTACCGCCTTGCACGATGAGTTCACACT
>CAZOZW010000099.1:254-2352 GCA_964584385.1 uncultured Candidatus Peribacteria bacterium
AGCGCCAGTAATCGACGCGATATCTGCACATATGGGTCGAACCCCGCGAGCAAGGCGCGCATTGCCCCCGGTTCACTGCTTAAATAACTTTTCGGCATTACAAGTGCACCCGGTTTTTGATACTTTTTTGGGACGCTCTGTTTGCCGTATTTTTTTTCGGTATCGTGCTGGAACAAGGTTTTACCGCCGCTATCGGCGCGCTCGGTTGGGCAATATACACATGCGCTTTTGCACGGTGCCGGCGGCATTAAGACCGATATCGGCGCAATCCCCGAAAGAGTGCGAATACCGCGTTTTCGTAAATACGGCTCCAACCCCGTGGGGATTTTCAACCCCTCGGCAAGCATCGCCTTGTATTCTTTGAGCAACTCGGCATCGGGAAAAGTATTGAGTTTATACTCGCGACAAACATCGTTTTTTATGGTGATCAATGCCTTTTTATCGGTCGATTTCGACTTCGCCAAACGCGTGATAATATTTCGCGCTGCCTGCTTTTGTATTTCGGCTGTGTTCATGCAAAATTTTTCAGTGCTACAAATCTAGCGCTTTTTATGGTGGAATCAAACGGAAAATCTTGCAATGCCTATCACAATTGCCGTTTTTTTGAGAAACGAGAGCAAAGCGACTCGGGAGGGAATACAAGGGGGATTTTGATAATGCGAACGATCGTGATGATCTAGGTGACGGCAACAGAGAATGTATTATTTTGTTTAAAAATTGAAGTTGGTTGAGTAAGTAAAAATCCCTCTCTCACATCCCCTTTTATAGGAGTGATGATGGTTTGTTTTACTGCGAGCTGTTGTATTTGTTGGGGCGAAAGGGGGAAGACGGGCGCAGCGGCGTTTTTATTGCACTTCGTGAAAGTGAAGCAGTCATCAAAAAAACTCTTGCCTACCCCGCGTAGCTTTAGCGAAGCGGGGTCACCCCGGTTTTGCGGGGTGGGTGATGGTAGGGCGCGAAGACCGGGGTCTGTTGTCGTTTGTATGAGAAGAAAAGTGGTTCAAAAGTTCTGTGAAATATCTGAATAAAGATCGCGCCAGCCGGGATTGAACTCGGTGATGAGACGGTCTTTGTAGGCTCGTTTCCACTTTTTGAGTTGTTTTTCTCGCTTTATCGCTGCGGTGATGTCTTCGCCGACTTCGTAGTAGAGGAGGCGGGAGATGTTGTATTTAGAGGTATGGCTTTTGTTGATCTTGGTCTTGTGTTGATGAACACGGGATACGAGGTTATTGGTTACACCGACGTATAAAGCTCCGCGTAAACTGCCGAGGATGTAGACATAATATTGCTTCATCGTTTTATTATTGTGGGTTGCAGACCCCGGTCTTTTCACCGCCCACCCATTCGCCTGCTGGTGAAAAACCGGGGCGACAAGCGGGTGGATGATTCTAGGTAATACCAAAGAAGTTGTAAACCACCCAGAACCCTCTCTCTCACATCCCGCTTTATTGGGACTGATTACGATTGTTTAGGCTTTTGCTGTTGTGATGCTTGTTGAGTGGAAAGGGGGAGGACAGGCGCAGCGGCTTTCTTGCAAGAAACCGTGAAAGATTAGTGTTCGACTAAAAACGTGATGAATCTCACTCATTGCTGTCACTAAAATTGACATTCATTTTATCACCGATCAGCTCATGGATTCGCAGTTGAATATCAGAAACTCGTGAGAGCAAGAGAATATCGCGCAAGCTCATGTTCGCGGTAAAGCCATTTTTACTCCGAACCAAAAAAGTATCTTGCATCGCTATCACGTCTTTTACCACCTCGTCAGATGCCTCACGCACTGCCGCTACAAGAGAAGTAATGGTGTAGCTCTTTCCATTGATTCCTACCTCATACTCGCTCGATGTCTTAGAATCGATTACTGGAAAATGCTCAGCGAACCGCTCAATCTGCAACGCACTCACTAATTCAGATTCGGTTTTCATCTATTAAAAAGACCACACTGCAAGAATATAGAATTATAAACGAACAGCCCATAAAAAACTGCTACCAAAAACAAATAGTAATAAATGCGCCGTACGCTAGGTACTGTTGACATATGTTCTTTTCGATCAGAGATTCTCAGATTCCTTGCGAAAAATTTTGAGTTCGACGATTT
>CAZOZW010000100.1:0-2135 GCA_964584385.1 uncultured Candidatus Peribacteria bacterium
ACGAACAACTAACAACTAACAACTAACAACTACCCTCTCTTCTTCCGCCGCAAGAAGATCTCCGATACCTCGGGGATTTTTACAATCACCGCACCCAGTAGGTATGCGCCTCCGCCGATCAGTAAGCTGCCGCCAAGGCGAATAAATTCACTGCTCGAATCGATACTGAAATGTTGTAAGAATCGCTCGATCAAACCTGCCATGATGATGGAGAGCAGTAATATTTTAATGATTGAGACGGTGGCACCGGCAAGTACCGTTTTTTTATAACGAACCAAAAAGACGATGTACAGCATTCCTGCCTCGCTGATTGCCGCCAATGTAAAGCCTATGCCAAAAGCAACCGCACCGTAGATATCGATCAGCCAATATGCCGAACCCACTGCAACAAAAAAGAACAGCAACTTGCCCAAAGCGGGGATGATTGTATTCTGATGTGCTAAAAACGAACGAGAGAGGAGATGCGTTAGGGCTTCGAACGGGATTGAAAGCGCAACGGCAATCAGTATTGTTGAAGTCCGTATTTTTGCTTCTCTACCGAATTCACCATGTTCGAGGAGTACGGCGATGGTCGGTTCGGCGATGAGCAGTAAGCCAATGCCTGCCGGAATCGCAAAAAACAAGATTTGCACTGCGGTTTTAGAGAGTCTTTTTTGTAGATCGATTGGCTTATTATTGGCAACAAATTCAGATATAAACGGAAACGCCGCGGTGGCAAAAGCAATGCCGAACAGCGAAACCGGCAGGCTTTGAATATTGCGGGCATAGTTCCACGACGCCAGGCTGCCATCGGGCAAGGTGGTGGCGAGTGAGGCGAAGGCGAGCAAAACGAGTTGAAACGCGAGTAAGCCAACAGTTTTTGGTACGCCGAGTACGAATATCTTTTTTAACTCGCGCGACTTTTTAATCACCGCTTTGATGCCGACTTTGGTCGCCGGAAAATCGATCAAACGAGAAAGCAAATGCAAACAGGCGCCGGCAACCGCGCCCCATACCGCTGCTTGAATCCCATAAACCGGTCCGAAGATCGTAATCCCTAAAATAATCCCAACATTGTATAAAACCGGTGAGATCGCCATTGAGAAGAATCGTTTTCTGGCGAGCAGAATCATGCCGAGGGTGTTCGAAATACCGAAGATGATCGGCGAGAGTAACAAAATCCGCGTCAGCTTTGTGATTTGCGCGAGGTCATCTGCCGATTTCATCGAAGCGGCACCACCGAAAAAAGCATCGACAAAGTATGGTGCAAGGGCAAATGCGATTGCCGCCATTACCGTTGTACCGATGATGATCACCGTAAAAAAACTATGAAACACTTCGGCGGCTTTTTGTTTCGATCGGGTTTCGGTGCTTTGAAATACCGGCAGCAATGCGCCCGAAACAAAGCCGAGCACAAGAAAATTGAATAAAAAATCCGGCAGGATAAAAGCGGCAAAAAAGGCATCGGTTTGGGCTCCGGCGCCAAAGATGTTCGCCAAGAATAAGTCGCGCGCAAAGCCCGCCACATAGCTCGCCAAGTTGGCAACCGTTAACAAGATGGCTGCGCCGCCCACGCCCATGGTGCCGAAGAGTTGTTTCATGTTGCTATGCGATAATGTTCTCGTGAATACTTGATGATTTTGAGGCTGTTGTCATCTGTGTGGTAAGGCTTCGATGTATAAATGTAGCTAAGGGGCACACTCTTTAAACCCCCCTAATCCCCCTTGAAAAGGGGGATTACCGATGCCTTATTGTATTACTCCTCTTCTTCTTTTAGCTCGATTCCCAACTCATCTAACTGCTCTAACGGCATTTGGCTGGGGGCGCCGAGCATGAGGTCTTGCGCGGTTTGATTTTTCGGAAAGGCGATGACCTCGCGAATGTTCGGTTCGCCGGCAAAAAGCATTACCAAGCGGTCGTAACCGAGCGCCAAGCCGCCATGGGGTGGTGCGCCGTATTCGAAGGCATTGAGCATGTGGCCGAAGCGACGCTGCGCATCTTCGGGACTGATCTTTAAAATATCAAAGATTTGGCTTTGCAATTCGGCTTCGTGGATTCTCATCGAACCGCCGCCGACCTCAACACCGTTCAGCACAATATCGTACGCGACCGAGCGGCAACTGAGCGGATTGGTTTTGAGCTTTTCAATATCTTCA
>CAZOZW010000101.1:0-1755 GCA_964584385.1 uncultured Candidatus Peribacteria bacterium
ACACGTAAACGATTTCAGATTGGGCGATTCAACATCAAGTCTGGGGTTTTAAAACTTGACCGATGGCGGACTCCCTCAACCTGCTTTCAGTCAAAAGAGGAAACTTCGTCAGAAAAAAACTCCGCCAAAAAGTTTGCACAAAAAAAGAGGCTCGCGCCTCTTTTTAATACTTCAATTTTTTATCGACTATTGTGCGGTCAATTGATCGTTCATCTTCTTTTGTAGGCGGTCTTTAAAAACCTCACCGCGGAACACCCACACCTTTACTCCAATAGTACCGTAGGTTGTTTCGGCGCGACGTGACGAATATGAGATATCGGCACGAAATGTTTGGAGTGGGATTTTCCCTTCCAAAAAGAACTCTCGACGGCTGATTTCGGCGCCATTAAGACGACCGCTGATCTCGACCTTGATTCCTTTTGCGCCCGCTTCTATCGCTTTACGAATCGCTCCTTTGGCAGCACGACGGAATGCAACACGGCGGCTGATTTGAAACGCAACCGATTCTGCCAGGATCTCGGCATCGAGATCGGGGTTTTTGACTTCTTTGATATTTACTTCGAAGTTTTCGTTAAAAGTACGATTGAGTTCTTTTTTTAAATCTTCGATTGCGGTTCCGCTTCTGCCGATGATAACACCGGGCTTACTCGAAAAGATCGAAACCGATATGTTTGCGCTCGTTCGTTCGATTTCAACGCGTGCAACGCTCGCTTCTTTTAAGCGTTCTCCTAAAAACTTGCGAATGTTCATATCTTGCAGCAGTTTGGCGGAATAGTCTTTTCCGGTGGCAAACCAGCGGCTTGGCCATTTGGTGGTTATTCCCACACGTATATCATTCGGATTCGCTTTTTGTCCCATAAGGATTTTGGAGGAGAGAAATTATTTTTTGCCTTTTTCGGCTTTTGGTTCGGTTGTTTCTGCCTTTGCTTCAGGCTCGGCTGGAGCAACACCCTGCTCACCCAGTTCGACGAAAATATGTGAACTGCGCTTTAGAATCGGCATCATGCGTCCGCGTGAAGCAGGAATACCCCGGCGATATGTTCGCCCCTTGGTAACGACGAGCTTATCGATGATAAGGTCGTTGGCGCTTTTTGCGTCGTTGTTTTCGGCATTCGCCACCGCCGAAGCGATGAGCTTATGCAGAATATCGGCGGCTTTTTTATTGGCGAACTGCAAAAAGACCAATGCCTCGTTTGCGGGCTTGCCACGCACCAATCCGGCAACTAAGTTTGCTTTTTTCGGTGAGATTCGAATATGTTTAACGCTTGCCTTCATGTCTGTTGCTAAGTAAAAAAACGCCCGAGTATTTTCTAAAAAATTCGGGGTAAATGTCAAGGGAAAGTACATGTAAACTGTTTTTGTGTTTCATATCGTATCGATCGATGAGAATATGAGCTGTGGATTTCGAATGTGGAATTACGAATAATGGTTTATGAGATTCGTTTTGGGGTGGTAGAGTTCTGAGAAAGGTTATGCTATTTAAGGTGGAGATAGGAGATAAGAGATCGGAAAAACCCAACATATGCTCTTGGCGGGGCTTACTCTTTTGTGTAAAGCGAGATTGCGGGACTCCGCCATTAAACAAGAAAACCCCCTGCTTCCCCCTTAAAAAAGGGGTACTTTCTCCGTTTAAAATATGCTAGGGAATCTGTGACGATTGCAGGGATAACAAGGTTTCCTCTGCCGGAGTGGGTGTTTTGCAGTGATTGAAGGGGATGAAGTCATTTCTGCTTGCGACGCGCGAATCGGGTGGGG